>JBCCTX010000191.1:0-14742 GCA_039197765.1 Bacteroidota bacterium
GAACTAAAAACGTTCGTAAGGTTAGAGATCTTTTAAGATCTCTACTAAACGCTGTAAAGCTGCCTCTTTAGCCTGAAGATAGGCAGAAGGCGCCCCCGGAGAATCGGCGCGACGCATGAAATTAGGACCAGCTCCCATATAAAATACGGGTTCGAAGATCTTCCCCAACTCACGCATATACTGCTGGGAAAGTGAGACCGTAGCATTAGTGCGTCCATCTTGGCTCCCATAAAAGCCGTAAACGGGTATTTGAATCTGTTGGTAGGCAACTGACTCCTTAGGACCTGTGCCATAAAAGACAAAAGAGGCCGTAATAGCTGCATTGCTGGCAGCAAGGTGAAAAGCTTGGGTTCCTCCCCATCCAAAGCCTACAGCAGCAGTTTTTCCATTTGCTCCAGGGAGACGCGTAGAATAATGCGAGATAGCAGAAAGATCAATTACTACCTGATCGATATCCATCCCCGAAACAGCAGATCGAGTAGCATCAGAAGATTGAAAGGAAGAAGTTCCTCCACGCGATGGACCCAAACCCGAAAGCAAATCAGGGGCTAAGACAATGAAGCCTGAGGCAGCCAATTGGTCAGCAAAACTTTTCACCCAATTGGTCAAGCCTTGATTATCGTGAATCAATAGTATAGCGGGGGTTTTGTAACTCACAGTAGGAAATACCGCAAAGGTCCTAACCAAGCGGTTTCCAACAGGAATATTGATCCATTTATTCTGCCGTGGAGGAGGGTTGGATTGACCACGAAAATGATCCTGACTGTAAGTAAGGCAAAAGGAAGTAAGCAAGAGGAAATAAACTATAGTCCGTCTCATGAAGATGATCGAAGTTGGCAGCTTGACGAAATTCAGTCGAAAAAATATTCTGAGATGGAATTTACAAATTTTTCATATAATCCAAAATTATTTATTCTTATAATTTTGTAATTCCATCCAATGCTTATTTCCAGCAGCGTGTCAATTAAAGATTCACGGAATTTCTCCGCAGAACTTTTCCACCTCCTCCTGGCTGGAAGCGCCCTTGGTCTACTTTTAATACACCATTACAGAAGACATAGCGTATCCCTTCTGGATATTGGTGAGGTTTTTCAAACGTGGCTTTATCAATAACTGTTTTTGGGTCAAAAATGACAATATCCGCTTTGAAGCCGACTGTGAGATATCCACGGTCATCGAGATTGAGCAAAGAAGCGGGTAAACCAGTCATTTTATGGATAGCGGTTTCTAATGGAAGGAGTTCCTTCTCCCGAACGTAGTGTCCCAAAACCCTTGGAAAGGTACCATACCACCTGGGATGGGGATGGCCCTCTTGCCACCTGGCCAGTCGGCCATCAGAGGCAATCATCGTTTGGGGATGCACCATAATTCGATCCACATCCTGATCATCCATGGCGTGATAGATAGCACTCGCGCCACCAGCTTCTTGGATATCCAAGACGAGTTTAGCTCCATTTTCCAGGGTAGGTTCTATCTCCTCCTCAATAAGGCATTCAAATAAGGTTTTCCCCTCCATTTCAGGGTTCCAACGGACCCGCGCCAGTTGTACCCTCCGGAGATCTCCTCCTCCTCGGTCGTTTTGAAGGTTGAAGACAATGCCCCTAAGCAGGCTGTCCCGGATAGAGTTGTCTGCAATACGAGAAAGAAAGGCCTCTCTCCCTCCTGCAAGTCCCCAAGAAGGGATCAGAACAGAGATTCCTGTATAGCTCGCATTATAGGGATACTGATCTATGCGCACATCGAGTCCAGCCTCGCGCGCAGAATCTACAAGCCCAAGCGTTTGGGAGCTAGCCCCCCACATGGGCTGTCCCATCGCTTTGTGATGGGTGATAACTGCAGTCATTTGTGCGCCAGAAGCCACATCTATCACTTCGCGGACTGCAGGAAGCAGGCCTAGCCCTTCCTCTCTGATGTGAGAGGTATAAATTCCTTCATTCTGCGCCGCCACTTTGGCCAAAGCAATTACTTCATCGGTTTTGGCAAAGGTCCCAGGTAAATACTTCAATCCCGTAGAAAGCCCATAGGCTCCGGCGTCCATAGCTTCCTGTACGATTTGCTGCATCTGCGACAGCTCTTGGGCAGTGGGAGCACGACGGGCCAATTCCATGACACGCGCCCGAACTCGATTATGGCCTACCAAAAAGGCGACATTCATCCCCAAGTCAAGCTCTTCAAGAGAATCCAAGTAGGAAACAAAAGGATCTGGACCACCACCATCAGGTCCGCCCAAGGCAGTTGTGACGCCTTGTCGCACATGGCTTTCTGATTCAGGCAGCTGCATCAGAGGTTCCAAATGGGCATGCACATCGATAAAGCCTGGGCAAACGGCCAAACCATTTGCTTCAATTACCCTTTTGGCAGATAGGTTGGTATATGAACCTACATAGTGAATCTCATCCCCCTTGATCCCCACATTCCCCTCGAAAGGAGCAGCTCCATCTCCCACATAGATGTGGGCACCCTCTATCAAAAAATCGTATTCGATATTGGGAGAGCAACCCACAAAAAACAGAATATATAATATAGACAGCCGAATGAGAGACGACGACGAAAGAGCCATAGATATACAGGTAAACAGGAAAAATAATACGGAAAGGCCGACTTCACCGGCTGTGGAAAGGAATGATACTAATATAGAAAAATATACTTTTAAAAACGAATAGAAAACGGATCGTCCCCTGAATCGGTATAAATTCCATTTCCATTTCCATTTCCATTTCCATTGCTGTTGCCGTTGGGTAGTGGGGTATCATCTCTAAGCATTACTTCCTGAGCATCGCTAACCAAGGAGACCGAGGAGGATTCATTTTGGATAGGAGACTGAGGAGAAGAAAGAGGATCCATCTTTTCATTCCTAAGCATTTCTGGGGAGAGCTTAGTCAAGAGACTATCTGGAGAACTAGGAGTCAGTGGAAGAGAAGTGGTTGAATGCGGGCTAATCATATCATCTACCAATTCCTCCAAGGTCTCGCGAATACATTCCCTCACATCGGGTCGATATGCCTCGATAAGCTTTTGGGTAACCCGGCCAATCTTTATGGATTTAAGAATGTGAAAAATGAATTCCTCACTAGGATTCATCAATTCCTGGTATAGGGCTTCCTTCAAATCTCTCCGAAATTTGAGGTTGGTAACTGCCACAAGGATCTCTTTGGGATTGAATTCGCTCTTTTGGAAACGAGCCAAGTCTTCAACTTGGGTGGAAGAAAGGGTCTCTAAATCAATAGAAAAGAAAGGCTGTGAATCTAAAACCCCATCTTCCTCCAGGTCAGAAAAGAATTGGTAATCAATCCCATTGGTAAGAATGGCAAACTTACAGGGAATTGCCCCAAAACAATCGTAAAGGGGGGAATGCTTAATGTCTAAGGGAAGTGAGGGATTTTCACAAGCTAGCAAAAAGGCAGGTGCATCATTGACCATAAGGCAATAGTCAATACGCTGAGCCTCCGCGCAATCGATTTTTAAAGAAAAGCCGGGCTTAACTTCATAAGGATCCCTGGCGTTAAAGCCCAGACATTCAATAAAAGGTAGAACGAAAGCAAGTTTTGCAGCTTCCTTATTTGGGACCTGAGTCTTGAATCTGTGTATCTGCTGCTGGAGAAGGCTCAAATTTTGCTGAAAAGACATGCGATAGAATGATATTTTTTATTACTAGCTCATCCACTAAGATTATATTATAAATAACTAAAATAATATAAATTTATTTTTTCTTCACCATCAAAAATATTGAATATCAATTATTGTACCATTTTAAAAACCAGAGAATCGGAAATATCTGCTCTACGCATGGGGGCTAAGGAGTCGGAATCCCCTTGAGATAGAGAGAACATTCGTTCTTTCACTTCAACCTTAGCAGGTAGAACTTTTTCTTGCGTACCTGTAGGAGGTTGAAAGTGCACAAAGGTTTCTAGAGATTCGTTTAGGGCTAAAAAACTATCGAAGGTCCTCCCAGATAAGGCTCTCTCTCCAAAGGCAAGCTCCGCAGCCTGTCGAAGGCTCTTTTTCACCAAAGGGCGATACTCCCCAATCATTTTCTTGGTAACCCTAGCCATACCTGTTGACTTTAAGACAAATCTAACCATCGAATCACTCGGATTTGACAGCTCCTTGACAAGTAACTCCCGCAAGGCTTTCGGGCTTACCAAGGTTGTTGCCAATTTCTTAATTCGCTTGACATTGTAAACGGAAGAGGAGAAAGCCTGAAGCTTTACCAAATCTTCTGGCGAAAGTTTATCCAATTGGATGTCCCAAAATGCTTCTTCATCCATTTGGTTGGCCCGTTCGAAATCAGCAAAAAACTGAAAGCGCAACCCGTTGGTCAGCAAAGCAAAGTCCGCCTTAGCAATCTCATATGCAGAAAAAAGAGTACTGACCTTATCATTGCTAAAGGACTGCCCAAAAGCGGTAGTACTTATCAGCAGGATAGGCTGCTCAGATTTACAGAGGCAATAGCCTATTCTTTCCGCTTCTTGGATAGAGTCTGGTAAAAAGCCTTGGATAACCTCCTGAGGATCGTGAAAGTCATACCCCAAAGCCTGAATAAAAGGCTGTATGAAGGCAATTTTGGTAACAGCCTCAGAAGGAGATTTTCCCACAAACGCAAGGACCTTTTTTTGGAGCTTTTGAAGGTCTTTAGTGAAACTCATACACGGGAAGTAAAATCAGTAAATTCTTTCCCTACAAATTAAAAAAAATTTTCAATGCAAATTAAAATTTTTAGTTCGAATAACTAAATACATAGTTACGCTAAGTTTTAAGGCAAAATGATTAAGGCCTTGAAAAATGTTCAATTAGTCCTTATTCCAAACATAATAAGAGCGTTCACCTTCAATAGGATTGACTCCCCAAACTCTCACCCTCATAAGCCAATTTTCGACTTCTAATCCTATTGATTCCAAAAGTGCTACTACATTATCCATCTTGGAAGTAATCAATCGATTTCCTTCTCAATCGATTTAGAAAACATTCACCCATTAGAACGTAACAACTATGGCAAAGAAAATCCTTCTTATGACACTCTTCGCTGGGCTTTGGATGCAAGCCTGGTGCCAGCGAAAAGCCTTGCTCGGACCAGGCCAGCCCATACGCCTTCTGGTATTTCACGGGACCAACCAATTGGAACCGGGACTTCGCTTTGGCAATCAGGATTTCCATCCAGGAGCTATGATCGGAACAGAGTGGAAACTCAATCAGCATCCCAGAAGCAATGTATTTGTAGCAGGAAATATCGGAGGCTATCACCACAAACTTCTGTCTTCAGGTATATTCCTCACCGGAGAATTGGGGTATAGATACAGAAGCTCTATAGGATTATTTGCCCAGGTGAGCGCAGGTGTAGGCTATGCACGCGTATTCTATCCCGGCGAAGTATATGAATTTGACGAAGGCGCCCAACGCTTTCAAAAAGCTAGCAATACAGGCCATTCGGCAATGCTCGTTCCCATGAGCCTAGCCCTGGGCTACAAAATGGGTTCGTATAGAAACGCGCCAGAATTATTGGTTTTTTACCAATACGCTCCTGAACTACCTTTTTCCCTTTCGGGTCTTCACCAATTCCTTGGGCTTGGGCTGTCTTTTTATCCTTTTAAAAATTAAGCACCAGAGGCTCCATCTTTACCCACAAAATCCTTGTACATGACAAAAAATAAATATTCCCGAATACCTCCTTGTAGCAATGGGATTTTAATTCGGAGAAGGGGGCTAGGAGATGACAAATAGCTCTAGAATAGATTGAAAATCGTCTTGATATAGTTTTGTCATGTACAGATCAATAAAATACTCCATTTCTTATGAAAATCTTCCAAAAAATATCCACTTCCTTTTTAATTATCCTGGCCTGCTCTTGCTCGAAAGCCGAGTTTGTAGCCCCGGAAACCTACAACTGCACCCTAAGCAACCCCGAATCCACCAACGCTCACCCGAAGTCTGCCGCCTTTCGAACCGAACTTGAAAAAATAGCTCAAAAGACTCCCGGAGTAATGGTAGCCCTTCGAACGCCGGATGGAGCTACCTGGCTTCAAAGTTCAGGTATGGCAGACATAGCAAATGACATAGCGCTTGAAAATTGTCATAAAATGATGATTGGAAGCATCTCAAAAGTATTTACCGCAGTGATGATTTTTCGATTGCAGGACCAAGGCCTGCTAACAATCGAAGATCCCCTTACAAAGTGGATAGATGCCTCCATCACCAATCAATTGGAAAATGCGAATGAAGTCAGCTTAAAGCAAATGCTCAACCATACCAGCGGCTTAGCAGATTACAACAACACCCAGTTCAACCTCGATGCCACCAACCGACCCTTCATGAAGCTAAGCCAAGAAGAAAAACTGGAATATGCCTATGGAGAAAAGGCCACCCATGCACCGGGGAGTACCTATGCCTACTCCAATACCAATTTTGTCCTGCTGGGCATGGTAGCAGAAGCTGCTACAGGGAAAATTCAGGCAAAAATTCTTCAAGAAAATATCTTTACGCCCTTGGGAATGACCAGTGCAGCTTATGGAAGTGTGGAGGAACCCCTGCCAACAGGCGTCGTACGCCCGTATGTATCCGTTCGCGAAGGGAGATACTTCGATAGCAAACACCTGGATATAGCGGATGCAAATACGGGCGATGGAGGGGTTGCGGCAAACATGCAGGATTTGAGAACATTTGTAGAGGGACTTTTCCAGGGAAAATTACTCTCAGATGCCTCCTTTACCCAAATGACTCAAACGCTGTACGAAAAGCCAGAAGACGAACATGACTATGAAGGACACAATGGAGAATCCTCCGGATTGGGCATCGACCTATACAAAATGCTTGAGGGAGATGCATATGGACATACAGGAGGGATTTTCGGATTCAATGCGTATATGCTCTACTTCCCCGAAACCCAGGCAAGCCTTTGTATTGCCTACAATGGAGCAGAAGAACGTACTTCCAGTGATTACAAAAGGGAATTTCGAGAGGCAATGCTGAACATCATGTTTGAATAAACAGACTTGGGAAAAACAGGTGAAAGCTCATTTTCATCTGTTTTTCTACCCATTTTTTGGGTACATGACTGAAAATAAAATTTACCCAATTCCCCCTTGTAGCGTTGGGATTGTGTATCGGAGAAGGAAGCTAGGGGATGTACAATGAAAGCAAACATATATTGAGCTTGGATAGAGAAATGTGTAACTTATCCCTTCCCAATTACCTCGTACCATGCTACTACTCTCCCCCTTTCACCAATGCCTACAGAAAAACCTGATATATACTAGCAAGATAGTTAGGTTAGGGCTTTTCTTCCTTCTGGTTACTCCTTCCTACGGCCAGAAAGCCCCAGAAATTCAAAAACTCGATCATGCCGTCTCCATTACTTATCTTCAAGAAAATATTTCGAAAGAGTACCCCCGACTCATCTTGAATCCGCACCTCAAAAAGCAGCTAAAAAACAAACTTGCTAACGATCCGGTAATTCAAAATTTGTATGCTGCCATTCAGCAAAATGCAGAGAAGATTTACCAAGAGCCGCTACTAGAGCGCAAGCAAATCGGGAGAAGATTGCTATCGGTCTCCAGGGAAATGCTGTACCGAATGAACATCCTGGGAATGGTATATGCCATAGATCCCCAACCCAAAATTCTTGAACGGATAAAAGAAGAAATTCGAACGGTCTGCCAGTTTTCAGACTGGAATCCTTCCCACTTCCTAGATGTAGCAGAAATGACCTTGGCAGTAGCCATAGGCTTGGACTGGACCTACCAAGACATGGATGAGCAAACCCGAGAGTTAGCCCTCACGGCACTTGTGGAAAAAGGGATTAAGCCCAGCTATGACCAGCAATACAATTGGTGGGTTAGGTCAGAAAATAACTGGAACCAGGTATGCCATGGAGGTATGATCGCAGCTGCCCTCATGGTAGCAGAAAGGGAACCAGAATTGGCAAGCAGGACCCTACAAAGAGCCCTAGACGGTATACCCTATGCCCTTAAAGAATACGGGCCAGATGGGGCCTATCCTGAGGGTTCCACCTATTGGGGGTATGGCACCAGCTTTAGTGTGCTCACGATTTCCATGTTGAGAAGTGCTTTAGGGGAAGACTTTGGTATCGCCGATTATCCTGCTTTCCAGAAAAGTGCCCAGTTTCGACTGATGTGCAATGCGCCCTCAGGTATGTACTACAATTTTGCTGATTGCGGGGATCGTAGAAATGAAAATGGCGACTGGACCCTGGCTTGGTTTGCGACAGAAACCCAAACAGCTTCCTACTTTGAAAAAGATCGCTTTCTACAACCCGAAGCAGAAATGGGGAAATTGAGCCGATGGGCCGGAGCTGGGCTGGTTTGGGTCAGCCAATACAAGCCCATTGCTGAAAGTACCATTCCCACAGCCTACAAAGCAGAAGGGGCAAACCCCATCGCCATATTTATGGGGAGAGAAAATGGCTTCTACCTGGGAGCAAAGGGAGGACGAGGCACAGTCAACCATGGGAATATGGATGCAGGCTCCTTTGTATTCGAACTCAACGGCGTGCGCTGGGTAGTAGATCCAGGCAATCAGAACTACAATGACTTGGAGGAGACCGGTTTCGACCTTTGGGGAAAATGCCAAGCATGTGAACGATGGACCTTGTTGACTAAAAATAACTTGGGACATAGTACCCTAACGGTAAATGGAGAATTACACGTCGTGGAGGGAATGTCGGAACTGGTTACCTTCAATCCAGGCAATAATCCCTCTGCAAGCTTTGACCTCTCCCCCACTTTCGAGGGGCAATTACAAAGTGCTGTGAGGACCTTCACCAAAGAAAGCGAAAGCTCCCTTGTGATTGAAGATGAATTAGCGCTTTCTCCCGGAACCAAAGAGATTACTTGGCAACTCCTTACCCAATCAGAGATTGAATTCACCTCAGGTGGAGCTATATTACATCAAGAAGGGCAAACTTTAAAGCTAGAAAACCTATCTCATCCCGACCTGCACCTATCCGTCGTCTCCTTAGATCCTCCCCCCTTGAAACTGGATCGAAAAATAGAAGGATTAAAACGGCTAGAATTATCCATTCCTGCTTATACAATTCCTGAGGGTAAAACAACTATTCGCATCCGGTTATCGGGAAATTGAAGTAGCTTATCAATAATTAACACATAGAAAACCTTTCATTTTATCCCCTACCGACTCAAACATTGAGGCCTTCCCTCTGCCACCAAGAGCAGGTCCTTACTTTTCCTTTTTGAAAGAAAATCAGGCCCATTATATCCAGGAATGGAGTTTCCCCAGCAAAAATTTGGCAATTGTTGGTCCAAACTGTACTTTTGAAAAGTTAATTTCCCGTTTGGGGATATGAGTTTCAAATTCAGGGCAGAATAAGAAAAGTTTTGTTTCCGATTTAAACCCAGAATTTCTCAACCCAAAACCCTGAACCTTTAGCTACCCCGCCCGGGTGGTGAAATTGGTAGACACGCAAGACTTAAAATCTTGTGGACAGTAATGTCCGTGCCGGTTCGAGTCCGGCCCCGGGTACAACCGATAAGACTCAACCCCCTCATATACAGGGGGTTTCTTATTTTACTAAAGGGAATTGTGTCAATTTTTGAAAAGGAAAGAAATAGAGTAACTAGTTACCAGATGAAATCCATAAAATGCTATCATTGGGATTAATCCAATTGATTAACTAGGCATTAACGAACCCTCGTTCATGAAATCGTAAATCTCCACTCGTTCTGGTACCTACCACGCTTAGGTTACAAGTCGGGAATTCATCATATCCGCAAGGGATAACCGGTTCTAATTTCCACCCTTCTGCGACGTCTTTGAATCAGGCTGTGTAAGCTTCCTGAAGTTGTACAAAGCGCTAGGAATTTTGTTTCTTGATATCGACTTCCTGTCCCAGATCGTTGATCATGTGGTAGAGGTCCTCTTCATTGAGATTTAATACGTAGCGGTACCACTGCGTCCTTACCGCCCCTTTAGTAGGCTGTAGTTTCCTCCCGAAATGCATATGGCTAAAAATCATTCGATCAAAGAGAGGAGTTTCTTTATTCATTAGGTGTTTTTTGAGGCTAACCCCATCCAGGTTCAATTCTTTAGATAAAGGGATATTGCACAGATCAGCCAGCGTTGGCAGGATGTCAATATGGGCTGAAAATTAGCAAGCAAAAAAGGAAGTAATATCTCATGTCGTCTCAATTAATGATTGTGAGCGCGTATCATATAGGGCCTAGCCAAAACCATCCTAATGGTAATAAATTCCTTTAATGACCTCAATAAGAGGTTACTATTGAAGCAATTTCTCAACCATTAATAACAAAATATCTACCTATAGATGGCATTTTCTATGCATATTTGATTTACTCAAAAATTCATTGATATGCTACTAATCTACCGTACGCATTTTCTCAAACTAGGCGAAGGAATAGCGGCCGAAACACTATTGTTTCCTACCAGCTCCTCAAAAAAATAGGTGAGGAATTTTCCCATCTACCGAATAAAAAATGAACTCAATACTTAATTTACATAGCTAAGACAATTGGGAAGTTTTATGGGACTCACCTAACATGTAAACCTTATGAAACAATTGATATTCTTTACGCTAGTTTTTTTTTGTACAGCTTTTGTTGAATGTACCGATCCACAAAAAAAGATTACCGTAGGTAATTCATCCTTTGTCCATCTGGAACAAATTGACAATGTCTGGTGGCTGGTTGATGGAAATGGAAATAAGTTTATTTCAACAGGTATGAATCACATGCAGGCGAATATCCGCTTTGCTCCCTACAATGAGAATTTCTGGGGAGAGAAGTTCGGTGAGGATATTATGGTTGGTGGGAAATTCAATCCCAATGCATTACCAGAAATTAAGAAATGGATGGCACAGGCAGCCAAAGATCATAAAGAGTACGGATTTAACACGATACCCTTTCACCGGGCGCTGAACATCCCTGATGAATACTTTGAAGATCTGGAGATATTTTACCTAGGCAAAATTAAGACCGGTATCATCCATGCTCAACGTGTTAAGCTCTACAGCCCAAACGGCAAGTTTCCGGATGTTTTCAGTGAGGGGTTTAAAAAAAATGCTGACAAAATAGCCAGCGCCTATTGCGCAAAACACAAGAATAACAAATTCATGATCGGCTATACCTATGAAGATTTACCGTCCTATGAATATAGCATCTACAAAATGAGGTATCTGAAGGATACAGCCTTTGCATATCATCCATGGGTTGCAGACATCATCAACAAAGAGGGACTAACTGAAGGCAAAAAAATGTGGATGGAAATACTTAAGAAGCACTATAATTCACCCATAGAAGCTGGTAAAAACTACCATATTGAATTAAAAAATTGGAAAGATCTTGGAAAGATAAATAACTGGTCAGAGCCGAATAATAAAGAAAAGTGGCTCGCTGATCAGGAAGAAATGAACAAGCTCATCCTGGAAATGTGGCATAAAATCAATCGAGAAGCCATCCATAAATATGACTCAAACCACCTGATATTGGGGGATAAAATCTTTTGCCATGGACCAGGCCATCCAGCTTGGGTATATGAGATTGTTGGCAAATATGTTGATGTGTTGCTCATTCAAGATTTTGAAATGTTTACAGCTTCGCATGTAGAAGAATTGACAATGTATCATCAGCTGTCTGGCAAACCTATTCTCAATGGCGACCATGCATACTCCTATACCGTGGAGGAAATGCGGTTGTCCAAAGGGTTGCAAGTGGAAAGTCAAATGGCAGTGGGGGAAGAATATACGACTTATATGAAAGGGATTATGAATTTGCCTTTTATGCTTGGTTGGCATAACTGTGGATATCTAGAGCAATGGAAAGGGGGCCGTCTTGATGATACGGGAAAACAACAAGGAGGATTCTTTGATCCTTATGGAAAACCCAGAATAGATGCGCTTGACCAGATTAAAAAGGCAAATACGGAAGCCTTACTTTGGCATGAAAGTGCCGGTAATGCTGAATTTGCATATTCCAGGCGGAAACAGCGATGGGAATAGATACAAGTTAAACAACAAATTTACTACACATGAAAAACCTACTACTATACTTCCGCTTTTTACTTGCTATCATCAAAGCATTATTGGATAAATATCCTGCAACGCACTAGAAATGGAGAAGTACAAATACATTACATCTGGAATTATCCTTTCCATATGGGTTGGTTCAGTATGGGTTGAAAATTTAAACGCCCAAGAGAAGATTAAAACAACCCAAGAAAACACCAAAGGTTTTTTTACACTCGGAGAAGTTGATGGACATGTGTTTTTTATTACACCACAAGGAGAACCATTCTTTTCTCTAGGAATAAACCACATAGATCCGGCCAGTAGTCGCTATCCAGAAAACCTTCACATGTGGGAGGAAAAATACAATGGCAGTACCATAGAGTGGCTGAAGAAGTCCGTGAAACCCAATTTGGAGAAATGGGGATTTAATACAATGGGTTGGGAGCAGGAAGTAACTGTCAAGAAATGGCAACATTCCCGATCCTTTACGGTGGATGAATTAAAGGCACTGGACATGCCTTATTGCAGAATGCTTCCCTTCATTGAGGCACATCAATGGGAAAAGCATACGGTGCATTATGACTTTTTTAGCGAGGACTGGATCGCCTGGTGTGAATATGTTGCACGTGCTTATTGTGCCGAAGTAAAGGATGATCCAAACCTAATCGGCTATTTCTTTAGCGATTGCCCGACCTGGATACACGACCGTCCAGAGAACCAATGGCGCGGACCGATGTTTGATCCGGAAGAACTGGAATCACAGCAAGGGCGTGCCAAGCTTTCTAAAATGGCAAAACAATACTACAAAACCATTCACGATGCCATCAGGAAATACGATCCGAACCACCTGATTCTTGGCGACCGTTACGAAGCGAATGCACCAATTGCCATGGAAGTGATTGAAGCTGCGATGCCCTATGTAGATGTGCTATCTTTCCAGGATTTCAAAGATCCTGCAACACATCTCGCTGAATGGTACAAGAAAACCGGAAAACCGGTTTTATTAGCCGATGGTTCTGGGATTGCAATGGGCGAAGATAACTTTAAACGCGCAGAGGGAAACTGGTATAAAAAACAGGTTGAAGCACTTTTTGAAAACAAGGGTTGTGTGGGTTTTCATTTGTGTGGGGCTTATCAGCGCAATAAAGCCAGGCGAAAAGGTTTATTGGATGAACAGGAACATCCGGATGTTGAGAATATAGCACTCATTCAGCAAACCAACGAGCAGATAATCGATAGGATTAAAAAATTTGAGTAATAAAATAGGCCATTATATATGAATGTAATCCAAAGGATTTATGTAAGCGCATTTACCTAACCACAGAGCTACGAGAGAAGGAAAGGAGATACGCAGAGGATTATTCTGAATTTTTCTCAGATAGTAACTTATGTCAACATGAGAATATTAGTTAAGAGAAGCTTGTTTATTGTGATGCTGTTCACAACCCTATTTTCGTGTAAACCAGAACAACACATCCAATCCGCTGAGCCGCCCAATATCATTTTCTTTATTGCCGATGACATGTATCCTGAAATGTTTAATACCCGGCCAGAGGGGAAAGGAAAAAACCTAACACCAAATCTTGACAGATTAGCAACGGAAGGTGTATTTATGACCAATCAACGAGTCGTCTCTCCTGTTTGTACACCTAGTCGGTATAACTGTTTAACGGGTAACTATGCAAGTAGGGCAACAAATAAGCGATTTGTTGAAAATACGAAGAAGAATGAAGGTCAAACAGCTGTTCAATTTAATTCTTTTATAACTCCAGGAAAGGAAAAAACAATCGGCCATTATTTACAGGAGTTAGGGTACAAAACGGGATTTGTAGGTAAAAATCACGTAGTGGAAAGCCTCTCTCAAATTGACGATAATCAAAAACCTGATCTGTATGCTAACCCCAATGATCCGGAAGTAAAAGCCGAACTTGAACGTAGACATAAATCACTTCAGGAAGATATTAAAAATTGTGGATTCGATTTTGCAGATAACCTGTATCACAACAATCCAAATTGGTTAGGAATTAAAGCCTTGGCTTCACACAATATGGATTGGATAGCTGAAGGTGGATTGAGATTTTTAGAAAGGTATAAAGAGGAACCTACATTTTTATACTTTGCAACAACCCTCCCTCATGGTCCGTTAAATCCCGAAAATTCGTATGATGCCGATCCCAGAATCACGGCTAAAGGATATTTAGATGCACCCTTAACGGTATTGCCTCCACGCGAAACGTTACCTACGCGTATTAAAGAAGCTGGCTTGGAAGGGAGAGCAGTAACCAATTTATTATGGTTGGACGATGCATTAGGCGCTTTGCTGGCAAAACTCGAAGAAACGGGTAAGATTGATAATACCCTAATTATATTCTTTACGGATCATGGTCAACATAATAAGGGAACATTATACAATGGGGGTATACATTCGCAAAGCATTGTCTGGCGTAGTTCAGGCTTTACCTGTGGATCAACAAATGACGCATTAGTATCGAATATAGATTTTTTGCCAACCCTCCTTGATTTTGCTGGGCATAAAACGCCAGATGCTATTAGTGACGGAAGAAGTTTTAAGGCAGCCTTGGAAGGTGAGACATTTATCGAGCGGGAAAGTTCGTACCACGAAATAGGGTTTTCCCGCGCAGTTGTAAAAGGAAACGTTAAATACCTGAAACTTAATTATCCTGAATATGCACAAAATGCAAGCCTTGAGGAACGTACAAAAATACTGAATAATTATAATGAGACCCGGC
>JBCCTX010000192.1:0-14661 GCA_039197765.1 Bacteroidota bacterium
CTGATGCAAGCGATCCTACCATACGGTTCAATAAACCTGCGCCAGAAAATGCCTTTATGGTATTTGCCAGTCCAGATATTACCCGTACTGCACAGTTTATGGAAGTAAGCTTCGACCAAGGGCAAACTTGGCAAAGGGGAGAAAGACAACGGGGTTCCACTACCGACCTTAGCGATGAATGGGGCGTCTCTTATGCCCTTTTCCATATCCCCATACCTGCTGGAACCCAAGAGGTATCCTTCAGAGGTCGAGACTCTAACTGGTATCGGTGGATGGCCAGAGATGTATATATCTTATCTGAAACGGTTAGGCAGGATACAGTCCCCCAAGACCCTTCTCCCCCAGATAGCTTGGACCTGGGTATGCTAGAGACAAAATTAGATCTACAAGGTATGAATGTACCAGAGTTAGATCGTATGGAGAAATAATAGTTCACGCCTCAACCAATACCTATCAGTAGATGCAGATGGAAATGGAATTATCAATGTGATTGATTTCAACCTTTGGTCGAGCAATCGAAGTAAGGTGGGGATGGTACCTCGGTGAGTCTGTATGGTGTGGTGGGGTTTAGAAAAGGTCATCCATCGTCAGATGTTGATCAATAAGTCCAATACTGTGCTTATTCTCAAGCAAGCCATAGGAAGTAATAAACACAAGGAAAATTTGTTTTCTGGTTTTACTTAATTTTTTAAAAAGGGAACGTTTGATCCGTATTTTTTCAGCCTCTTCTTTTGACAAAAGAAAATTATCATTGTAAAATTTAACTTCGCAGAGAGAGATACTATTGTCTTTTCTATCAATCAGTAAGTCTATTTGAACTCCGGGATGCTCATCTGAGCTTTTTGAAAAAAAGCTAAAGTGCCTTGAGTAAATTCCTGAAATTCCTAACGCCTGTTTGATCCGATCAATGTGCTGAAGGCAAATATTTTCAAAAGCATATCCACTCCAAGACTTCCAACTCTGCGTTTCACTCAAATTTTTCCAATTCCCCGATTCATTCTTTGGAATACCTCTTATGAACTTTAAATAAAAAAGAGAGTAATTATCCGTTAGGCGGTATAAAGTTTCTTTTTTCCTTTTATTGAAAGGCACAAAAGAAGAAATAAATCCAGATTGCTCTAATTCTTTAAGAAGGGTACTGAACCCACCACCATCGTTTAAATTTATTCGCTTAAGAATTTCGGCCCGGCTAAGCCCCTTCCAGGATGTGGAGAGAACCTCGACAACTTTTTCATATCTCTCAGGATTTTTGAACAAGGAACTATACAGATTATCAAACTCATTTCGCAACAACCCGTGTACCCCAAAACAGATTTCATCAATTTGTTGAACGGCACTTTTCCCTCCTTCAACTTGGTCTAAATAGTGAGGAATTCCTCCCATCGTCATGTAAAACTGCAAAATTTGGTACCTTTCAAATAAAATCCCTCTAGCATTAAAATACGCCTCTGTTTCCCTTAGAGAGAAAGGTTGAAGGATAATTATCCGAGTGACTCTATTGTGTAATCCCCCCCTATTATTAATAATTTTTTTAATCATCCAGGCTGTCGCAGAACCACATATTACAACAAGAATAGAGTTCTTTGAGGCATAACTATTCCAGAAATAACTAAAACCAGTTAAAAAATCTGACCGTGAGGTAGCCACCCATGGCAATTCATCTATGAATACAACTTTCTTTCTATTAGGCCTTTCAAGGCCTTCCAAATATTCTTTGAGTTGATGAAAGGCAGCTAACCAATCTTTAGGGCTATCCTTTAGCCCGTTTGCCCTTTCAGCTTCCTGGAGGCTATAGGAAAAGTTCCTGAGTTGTTGCGCTAGGTTTCCATCTTTAAGCCCCACCATTTCAAAATCAATATCATTCCCAAAGAAGTTGCGAATGAGGAAAGTTTTCCCTACCCTTCTCCGTCCAATAACCGCAACTAATTCGGGCTTTGGAGATGTTAATGCTTTTTGTAAAACTTCGATTTCCTTCTCTCTACCTACCATAGCGGATCATATAAATTGCGAAATCTATGCAAAGTAGCATAGATTCCGCAACTTATACAATTATAAATTGCGGAACCCTATACTTCAAACTGAGATTCCGCAACTTATACCTATATTTACTTGGGTCCCAAAGGAACTCGATCTTCCCGTGCAGGCTCTTCAGGGTGAATTGGGCCTTTGGCCTCAATAGATTTCAGGACCTCCTCAACCGCGCGTTCCAGTTGAGGGTCTTTCCCTTGAGCTAGTGCAGTAGGATCTTCTGGCACATCAATATCAGGAGCGACTCCATGTCCTTCTTTGAACCATGTACCATCGGGGTTGTACATCCGAAACGTTGGTACACTCACTCCTCCTCCATCTATAAGAGAGGGAGAGCCTGAAATTCCTATGAGTCCTCCCCAGGTTCTTCCGCCGATCAAGGGTCCCAGACCTGCTTTCCGAAAATAGTCGGGGAAAGCATCCCCACCAGATCCAGCCCAACCATTGATGAGCATAGCCATTGAGCCGAAATTGGCTACAGGGGGCCATTGCCAATTTTGGCCATCTCGCACGGCCCAGTAAGCTAGGGGCTTGCGGTTGAGTAATTCGATAAATCTATCAGGTATCTGACCGCCATTGTTGAAGCGTTCGTCTACGATCAACCCCTCCTTGTTCCATTGACCATAAAACATTCTAACCAACTCATTCTGCCCTCCAATTCCTGTACTAGGAACGTAGATGTACCCTATTTTCCCACCAGAGGCCTCGTCTACCTTCTTACGATTTTCTTCAATCCAAGCCAAGTTGCGGAGGCGGGTTTCACCTCTCATTGTTTTGACTAAAATGGTCCGGGAATCTTCCCATGAAGGTGTACTGCTAACGGTAAGTTCTACCGTCTTACCCGCTAATCCCTCAAAGGCGGCCCATGGGTCAGAAAACTGATTGAGCTCCATCCCATTTACAGCCAATATGGCATCTCCTTCTTTGACACTTATTCCTGGCTCATCTAAGGGAGAACGCACCTCATTGTCCCATTCTGCGCCTCTGATAATTTTCTTCACAGTATAATAGGCACCTTTTTTCTCCCAATCGATTCCCAAATATCCTACTGCCTTTCTCTCTGGGCTTTCCAAGTCTCCTCCCCCTCTGTAAGTATGGGATGCGTTGAGTTCTCCGATCATTTCTCCGATTAGGTAATTGACATCCTCCCTACTTGTCGCATCGTCAATGAGTTTTCCATATTGATCTTTTACTGTATTCCAATCCACCCCATGCATTTCCCTATCATAAAAATAGTCTCTCTGAAAGCGCCAAGCATCCAGGTAAATCTGCTTCCACTCCTCTCGGGGATTGCGCAACATTTCCATTTCATTTAAAGCAATGGTCTCATCGAGCTTCTGATCAGCACCAACATCCACAATTCCAATATTTGACCCCTTTCTAATCATGATTTTCTTGTTGTCTGCACTTACTTCATATCCCCTAACCCCACTCATAATACTTTTCTCCTCTTCTTCTTCTAGATCAAAATATTTTAATACGCTTTCTCCTCCCTCACTTCCTGAATTGGGATAGCGCATGAAGAGCACCTTTCCACTTACGGCAGATAATCCCCCCAAATTTCCCGCATCAGGCGGAAGCACGATCAACCTCCGCTCGAATCCGTCAAAATCTATTTTTACCCCCTCACTCTCCTCGTCTTCATCTTCTCCTTCATCTTCCTTCTTTTCGCCTCCTTCTCCCTCTTCTTTTTTCTCCTCCATTTTTATTGCCACCGTATCATTTTCTGCCGCCATAGGAGAAGGGATATCTTTTCGTAAAGTTATCATTGCCAGTTGTGTGGCATTGGGATAAGACCACGTATTGTCGAAATCGCTGTAGACAGGGCTGAAGGAACGATTGGTAACCAAGTATAAGTATTTACCATCGGGATCAAAGGTAGGTTGTATGTCTGAATAGAATCCTGACGTAGCTTGAGTAAGTTTTTTTGAATCTGAGTCAAATAAAAATATGGCCGAATTTTGGTTTCCTAGCGTTTTGTCATAAGCCAGCCACTTACTATCGGAAGACCAACTTGCTCCCCATCCTCTGAGTCCTCCTTCAAAGAGGTCTATTTCCTGATCAACTTTAACAGTTGTACCATCTGCCATGTGATAGATATAAATCGTCATTGTCTGATCTACAAAGGCCAGTTTTTCACTATTGGGAGACCAATAGAGACTGTAGCGAAATCCTGGACCCAGGCTGGTAAGCTTTTTTTCTTTTCCTCCCTCTGTTATATCCCGAAGGGTAAGCTCATATTCTCCAGATTTGTCGCTCCAATAGGCTATATACCGCCCATTAGGCGACCAAGCGGGAAAACGCTCTGCAAAGCCTGAGGTATTTGTCAGGTTTTTCACGATCCCCTTTTCGGCTGGTAGGGAAAACAACTCCCCCCTTGCTTCTACCACAACCCGCATCCCATCTGGTGAGATGTTTGCATTTTGCATGTATTCCCTTACTTTTTCCTTCTTAGGCTTAACTTCTACGAGATCTGTAACTACCTGGATGGGAACCTCTTTATAGGCTTCAGTTGCTAGATCCAATAAATACAGCTGGCCTTTCGCTTCAAAGACAATTTCCTTTGGGCCGATAGAAGGGAAGTGAACGTCTGCATCTGCAAATTGAGTGATTTGCTTATGCTCTTTTTCAGAAAGGTCATATGCCCATAGATTATACCGCTCGTTGGCCCCTTTATCAGATAGGTAATATATCTTGTTGTTTCCCCACATGGGAAGTTCATCATTTGCCGTGTTCTGGGTAATATTTTGAGACTGTAGGGTCTCTAGATCAAACCACCAAACATCCGCAGCAGCTCCTCCGCGATAGCGCTTCCAGGTCCTGAATACCCTGGAGCGATCGGTATATGCTACCTTCTTCCCGTCTGGAGATAAACTGGCAAATTCTCCATAAGCAATGGGCAATTTTTCTGGTAATCCACCTGTAGCAGAAACCTTATAAAACTGTGAAAAACGCTGTTTTCCACTGTTCATAGAAGATGCATACAGCATATATCTTCCATCGGGATACCAGTCTATAATTCGATCTCGCATTCCATGATGTGTAATTCGGGTAGGTACTCCTCCTTGTGTAGGAATGGAATACACATCTGTATTTCCATCATAATTACCAGAAAATGCAAGGGTTTTTCCATCGGGAGAAAATTTAGGAAATTCTTCAGTCCCCTTCGGAGAAGTGAGTTTTATAGCTGTTCCGCCCTCTTTTTCGACCAGCCAAATATCTCCCCCATAACTGAAGGCAATATGGGTATCTGATACATCTGGAAACTGGAATAAACGGGCATCAATTTGAGCTAACACACTGCTGGCTGTAGCGATCAAACAGAGTAGTGTAAACGGAAATTTCATGTAGTGTTATAGTTTTGAGTTTGTAGAGGTCTATAAAGTATGAAAGATGCTAAAAGTGCTAAAAAAGTTGCAGAAACGAGAAATTATATGGCTTACATCTTCATATATTCTTTTCAAAAGAAAAGTGAATGAAGGAAGGCGAACAATTTGGGTGGGTTAGCCTAAAATTTAAACACGGCAAAGTTGGAGGCGAGAAAGACGAAGGTTAATCAGATGTGCAATGGCAACCATAGAGCCCCCAATAGCACTAAAGATGGCTTCCCACATATTCCCTTCTGAAAATTGTCCTAACAGGATGCAAATAAATCCCAGTGCTGCAATGGAGAGTGCATCCCATCGCTGGTGATGTTTTCGGTACCCTTGAACCAATGAAAAAGAAGCTATGCCAAAAGACAAAACAATGAAAGAATATTCGAATATGGGTGCCTCAAGAAAATATAGACTCCCAAAAGCAGACAACGTAAGCAGTACGGGAAGGAGCGCACAGTGTAGTGCGCACGCTAGGGAAGCGGAAAAGCCCAACCAATCCCAGTTTATATGACGCATCCAGTTCAACATGGACGGCAAAATTACTAAGGAATACTTTTCTTTGCAACAGTGTTGCAGAAATAAATTTAAGCAGGAATTAGCCGTTGAAAACCAAGAACTTTCGTGTCACAAAGTTGAATGCTGCGACAACCAAGGTTACAAAGGTTTTGGAAATGTAAATAGAGATTGCCGTGTAAGAGGTCAACACAAACATCATACTCATATTCAACAATAACCCTAGAAAGGAAAGAATAAAAAACATGGAAATCTCTTTCTTAGGATCGTACTTCCCTTTGGAGAAGATGTATCGGCTATTCAAAACATAAGCCACATAAGTAGCAATAACAGAGGAAAAAAAGTTGCCGAGATTTACATTCAGTCCCATTATGTCATAAAAAAGGTAGAGAAGAAGGATATCTACCGCATAACACAAGGCTCCCACAAAGAGAAATAAAATTATTTGCACCCCTAAACGGGATGAACCAGATACAGTCTTAACTGACATGATGACGCTTATTAATTACTCCAAAAACGCAAACTAGATTCAACGAAAATGCAGAATATTGTTTTAACAAATTAATGTTGTGGAAAAACCAGTACATTTCTTAGGGTAAATAGTATAAATATATAAGTGAATGGGAGGTGCATTTGTTCTCATGATTTCCGCTACCAGTATTCCCTCTTTTACTCCTGAAACGTAGCCCATTTGCGTAGCTTCTCCATCAGCAGTTGGAAGTCCACAGGCCATTCACTATCAAAGGTCATACGTTCTCCAGAATGGGGGTGATCAAACGCTAGGGTTTTGGCGTGGAGTGCCTGACGAGGGAGTAGTTGGAATCCATTTCGAATAAATTGTTGGAATTTTTTAGTTTTTCCCCCTGCTATGATGCGGTCCCCTCCGTAGAATACATCATTGAATAAGGGATGGCCCAAATACTTCATATGTACTCGAATCTGATGGGTCCTACCGGTTTCCAAGGTACATTCCACCAAAGTCATTATTCCAAAGCGCTCTAAGACTTCGTAATGGGTAATTGCAGGCTTTCCCTTGTCTGAATCCATGGGATAGTTATGATACTTCTTTCGATCACTCTTACTACGCCCTACCCTACCTATGATCGTCCCTTTATCTTCAGGTAGGTCTCCCCAGGCTATGGCATGATAGGTGCGATCTGATGTGTGGTCAAAGAACTGCTTGGACAAATGCGCCATAGCGTGCTCCTCTTTAGCGATTACCAGCAGTCCACTTGTATCTTTATCGATCCGATGGACTAGTCCAGGCCTCAACCTATCCCCTGGGAGTTTCTCAAAGTGCCACAGTAATCCGTGTATGAGGGTTCCTGTCCAATGGCCAAAGCTAGGGTGTACCACCATGCCAGGCGGCTTATGAACCACCATTAAGTAAGGATCTTCATAGCGTATATCAAGATCCATTTCTTCGGCTGTCAATTCTGGTGGGGGAGGAAAGGGAAGCATGAGTCGCACTTCATCTCCTGCTCTAACTTTGTAGGAAACCTTTACTTCTTTCCCATTGACAGATATTGAGCCGGTCTGTGAAGCATTTTTTATCTTAGAACGCGTCGTAAAGGGTAGGAGATTCGCCAGAAATTTATCTACTCGTAAGGGTTTTTGACCTTCTGCTGCCTGTAGGGTATAGTGATCGTATAAGGAATCTTCATCCCGTTCCATATTATCCGGCTGAAAATGCCGCTCAAGACGCTTTTGTGGGGGTTTTTCACTTTTCCTCATGATGGAACGCTATTGAGACCAATCTGTTGGAACTCTGTCCCAGCGATGCATCCGGAGCTTTTGCATCAATGCCTCGGGTAAGGGTTCAGCCCCACTACAAGCCATATTGGCCTGGACGTGGGGAACTTTGCTCATACCCGGTATGATAGTACTCACTGCGGGATGTTGGAGGATAAACCTGAGAGCAACTTCTGGCATGGTCATAGGGCTAGGAATATCCTTGCGAAGTGCTTCTGCATGATCCACACTAGCTTTGAGGTTTTCGGGTATAAAGTAGGTACCGCGCCAATCCCCTTCGGGAAATTGCGTCTCATACGTGAACTTGCCTGTAAGCGTACCCTCATCAAAAGGTACTCTGGCAATAACCCCAATCTTCAATTCCTCACATAAGGGAAACAATTGGTCCTCGGGCGCCTGATCGAAAATATTGTATATAACCTGGACCGCATGAATTTTACCGGTCTTTAGCGTTTCTAAGCTGTTATTAGGCTCCCAGCGGTTGAGGCTTATCCCCCATGCCTGGACTTTTCCTTCCTGAGTAAGTCGCTCAACCTCTTCTTTCCATTCATCTTGCTTTGCCCAGGCATCTTCCCATACGTGGAACTGCATCAAATCTATGGTTTCTACTCCAAGGTTCTTCAGGCTATATTCTGTGTATGCTCGAATGTAGTCATTGGGAAAGACTTCCTCGATCGAGAAATGTCGTTTAGAGGGCCATCTTCTATTTTTCGGAGGTATTTTGGTGGCTGTATATAATCGCTTTGTTGGATGACGCTTGATAAGTTCCCCCAGGTATTTTTCACTCAACCCTTCCGCATAGGCCCAAGCTGTGTCAAAGAAATTGCATCCCAATTCCACTGCGAGGTCCAAAGATTGGTAGCTTTCCTCCTTTTTTGATCCTTTCCATCCCACCATTCCCCACATTCCGTATCCCATTTCACTGACCTTCCACTGAGTAGTCCCAAATGATCGATATTGCATAGTAATTTAGGTTAAGGCACAAATATCCTTTTATTAGGTTTCCGATGAACAAAAATAGGTAAATTGGAAGGAATACACATAAGAACTTTATCGCCGCGAGATTCGTTAAACCATAGGGGTGTCGGTACAACAATAAACAAAGATGGCAAATACCTGCTTATCAGTCGTTTTCACACAACCAAAGTCAGTTCTCACCTCGAACCTGTTTGTCCGTAGGATTCTCTTATTCGCTCTTGGGATTTCGTGGGTCCTAATAGGTTCCGCCCAGGAACGTCTAGATTTAAAAATGAAGAGCGTCTTTTTTGGTGGGGGAAGCTATTACATAGATGGGGTTCAAATACAGGAAATAGAAACATTTATTAAGTCGGTTCCAGACTTAGAAAACTACCAAATTGGCATTTCAAGTCATACGGATAATATAGGAGGAGCTGAGTATAACAAATGGCTTTCCCAGATGCGCAGTCTGTCTGTGATTGAGCAACTCAAGGAACTAAACATACCTGAGGAACAAATCATCATTAAAGACAACGGACAAAGAAATCCCCTTTATAACAACAATACCCTTCGGGGCCGATTAGCCAACCGAAGGGTAGATATCATTTTAACTCCTATCTATTTCTAGGCAAGGTGTTTCATCATATAAGGATGGATAACATCGGGCTTGGCAATCACTGGAGCTGTGCGAAGCTTAGAAACCAATTCGATTGAGGGTCTCACATCTTCTACTCCAAATCCTTTCCCATCTATTATCGTCTGATACATTACTGTATGGAGATCTGTAAATCCACCGGAGAATTCAATTTCCTCTCCTTCTACCGTAATGGATCGATAGGTAGGCCGTCCTGCTTCAACAGCCTGCGCGGGAAGGTCATTTTTGTCGATGGCCAAATACCACTTCACATTGGCTTTCTCCAACTCCATGAATCCACTCATTTTATTTTTTTCTCGAAGGTGTAGCGTACTGCTTTGAACCCCTCCAAAAATCCACATTAACATATCAAAGAAGTGGATGCCAATATTTGCAGCAATTCCTCCTGATTTATCTTCATCTCCTTTCCAGGAGTATAGGTACCACTTCCCTCTGGAAGTAATGTAGGTTAGATTGATATCATACTTGGTATCCTTAGGGGTGGAAAGAATCTTCTCCCGCAGCTTTACGATAGCATCGTGCACCCGAAGCTGTAAAATCCCATAAATTCTTCCATTGCTCTCTTGTTCAAGCTCTTGTAGCGCATCCAATTGCCAGGGATTCGCTACCAACGGTTTTTCACAGATGGCATCCGCATCTACCCGTAAGGCCAAGCGTATATGAGCATCGTGTAAATAGTTGGGAGAACAAATGCTTAAATAATCGATTCCGGCTCTTTCGGTATCTCTCTTTATGCGTTCTAGGTGGCGGTCAAACCTCTCATATTCGGTAAAAAAGGCTACCTCGTGAGAATAACGATCCAGAATGCCTACAGAGTCGTGGGGATCCATTGCGGCAATCAATGTATTTCCCGTATCCTTAATGGCTTGCAAGTGTCTTGGGGCTATATATCCAGCGACCCCAGTTAATCCAAAATTTTTCATAGAAGGACAGGCTATTGATGATACTTTATGATACTAGAATAGTGTTGAAAATTATATACATGTAACGTGTTGCTTAATTTAAGATGGCATTCAAAATATGTTCTGCGGCATCTCCTTTTCCAAAATTCTCATGGATTTGCTGGGTAAAATCTACCTCGCCTTCTTTCAATTTCTCTTCCCAATTCGATACTGCTTGACGAATAGCTTCGGGATCTGCACCCGTTATTACGTTTCCTCCTGAACTCACAGTCTCTACCCATTCTGTTTCATCACGCATGGTAACACAGGGACGATTCATAAAGAATACTTCCTTTTGCAGTCCCCCCGAATCCGTAAGGGCTATCCTAGCACTACTTACCAATTGTAGCATATCCAGGTATCCCACAGGAGCTAAAATCTTCAAGTTTTTATGGGGAGTCCAATCGGGTAGAAGCTGCTCAATGCGATGCTTCGTGCGCGGATGCATCGGGAATACAACAGGATGATGTCGATCTGCCATTTCATTGAAGCAATTCATAATCGCTCCCAGTCTAGTGGGATCATCTGTATTCTCTGCGCGGTGCATCGTAGCGATATAGTAGGACTGATCCGCTAAGGATTCGCGGGAAAGAACATCAGACTTTTTGCGCGATAGTTCTACATTCCGCAGTACGGTATCATACATAATATCTCCTGTAAGCACCGTTTTTTTAGCTAAGCCCTCTACTTCTAAATTTTTTACAGCCGTAGGTGTGGGTGCCAACAATATATCGGAGATATGATCTGAAACTACCCTATTGATTTCTTCAGGCATTTTCCGATTAAAGCTTCTCAGTCCCGCTTCTATATGAGCAACGGGAATATGCAGCTTAGCGGCTGCCAATGCTCCCGCAACAGTGGAATTGGTATCCCCAAAAATGATCAGCCAATCTGGCTTTTCTCTTTGAAGAATTTCCTCAATACCTTCAAGCATTTTCCCCGTTTGCTTTCCATGAGGCCCAGACCCCACTCCCAAATTTACCTCTGCATGTGGCATCTCCAATTCCTCAAAAAAGATATCGGACATGTTGTTATCATAGTGTTGTCCTGTGTGTAAGGTTACATGTTCTAGAGAGGCCGATGCATGCAGGTTATATCTGTCAATGGCTTGAAGAAGGGGAGCAAGTTTAATAAATTGGGGTCTAGCCCCAACGATTGACAGCAGTTTCACAATCTGAATTTTAAATAAACACGAAGTAAAGATACACAATTTAGGCCGCAAAGTACCTAGCCCTTTCCAATTCCTAGATTTCATTTGGCCAAATGGTCAGTATCTGTCGGAGAATGGCACGAATAGCCTTGTATCAGGTAAGAGAGTAGAATTAAAGGGTTGTATATCACATTTTTATGGACTTTCCACAATAGAAACTAACCCTTCCTTCTCTTCTCTAACTCCTTCAACTGGCAACAAAGCAACACGGAATTTTTTGGAAAAGGTCCAACTTACCCAAAGGATACAGGTAGGAACTACCATCCAGAAATACCTTGTCTCGGCATGAACAAGGGAGCTGCCACCAAAATAGACCAAGGCCCAGAATAGTAACAACCAAAACTCTGTAGGAACATCCCTATATCCTTTGAATATACCTACGGCTGCCAGCAAAATGGAAAAAATCAAAACCATATTGGGAACCAGAATGACGTAGGTATTTAGGGTTTGATTTCGAAAAGAATACGGGTAATGGAATAAGAACCTCCCCATATTTGCTATCCAATTATAGAGGTATTCCTGGGGATGTTCTTTGAAATTTTCTATTCCTTTCTGTACAAACGCGTCATTTCGCTCGATGCCATTTAAAGATTCTACCGAGGTGTAGAACTCATAATGACTTGGATGTAGTTCGGGAACTTCTTTCTGGAGAACCTCTGTCCAAGACATCCAGTCTCCCATCTCTCCCTCATACGGGCTCGTCATCCAGTACAATTGCTCTCCACCGTTTGTACCCCATAAGGGAAACTTACCTGTATAGGAAAAGGTATAAATCAGGTAGGGAACACATAGCACATAAGCCATTGTAGCAACTAAAAGTGAACGCTTGTAGAAGCTTTTCCGCCCGAGAACAGAACCTATTACCCCAGCAATTAAACAGGTAGTCAGGACCTGAGCAAATATGAGTTTAGTCAAGGCTAAAAAGGCAAAGAAGAAAGCCGCTAGCAGTCCTGATTTAACCTTGAATTCCTTCTCTCGGATAAATACAACCAGAAAATACATGAACCCACTTACCAGAAAAATGGATAGGGTTTCACTGTATAACATCACTACCCATCTAAGGGCTTCAGGATATAGGCCCAAAAGGTAAGTAGCAATTATAGCGGCTCGCTCATTAACATATATTCGTAAGGTACTGTAGGAAAAAAAGAGGAAGCCAATCATCAATCCTACATTCAATAACCTGAGCCCCATTAGTGGAAGACCTACACGCGTAAAAGGAGCCAAAAACAGCGGGTATCCGGGACCATTTCGAATATCTAGGTCTTCTTCGATAAATTGTCCTTTTAAGATATTCTCCGCATTCCCCATGTATCTGTGTTCGTCCCAAATCAATTCATTTGGGGCGAAAAATAATACGAGGACAACATACACCAAGATTAAAGGAAAAAAAATTTTCAAAAAATACCCCATTTCTATAGACCTCAAAATTCGCTCGATAAATTTACTGCGATTTTAGGTCATTAAAATAGGATTTAAAAAAATCTACTGGAAAAATATTTCGCGATCCGCTTATAATTATTCTGGAACTGCTAAAATTTCCTTACAAATAGCATGAGATTTTATGGGCCTGAAATATTTAGGGAAATCAAGAGATATGTTCCGCAACTGGCAGCTTTTCCTCCACAAAATCATCCCCTTCCGTTGGAATAAGGGAATTTCGAAGTATCTGAATCTTCAGTTTTGATCCAAAAATCCACCCCAACCAAACCGTTAACACAGGAATAATCATCCAAAAATACCGGGTAGAAGCATGCACAAGAGAGCTTCCTCCAATATATATTGAAATAAAAAGCAGTAAGAGCCAAAATTCGGTAGGTACATCTTTCCAGGTATTAAATACCACAAAGGATCCAAATGCCACCAATAACAGAACGATCATATTGGGGATCATATAGGCAAAAGTACCCATATTTTGCTCTTTGAATGAATAGGGATAGTTGAGAAAAAACCTTCCCATGTTCGCGATCCAGTGTTTGAGGTAATTTTGGGGATATGCTTTAAGGTTTTCAACTCCTTTCTGAAGAAAGGCCTTATTGCGGTCTATGCCACTCATTCCTTCCAAGGAAGTGTAAAAGTCGAAATGGTTGGGGTTCAACTCAGGTATTCGCTTTTCCAAAACGCTTGCATTATCTACCCAATTCCCCAATTCTCCTTCATATGGACTCGCCATCCAGTATAATTGTTCTCCGCCATTTGTGCCCCAGAGTGGAAACTTATCCGTGATCGAGTATGTGTAGCCCAAATAAGGAAGACACAACACGTATGCCAGTAGAACGGAGAATAGAGATTTCCAAGCCAGGTGAGACCGGAATATAACTAAGCCTAATACACTTAGTACTATACAGACTGTCAGAACTTGGGCAAATATCAACTTTGTCAAAGCCAAAAATGCGAAGGCAACTGCTGCCAGGATACCCCATTTCCATTCCTTTTCTTGGGCATGTACCCAACGTACAAAGAAAAAAATGCACACACAGATGAGTGCAAAGGCGAAGGCATCACTGTAAAGCCTACCCACCCACTTGAAGCTCTGTGGGTATAATCCCATCAGATAGGCACTTATCAGAGCGACTCTAGGTCTTGTATATTTACTCAGGGTGAGATAGATGCATATCAGTGCACCTGTAAGGAATACAACGTTTAGTAGTTTAGGGACCCACAAGGGGGTACCCAAAGCCACAAAAGGGGCAAGGAGGACCGAGTACATAGGTCCATTCCTAATATCAATATTCGCTGGATCTACAAAATAGCCCTGAGTGAGATTTGTTGCATACTTTATGTATCGGTGCTCATCGCCTGAAAGCTCAGATGAACCGAATACGAATACAATCAATGCATACAGCAGGGTTATTGGTAGAAATGAGAGGATCAGTTTTTTCATGGACGCTGTGCAAATAGTAGTTCTAACTAATTTAACTTTTTCACAGGTTAGGGCTTCACGGCTTATTAATCTTTTTTAATTGATTCGAATTAATGTGGAATAGCTCATCGAAGTATCGCTTATTCTGAAGAGATAAGAATCCAATCCCTAGAAATTGAAGCGAGACGAGCAGGGTAATCCCTCCCACAAAGAATGCGTGAGGTCGCTGCTGAAATACAATGCGAACAGCCTCAGAGAAGCGATCGTTGAACATGCCTGCTTCTACAACAACGTCTGGTAAGATTGAGAAGGTATGGAAGAAAATCCACCCGATTACCCAGACAGAAACTAGCATGAGGATGAGC
>JBCCTX010000193.1:0-14646 GCA_039197765.1 Bacteroidota bacterium
CCGTGGAGATAAATGGTAAATAGGCTTGAGTCATTTTTCTTTTCTAAGTGTATTGGAGTCGTTCACAGGCCATTAACATGTGAAAAACGTATATCTTTATCTTTGATTTACTTACCTAGCCATCCCTTATGAATACCTCGCTCAAGCGTCGCAAATTTGTACAACGGGCCCCTGCCATATTGGCTTCGTTGGGATTAGTAAAACCCTTGTTAAGCCCTTCTGCAATAGATCCTGTAGACCAACGCAAAGGAATTGAGTTGGCCATAGCTACTATATGCCTGGATGGATTTGGAAATGAAGACTTCGAACCTACTTTCGAAATGGCCCCTCAGATAGGGATCAAAAATATCGAATTCAATGTTTGGTATGGAAGAAATATTACTCCAGGAGGAATTGCCCGGATTCAAGACCGGTGCTATCAAAAGGGGCTACGTCCTATTTCTCTTCAAGGCACCTCCTTTGGAGGGCATGTTACCAAAGATGTGGGCCATAAACTCTGGCTTATGGAAAAGGCTCAGGCGTTGGGATGTAGGCGAGTGAAGTTCACAGGCTCCAAAAGGGGAGAGGCAGGAGGCTTGGAAAATGTCATTCAGGTGCTTAAGGAATTGGCTCCAGCTGCGGAGGAAATGGATATGCTAATTGCTGTTGAAAATCATGCGAACAACAACATCGAAAATATAGCTGATTATGAAGCTATTTTTGAAGTAATAGATTCCAGTCATGTAGGGATCTGCCTGGATATGGGACACTTTGATGGGGCGGGTGTGAATAATTTTGAGGTAATTGAGCGCTTTCCCCAGAAAATTAATCACGTAGACCTAAAGGATACCCTGGCTTTTGGGACGTACAAAACCGTTCCCTTTGGAGAAGGTGCTACAGATGGCCCAGGTATTGTCAAAGCCCTCATTGAGAAAGGGTATTCTGGGTATCTGGTAATAGAACAGGCTCCTCCAATTGAAGGGAAGGACCTAGTAAAGGAAATGCGTAGAGTTAAGGAGATGTTTGTAGGCTTTGAACGGTGAACCCAATAGAGCAAAAATACCCCTAACTCCCTGTAACAACGGCTTCAATTTTTATAAGGATGAATCAAATTCCATGAAAATAATTCTCAAAACGCTAAAATGGCTAATTATTACGCTATTTGCTTCGGTATTTCTGCTATTGCTATTCCTACTTCTTGACGCGGGAGCACAAAAAGAAATCCCTACCTTTGATCCGACCCAAGTCATAGCTATTAAGGAGTACCAAGCGCCTGAAGATTCCAGTCTGTATGATTCTCTATTTGCATCTTATGGCACAAATAAAGAGCTGCCCAAAGGGTTTGAGCTTCAAGCCCTGATCGCCCTGTCCCACTATCCAGAACTGGTAGAGACCCCTATAGAATTTCGTATTGAACCTGCTTTTATTCCCTTGAGTTCCAGACCGGATCCCATAACGGTAGTTTTTCCATGGATCAAACGGAAATACCTCGTAGTAATCAGCAATGAATCAGCCGACTTCTTTGAACCGATTCTTATGCACAATCTTCCTTTCAACGAGCAAATTGGAGTTGTCGGACACGAATTAGCCCATACCGTATTTTATTTGGATAAGTCTTCTTTGCAGCTTGCTCAGATCGCCTATCAGTACGAATACAACAATGAGTATAAAATCCCCTTTGAACGGGAAACGGATCAGCGAGCCATTTTACATGGCCTAGGCTATCAATTGTATGACTATTCCTTTTTTACCCAAAAATCTTTTGGTCGTTCCCTCGAAGAAATTAAGGCTATGGAAGGGAATATGTACCTAGGTCCTACAGAAATTACCCGGGAAATGGAGAGATACGAATTCTATCGAGATACACTTGATACTCCTGAGAGTTATTTTTAAGATGATTAATAGTCAACAGTTTGAGGATTCTTTGAAAAAGATCAAAGGAATCTCTGTGAACAATTAACTAAAAAACCCTTCCCTATCTCCCCTCTACTGCATGGGGTAACTCCATTCCCTGCAATCGATCATACCAGGCTTTCAATTCCTCATATCGATCATAAGCGTCTTTTCCAGGGTGTTGGTCCGCTTGAAGCAACATGTAATAGAGATACCCACACTGGTCAGCGAGCATAGGCGTCATATATCTTCCCTCTTGTGTAATCAACTCATCCCTCAGTGGAGTGAGTTTTGCCAAAGATTTCTCAGCAGATTTTACATCCGCCCCTTTCGCTTTTATTTGCTTATTAAAAGCCTTTTCCTGTTTTTTTACCTCATTGTATAAGGTGTTGAGAGAGCTCAATAGATCCCGGACCTTTAGACTCAACTCCTCCTGGGCCTGCATATCTGACTCTTTTATCCCTTGCTCCAATACCCTGGGATCCCCCGCAATCGCGACAGCCGCTGATTGCTCACCAAGCGAACTTTTCATAACTAGTTGGTAGGTACCTGGAGCAACCAATGGACCCCCAGGGTTTCGCCGGGCTCCTTTTTTCTTGATAGGGCCTTCGTGCCGCATATCCCAAGTCACTCTATGGTGGCCTTTAGCGGTTGATAGGTAGGCGTTTTCTCCCAGGGGACGAAACCCTGTAGCCATACTGACTTCTCCTTTTTGGGTGCTGTCTTTCGAGGTCGGAGAACTGGAAAAACTTCGGACTACCTTACCCTCTGAATCCTGAATTTCTAGGGTAAGGTCCCCATCAATAGAATCTGAAAGCATATAGTCTATACGAACACCTGGTGAAGGAAAGGAAGGGACTGAGCGGGAACTCGTACCTCGAAAGTGCATGCGATAGGCTTCCTTGGGAGAATAAAGCGTAATAGCCTCTGTTTCGGCAGCAGAATATATAGGACTCAAATCGTCCAAAATCCAAAATCCTCGACCCATAGTGGAAAGAATCAAATCTTTGTCGTGAATCTGAATATCGGTAATGGGCGTAACTGGTAAATTCTGCTGAAAGGCCTGCCAACTTTCCCCGTCATCGAGGGAAATAAACATCCCGAATTCTGTTCCTGCGTATAGGATACCTGCCTTATTGGGATCTTCCCTGACAACTCGTACCGGATAATCCTTCGGGATACCATTCTCTCCTGTACTTATGCGCTGCCAGCTTTTTCCATAATCATGGGTCTTATATGCGTATGGCTGGTAGTCATCGAATTGATAGCGAAGTACAGCAATGTATGCCTTCGCAGGATCGTGAGGAGAGGGCTCAACAGCATCTACTCTTCCTCCATCGGGAAGGTCTTCGGGAGTTACATGCTCCCAATTCTTCCCTCCATCTTGTGTAACATGTACAGGACCATCATTCGCCCCTACCCATATAACCCCCGCTTTAATAGGTGATTCGCGGATGGCATAAATCGTGCTGTAAAATTCTTCTCCCGTGACATCGCGGGTAATAGGGCTACCCGAAATTACTTGGGTTTCAGGCGTGAAAGCCGTCAAGTCTGGAGAAATGGTTTCCCAGGTCTTCCCATCATCTGTGGTTTTATGTACGTATTGAGAAGTGTGGTATACCACATCGGGATTATGGGGGGAAACATGAATGGGTGAAACCCGTTGGAAGCGATACTTCAAATCTTTAGGGTTATGTCCATACATATTGGAAGCTCCCACGTAGTACTGCTGTTCTTGTCCCGTCAGTTTGTTGAATACCCCAAAGCGACCTTTGCAATTGGAATATACAATGTGGGGCTTTCCAGGCTTAGGTACTGCTGGTCCTGTTTCGCATCCCCCAACTGCCCGCCAGTAGTTGGTTCCGCCAGCTACAGAGTTGTAAGGAGGTAGACTAGGGACAGAAATGGTACTATTGTCCTGCTGCCCAGCATATAGCCAGTAGGGAAATTGGTCATCTACCTCTACTTGATAAAGCTCTGCTGTAGATTGATTTTGCTGGCTAGACCAGGTTTTCATACCATCTTGGGATACGTTGGCCCCGCCATCATTTCCTTGCACACATAGGGTCGTATCATTCGGATTTACCCAGATATCGTGGTTATCTCCGTGAGGAGTGTATTGCCTACGCCAGGTCTTCCCGCCATTGTGTGAAACCCAAAATTGAGTAGAATTGACATATACGGTTTGAGGGTTCTGGGGATTTACATCAACATTGCAGTAGTAAAAGGGGCGGTCAAGTAGCTCTTTCTTAGTGCTGACGAGTTCGAAATTTTTTCCCTGGTCTTGGGACACATATAGGCCCCCTTCCCCTACAGGGGCCTCTACCAACGCATATAGGTGTTTTGGGGATTTGGGACTTACAGCCAAATCAATCTTACCAATAATACCCGTAGGTAATCCGCCTCCAAGTTTTTCCCAATTTTCTCCACCATCTGTAGACTTATAAATCCCTCCTTCTGCCCCTCCACTAATGATGGTCCAGGGCTTGCGCTCGGCCCGCCAAAGACTGGCATAAATTATTTGGGAGTTGTTTGGGGCAAATTCGATATCTACCACTCCTACTGTATCAGAATGAAAAAATACTTGTTTCCAGGTCTTACCACCATCCAGCGTACGGTAAACTCCCCGTTCCGGATTAGGGGCAAAGGCATTGCCTATAGCCGCTACAAAAACGCGGTCTGGACTGGAGGGGTCTATCTCCACCGCCCCAATTTGTCCAACTTTTTCCAGGCCAATATGGGTCCAATTCTTTCCTGCATCGATTGACTTGTATACCCCTTTCCCGGTAATCACATTACTCCGAATTCCATCTGAACCCGTCCCGACATAGACAATATCAGGATTGGATTCGGCTACGCGAATGGCTCCAATAGAGGGAGTAGAGAAGTATCCGTCCGAAGTGTTTTGCCAGGAATGACCATAGTTCGTACTCTTCCAAACGCCACCACCGGTGGCACCAAAGTAAAAGGTCCCAGGTTGTGAACTAACACCCGCTACTGTGGTAACGCGGCCTCCGCGTGTAGGTCCAACATTTCTGTAATTGAGTTCTTCTAACGGGAAGGAATTTTCTTGGGCATTTACCTCTACTTGAAGCATGATCAGTAGCAGGCAACTAGAAAAAAGATGGGATAAATACTTCATTGGATGGGTGGAATTTGTCTGGGTGAATAATTAATTACCACATAGGAGGAGGAAAAACCTTTAGATTTCAAGGAGAAATGATGTAGGCTTCAGCGAGAAGCCCTAGGATTTTCAGTTTCTCTCATAAAATTCAGCGTCCTTCCGTGCCAAAAAATAAAAAAAGGGAAAAGAATAGTCATTTTCAAACTCCCTCAATATAAACCTTATCCAGCGAAAAAGTTGGTAGGAGGCCCGGTAACCCCAGGCTTAGCAGAAAAAATAGCTCCTCCTAAGGAGTCTCCCTCCTTTGCTGCACTGGTAATAAATAACGTATCCATTTCTGCTCCTCCAAAGCAGCAGGAAGTAATCCTTTGAGTAGGAATATCGATTTGGGCCAGTTGTTTCCCTGTTCTGGGGTCAAAACAGGCAACTTTTGAACCTTCCCAGAAGGCAATCCAAAGATTATCTTCGGTGTCGATACACATTCCATCGGGAGTCCCGAAACTTTGCTCAAATCGGAGGACTTCACGCCGTTTGGACAGTATACCTGACGCTAAATCGAAGTCAAAACCATCTACTCTTTGGGTAGGGGAATCAATATAGTAAAAGGTATTCGAATCTGCTGTCCAGGCCAAACCATTTGAAATAGAAACACCCGAAAAGGCTTTTGCAAAGGTTAGCGTTTGGGGCTCTAGGCTATACAGGCTGCCGCTAATGGCCTGTTCTGAGTTATCCATGGTACCTGCCCAAAATGTTCCACCTGGGTCCACTTTGCCATCGTTAAAGCGATTGCTAGGTAGGTCAGGCTCTGGATCAGATAAATGGCTCAACGAACCTGTTTCCTCATCAAAAAGATAAAAGCCCCGCTCAAGGGCCAATACGAGTCCTTTCTCGGAGCGCAAAACGGCTGCTCCCACATATTGATCTATAGAAAACGGGGTGTGATTCCCAGTTTCAGGATTATATCGATATAATTTTTTATCATGTATATCGACCCACCACAACAGGCTAGTTCGATGGTCCCAAACAGGTCCCTCTGAAAGTTTTTGGACGCCGGGAAGATGGAAGAGAAGTTCTGCAGTCAAAGTAAATGGGTTAATCTTCGATGGTTTGTGGTAAAAAGTAAAGCTCGAAATTTTTCCCATAAATCCATAGATTGAGGCTGATCTTTTTAAGCGAGTCCTACACTATTTTTGGGCCCAGCCAATAAATAAACAGAATACTCTGGATCATTGGCTATTAATTACTTAACCCTCCCCAAAATCCTTAAACCAAAGTTTAGGTGAAGTCATGAAAATCTCCCTCCTTAGATACCTTTAGATTAATCTAGTTGTTTTTACTCAGTGGATCATAAATATTCCAATCTCTTGATTCATATTCCTCTTTGCTAATCGCAAAAAATCGAACCTGATCCCCTGGGCGAAACAAAAAGGGATCAGCCTTTTCATGTGTAAATATCCTGATAGGCGTCCTCCCAATAATCTGCCAACCACCTGGAGCCTTCGAAGGATAAATCCCCGTTTGAAGCCCTGCTAAGCCAACACACCCTGGCTCAATTGCCGTCCTAGGTTCAGACTTTCTGGGGCAAGCCAATTGGGAAGCGATTGTTCCCATATAGGGAAATCCCGGTAAGAAACCTAGCATATAAACTCGGTAAATGGTGCTACAATGCAGGTCAATTATGGCCTTCCTACTCAATTGGGTGTGTCGTATAATTTCTGCCATATCCCATGCATAGTTGGGGTCATAGCATACTGGGATAGAAAGAACCCGGATCTTTATTTCTACAGAGGATAGATCTATTTTACGGTTGATTTCCAGTAATCGGTCGCGAAGGCTTTCAAATGTCCAGATAGTGGGATCAAAGCCTAAGGTGAGGGAACAATATGCGGGAATGCTAAACCGAATCCCTGGTATGGGGGGTTCGGTTAAAGACCGATGTAAAGCCAAAACCTGTTCATGTATCTGAGAATTAATCTGGGCAGGGAAATTGACCAAAAGCGCAGCTTCGCCATAGGGAATAACTTCCATCATAGGCTGAAAGCGCGTTTCAGAATACCTGCTTGCCGCAAGGCTTCATCGATTGCAACCAAAATATTCACAGCTTGAGGATTGTCTCCATGGATACAAAGAGACTGAGCCCGTATAGGAATTTGCTTCCCAGGATAGGAAATTACGTGGTGATGCTTGATAAGTGCTATTACTTGCTCAGCAGCCTCTTGAGGATCGTGGATTACCGCTCCTTCCAAGGACCTCGAACGCAAATGCCCGCTATCCTCATACCTTCTATCTGCAAAAGCCTCCGCAACAAAAGGAATATTCGCTTCGGCCGCCTGTTGCTCAATACCGCTTCCCGCTAAGCCCATAAGGATAAGTTCAGGGTCAATTTCCTGCATAGCGTCGATTAATGCCTGCCCTTCTTCTGGATTGTCAGCAAGTGAATTATACAGTGCCCCATGTGGTTTTACATAGCAAAGCCTTCCCCCACGGCTTTCTACCATACCTTTTAGGGCAGCAATTTGATACTTTAGCAAGGCACGTAATTCATTAGCGGGAATATGCATTTTCCTCCGGCCAAACCCCGCAAGGTCGGGATAGCTGGGATGTGCGCCTATCTGGACCTGGTGAGCAAGCGCCCGATCAATCGTTTGCTCCATATGGAGAGGGTCTCCTGCATGGTACCCACAAGCGATATTGCAGGAACTTATGTAGGGAAATATACGTAAGTCATTCCCCAGACGATAGTTTCCAAAACTTTCGCCCATATCGCAGTTTATATCTATAGAAAGCAAGTGGAAATCGACAGTTGAGAATTGAAAATGAAAAAATGAACACGTTAATTTACAAATTCAATAGAAGTAAACCTTATCCTCTTTTGATCATATCCCCTACTACCTAATACCTCACTTCCCCTTATGAGTTTTGACTGGATACAAGAAAAGGACCCTTTACTAGTCTATATTGCAGATCCTATGTGCAGCTGGTGCTATGGATTTGCACCGGAGATTACCCAAGTGAAAGCGCAGCTTACGGGTTATCAATTTAAGTTGGTAATGGGAGGACTCCGTCCTTACGGAACCGAAACCATAAAGTCTATCGGGGGAATGTTAAGACATCACTGGGAGGAGGTAGGGAAAGCTTCAGGGCAGCCGTTTCAATTTGATTTATTGGATAAAGAAGGCTTTGTCTACAATACAGAGCCTGCTTGTAGAGCAGTAGTTACCGCGCGAAAGATCGCTCCTGATAAGGAGTTCGACTATTTCAAAGCTGCGCAGAAGGCTTTTTACTTTGAAAATAAAGATACCAATCAATCTAATACGTTCTTAGCAATCGCCGAATCCCTGGAAATAGATCGGCAAGAATTCAGCGAAAATTTTGAGTCAGAAGATATTCGCTATGAGACGCGAACAGATTTTCAAGTCTCTGCTGAAATGGGAATCCGCGGATTCCCTTCTGTCATTCTTAGACACAAGGGGCAGTTTTTTCTTGTGGCAAATGGATATAGAAAGGCAGAAGATCTCTGGAAAGTTATAGAAAAAATCCAGTCAGAGTAATGCCCTTCCCCTAGACTAGCATGTACCTCAGTTCTGCCATAAAAACTTAATGCTATGGAGCCTGTTTTCACTCCGCATAAGAAGGATATAATTGCCATCTGGAACAAAGCTTCCCGATGAACTTTCCCCTTGCCATTTGATGAGATAAATTCCCGGAGACTGTTCCCCCCTTAGCAAAATATCTACCCTTCTCCCTTGGAGGTCCAAAATTTCGATATCTAACTCCCTGCGTTCAGGTAAGTTGAAGTTGAGCTGGATGTATCCTGTAGCTGGATTCGGAGAGAGGCTTACATTGTCCACGACTTCCAATAAAGAGAGCTGAGAAGTTACAGTGGTATCCATTCCAGTCGTATCTATAATGGTTGTATCCATTACAGTAGTATCCATCATCGTCGTATCGACGGGATTCATCGTTGTATCCATCACTGTGGTATCTACTGGTGCTCCCTCAATAGAAAGGAGTCTGCCAAAAGAAGCTGCCGTTGTAAAGTTAAGGTCTTGTTCCATATCAAAACTCCCCATACTGGCAACTAAAAAGGCATCTTTAGAAATCCAACTGTAAGTAATTCTCGTGTCTACTTCACCCGGAACCTCAATTCCGTTGACGACCGTTTTGGTCAACGTTCGACTTTCCTCACGCAAGCGAAGGCACTCAAAGGTTCCTGCAGGAACCTGGACCGTTCCAAACCCATCTACCACACTGAAGGAGCTATCCTCGATAATAGAGAGCAAGGAGTTGCCAATGTCAATGGTATCAACATCGATTACCTGCCATTCTTTCTGGTAGGTTAGGGGAAAAAAGGTGAATGTGTCCGAAATACGTATAAATAGCGTAGTATCATTTCCTAAAATATTAGTGGTGGTAGCAGAGCCGAGGGAAATAAAAGAGCCTTCCGTTACCTTGGCGTAGGAAAAAAGAAGGATATTTTCTGCAGGCTCCACAACTGCGGATGTATCAAGCTCAATTCTTTGTACGAGGTTTGCCTCAGGGAAGCTATCAGGGAAAGGAGAATCGGATGGATTAATAAAGGAGGTTGTAACCGTAAACACCGAATCAAATACTACATTGGTGAAGTCCCAGGTCTGGTCAGCACCTCCAGGCCCAGGCGTGATGGAAATGGATTCGCTCACTTCTTCCTCTTGTATGAAAGATTTTCCGATTAAGCCAAGTACATCCGAGGATGTGATAGTTATTTGGGAAAAAACGAAGGAAGGTACGATAGCAGAAAGGATCAATAAAGCGAATTTTTTTTTCATAGTTGGTGCTTAATTTCTGTAAATTAACATATTCAGGAATGGGAAGTAATAGTCTGTTCTTGATCTTTTTAACAAATTGAAATATAAGATGTTCCCTTCTCTTTTTAAAAAATACCCAAAATGAACACATTACCTACTGCTAATCGACGAAAATTTTTGCGTCAGACCGCTACAATTGGCGCAGCTTTCACCATTATACCTCGCCACGTACTAGGTAGGGGATTTGTAGCGCCCAGTGATAAACTTACCGTAGGATTTATCGGGACAGGAAAGCAGGGCCGTGGCCTTGCAAGGCGTTTCGCTGATATGGCTGAAATGCAGATTGTAGGCGCTTGTGAGGTAGAACAACAGAAGCTAAAATGGTTTCAAGAAATTGTAGCTGAGAAATACGCAGCTTCTCGAGGTACAGACACATTTGAGGGATTGTTCACCACTTCCATGCACGAGGAGTTGATCCAGCGAGCAGATATTGATGGAATTGTGGTGAGTACACCCGATCACTGGCATGCAGAGCCTGCCATAGATGCCATGAAAGCCGGTAAGCATGTATATTGTGAAAAGCCGATGGCCCACACAGTGAAAGAGGGAAGAGCTATGGTAGAAGCCGCCAGAAAATACAGTCGAATTTTCCAGACAGGAAGTATGCAGCGTTCTCGAGATACCTTCCTCAAAGCATGCGAGTTGGTTCGCAATGGATATATCGGAGAGGTAAAGCAGGTATTGGTAAATGTAGGAGATCCAGCTAAGGTCTGCGATTTGCCTGTGGAGGAGACACCTGCTCACATAGATTGGGATCGGTGGCTAGGACCGGCGCCTTCACGAGGTTTCAGTAGTATTTTATCGCCGCCTGTGGAGCAAGATATCTTTCCAAAATGGCGAGACTACAAGGAATACGGGGGAGGAATCCTCTCGGATTGGGGTGCCCATATGTTTGACATTGCTCAATGGGGACTTGGGATGGATAACTCAGGTCCAGTTTCCTATATTCCGCCTGCTGATTCCCAAGCCACTCGGGGGCTAAAAATGGTATATGAAAATGGGATAGAAATGTACCACCAGGACTTTGAACGCGGTTGGGGCGTGCGATTTATAGGAACCGAAGGCACATTAGACATTAGTCGCCAGTACCTGGATTCCAAGCCCGAAAGTATCGTTACAGCTGAGATCAAGCAGGGAGAAACGCGTTTGTATAAAAGCGAAAACCACTCCCTCGACTGGGTGCAGGCTATACGCAACAATACCCTCCCTATTTGCGATGTAGAAATAGGCCACAGGAGTGCCTCAATCTGTAACATAGCCAATATAGCCTATGAGCTTGGGCGCGAACTAACCTTTGACCCTGTGAAGGAAAAATTCAAGGGAGACGGAGAAGCCAATAAGATGCGGGGGAAGGAGTATCGGAAGGGATATAGGGTGTAAGGAAATAAATAAAATATGTGCGATTTGACGTAGTGATAGTGGAATGCCCTATCGCGATTAAAAACGTTGCCTTAATGTAAATGAGTCCCAAATCAATTCAATTGACTCTATTTGCTAGGAAAAGACACTTGATTTTTTCCTGGCTGGAGAGGGATACAAGTGCATACCCCAGAGGCTTTCAACCTAGCTTACACGCTAGATGAGGCGTTACATTTTTTGAAAAAAGGTATAAATAATGTTAAGCCTTTCCTTCAATAACATGTGCCTAGTTGCTGCTTAAGTAGCTTCTAGGCCATTTTTATTTTCATATACTGTATTGGCACGGTTTCAGGTAAAAGGGTATCGTCTTACCTGTTAAACCTAGAGGACCTATACGCAAATTTTTACTACACCGAGTTAAGGATCAACTGAATTCCATCTTACAGATGGTAAAGTATGGTTTTGTCTTCTGGAGCATCAGTTTATAAGGAAGTAGCATGCATTACTGTCGTAGGAGAACAAGCAACTCGGGAGAAAATTTTGTAACACAGATCAACCTAATGAACCATTATGAGACGCAACGAAAACATGCAAGGAGTTTCTAAAGTAAACCTAAAGGAAGAAAAAAGTCTCTGGAAGAGAAAGGGGTACAATATAGCACGATCCTGCCAAACGGCCCCTCATGCAGATGAATCCTTAGAGGTACAACTTGAAGAAAATGCCTTACGCGAAAAAGAAGAGCGGGAAGGCGTTGCAAAACGCTATGAGGAGGAGCGCAAGGCGCTTAGTAGCCATCTCGAAGGGATGGATAAAAGGTTGTATGCCCTCAGGGTACAGGAGGAAAAGCGGAAGGACATTCTTTCGAAGCTTAAATTTTCTCTTCTCGACAGAAAGAATAGACGAGAGGAGTGGGAGAAGAAGCTCGTAGCTACCTATGAAGACTTAGGGCACAAACGCGCATCTAATCCACTACCCAAAAGTAATCCCCTGAAGAAGAGTCGCATGAAACTCTACAAAGCACTCATGCAGAAGGCAAGAACGCACCTAAAAAACCCAGCCCATGCTCAAAAAGGAAACGAGTCTTCCTTTCTCATCACCCATGTAGATGCCCACCTTTTCCCAAATTTGGTGAGATCCATAGAAACCCTAGAGGAGCGTTTACGGGATAATAAAGTGGCAATTGAGGACCTAGAATTCAGGTTGAAAGAACTCGAACAGAATAGAGATCCGGAATACGTTCAGATCCAAAAAGAAAGACAGAGCCTGCTTTCCGAACAAAAGGCTTGTTTCAAAAGACTAGAAGAGATTCCCCAAAGAATTTTAGAAGATCAGCAGATAGTTGGGGCTATTTGGCAAAAGCGAAACCAATGGATATTAGAAGGTGCGCAGGCCGGTAGCTTCTTTAATGATGGGAACTTGAATTGAAAAGCAAAATTGTCAACCGTAATTGTATGAAAAATCAAGATCAATATAGCCTACCTTCTTGGATGAAAAAGCAGCAAAGTTCATCCGAACCCATAGAAATAGAGACCAAAGTCGAAGATACGTTCGAGGAAACTTGGACCCAGCTTGAAGACAAAGAAAAAGACTATGTAATTCAGGAGGGGTACAACGATGGTCTATTGGGAAAAAGCCAAACGGGCATTAAAGGGATACTCCTTGGAAATGCCCAGTCGCTTCAAAATAAACTAATTGAGATAGCGGATGTAAATATTCAAACGGTCCAAGCGGAAGTGGAAATAAATGAACAATCGCTGACGAATGCTGAGGATCATTTTCAAAATCAAAAGGAATACCACGATTTATTAGACAAGGAATTCAAAAAGGATACGGCAAAGTTTTCCTTCACTCTAGGAGTCGTATACCTCTCCATTGCCTTTATTTTGATTCTTTCAGATATTCCCTTGGCCTTGAAGTTGACCCAGCAGGGCTTTGACCTGGACATGGATGCCAACCATCCCGTTCAAGCATTATTTGAAAGGCCTTGGGAGGTTTTTCAGGGCAATTGGGAAGTATTTCTCTTAGCTATAGGGATTGCCTTGTGCTCAGTCTTTGTGAAAATTTACTACGATGAATTTATCAGTCGACCCGTTGATAAAGTGATTGAAGAACTGAAAAGATGGCGGGGCCTGGAAGCGGAGGAAGACCGTAAGTCTGCCTTACAGCTGAAAAGAAGGAGATACAGGGTCAAAACCGCGCTGTTGGTTTTCAGTATCCTTAGTATAGCGCTGCTTGGCGTTTTTCGCTTCCAAACGGTCATGCAGATTGAAAAGGAGGAACGGGCCATCCAGCGCTTATCTACCAACATGGAGTTCGAATTTCTAGAAGAAGGAGAAAGCCCTGCAGCAGAAACCTCTCTACCTGAAGCCAGTTGGGGCTATCACGCTACCAGCCTACTTACCTTTATCTTTATTACCCTATTATTTCCTCTCATTGGGGGTATATGTGCCTCTATCGGGCTAAACACCATTTTCAATGCGAGGGCCTTAAAACAGGCTAAGCAGGAAAGAGAAATTGCGGAGTCAGGCCTTAAGAACGTCAGATCTACGCTGGAAAAGCACAAAGGGGAAGTGCTCAGGTGGACATCTAAAAAAGATGTGATTACCCGTCCAGATTATGTAGAGAATTTTGCTGAGGGTTTGTATGGCCTTTACAATAAGAAATACGAGGAAGGCTTTCTATCCTCCAAAAAGGACTTGGACGACCTGCCGAGTATTGCTACCGAGTTGACAGAACTTCCACAGAACGGCTTCCCACATGAGCCTTGGGAAGAAGCAGACTATACGAGCAAACTCTCTTGATCCGTCGGACGCGCATTTCAACTAAAAATCATTAACAGATGAAATTCAGTAGTTTATTTCTATTGCTCTTGGTAAGCATATGTATGGTATTCGCCTTTTCACATGTAGGAATGGGAAACGAGCGGCGAAGCAGTGCATCAATAGGCGATATGCCAAAACGTTCTAACGCAAAGGAAATGGTTTGTGTGATGTTAATCGATCCCACTATATACGTGGAAGAAGATGGCTTCAAGAAGATTGCACGCAGTATCTACCAAATTGCTAAATCCTTTCCTGCAAATTCCCGGATAGAGGTTCGCCAAATCGATGATAATCCCTATCTAGCACCCTTAGCGACCTATTCTATACCTCCCCAGCCCAGCTCTCCTCCCTCTGCGATACGCGCCTATCCCCTCAAGGTGGAAAACGGTGCCAAAATGTTGGGAGAAACAGTGTTTCGCCGACTCAAAGAAATTAAGGCGCAGACTCCACATACCAGCTCCAAAAGTTGTATCGTGAGGGGGCTGCAAACTGCCTATGATGTGTTGAAACACTATCCCCAATCAACTTACGATTGGGAGGTAATCGTGATGTCCGATATGATCGAGGAGTGCGATAATTCTCCCATAGGAGAAATCTATATGACTCCTGAAGGCTACCAGCA
>JBCCTX010000194.1:0-14545 GCA_039197765.1 Bacteroidota bacterium
AGGAGCAGATATCTGGAGCACATCAGATCAGTTTCACTTTATGTACCGCAAACTTAAAGGAGATGGGGAGGTTTCTGTTCGCATGACAGATCTTACACGAGCAGATGCTTTAACAAAAGCAGGCCTCATGATGCGTAATAGCCTTTCAAGCTCTTCTAGACACGTATTTCTAGCCCTAAATGTAGATAAGGTTCGCAGTTTCCAGCATAGGTCAGCCGATGGAGGAAATACCGCTAATAAATCCCAAGTATTTGGAGCTTTCACCAATTCTCATTGGATTCGTCTGGTGCGCACTGGAAATCTCATTTCGGGTTATTTTTCTTCAAATGGTAGCTCGTGGACCTTGATGGATGAACTCTCATTGCCCATGAATGAAGAAATCTTTGTAGGGCTAGGAGTTAACAGCCATGACAATGGAAGCCTGGCAACGGGTACCTTTGACAACCTACATTTCGAGGTCTATGCCCCACCCTGTCAAGTTCCAGCAGATTGGACGGCATCCGATATAGGGAATACCGGCCAGGTGGGTAGTTCCTGTGAGGAAGCTGGAGTCATAACCATGGAAGGTGCTGGAGCAGATATCTGGAGCACTTCAGACCAGTTCCATTTTCTCTACCAGCAACTGGCAGGCAATGGAGAGATTTCTGTACATATGACTAGCCTAAGTGGGGCTGATCCCTTATCCAAAGTAGGACTTATGATGCGAAATACCCTTTCTCCTACCTCACAGCATGTTTTTATGGCCCTAAATGCATCTAAGACGCGTAGTTTGCAATATAGAAGCAGTTCTTCTGGTTCCACCGCAAATAAATCTCAGGCATTTAATGCATATACAACTGATCATTGGATTAAACTGGTGCGGAATGGCAACGTGATTTCAGGGTATTTTTCTCCAAATGGGACTCAGTGGACCTTTATGGATGAAGTCCAAGTACCCATGCAAACATCTATTTATGTGGGAATTGGGGTAAACAGCCATAATGCTTCCAGCCTGGCTACTGCAACTTTTGGAAACCTTCAGGTTATTCAGAATCCAGCATGTACAGATATTGTCAACCTCGCACGGAATAAAGCTACCAGTCAGTCCAGCATTTATGGAAATAAAGGCCCTGAGTATGCAGTAGATGGGGATAAGAGAGGCGATAATGCGACTTGGACCAACCCTAACATCACACACACAAATAACGACAATGAGGCATGGTGGGAAGTAGACTTGGGGGCGGTTTATGAAATAGACGAAGTGAGCTATTGGGGACGTACAGACTGCTGTAAAGACCGTCTGGAGAATGCCTATGTCATGGTATCAAACACTCCTTTTACAAGCAATGATTTACAGGTAAATCTGGCAAAAAGTGGAGTAGAATCCACCTTTGTATCCGATTACCCCAATAATTCTAAAACCGTAAGCTTTGAGCAGGTACCTGCCCGATACGTGCGCATTCAACTCCTGGGGACAAACTATCTTTCACTCGCTGAGGTAGAAGTGATGGGGTGCAGTACTCCCCTTCCAGGAGGTCAAACGCTTAGGCTAGCTCCTACAGAAATTTCTTCGGATGAAGGATTCCAAGAAACCTTGACCCTTTTTCCCAACCCCGCTTCAGAGAGGGTACATCTGGAAATCTCGAGTGAGGAGATGGGCGAGTTTGAGGTTGTGCTCCAGGACGTACTAGGACGTCAGCTCTTCAAAAAACTCATTAACAAGGAGCATAGAGATATCGCTTTTCGGTTTCCCGTTTCCCTGTTGAGTGAAGGTTTATACATCATAACGGTAAATGGAAATACTTATCAAAAATCTCAAAAGTTTAACGTAACTGACTAATAGAGTAAGGGATGTACAAGCGATTGGTACAGGTTTGCTTTACTAATCGCTTATAAGGGTAGTGCCAGGGATTTACCATCCCTGGCTCCTTTTTTATTCCTCTTTTTTTATGACCATTTGATAATCTTCAATGAGTTTATCTAGTTCTCCTTTTCGATACAAAGTTTTGTATCGCTTCTTCATGAATTGGTAATCAGCCTTATGGGAATCTTTCAATTCATCCTCTTTTTTAAGGTCCTTCAAATTTATTTTTTCCCAGGGGCTATATGACTCACTTAGAAATTCAGGCCTGAAGTCAGCATTTCCAAATGGATAGCCCTCTACCATGGTATAAATCAACAAGGGATTGTCTGGATAGTACTCATGGGTACCATAGGGATCTCGGACATTATGCTTGAGTTTTCTTAGGGATTTTTTGAGGGCTGGGTCAAGCGGATTTGTCTTTCTTATAGGTTTATTGCGGTCCCTTAGGTATTTAAACGTAATAAAATTGCCTATCCTTCCCAATACCCTTCCTAGCCCAAGAAGGAAAAAGGCAGTACTTCCCCTTATCCTCCCCACTTTTTCAACATTGTTGACAGAAACATTTGTTACTCGGTTTTGAATGTTCAAATTACCTAGGCGGTGTAAATCAGGATTGATATAATAGCCGAGTAAATCATGCGGATCGCTGTAGGATATAATTTTTGAGGAGCCGTTTTGTAAAAAGGAGCTATTTTCAAGGACTCTCTCTCGCACCTCTGGATCAAAGTTCAGCTCAGTTAGTTGTATTAGAGGCAGTTGATGCGGCATTAGGTACATCCAGTTGGTGATATTGCACACAGCCTCAACGTATTGCTCACGCATTTGTACTAGTTCCGTATCTGATGGATCTACATTGTTATTTACGACATCAATCAGGGCCTTGCTGCCGAAACTCCTCCCAATAAATACAAATTGGTGTGGATTTCCTCCCTCCGTTGGATAACAATTAGCAGAGGAAAACAAATTTCTATACCTGCTGGCGATTTGTCCCTGATTGAGGAATTCCCCCCTAAAGGGTGCCTCTTTTAATTGGTCAAGGCCCGCTTCGTTGAGGCTCATCAATCGGATTCCTTCCATGACGGCACGCTGAATTTTAGCTTTCTCCTTTGGGTTCATATAGACCAAGAAATCTGAAAAGGCTTGGTTCACAATGAACTGTTTGATGGCGTGGTTGACGTATAGATTTTTCTTTCTATCCAATCCTAGATAGTCCAGATACTTCAAATCAGCGATAAATAAGCTATCCTTGAAGGGTTCTGTGACGAAAGCCCAGTGGACCGCATAAAACTTCAATTTCTTGTTTTGAAATGAGAGGGGAACATTGGCCAGGCCTGCTTTGGGGTATTCATAAACGATTACGGCTGTCTCGACATTTTCTTGCTTGAATTTGAAGATATCGATGTCAAAATACGCTGAGAGATCCTTTTCAATGGGATTGACCTCCTCCTTGATCAACATCTCCGTAATACGGGATACTAAGCCATCACCATACCGGAAATCCTTAGTAGGTCCTATTCCATGAACAATTAATACGCTTAAGGTACTATCAGGAGCGTTTTGAAGGGTAGTACGAAGTCCCGGAATGGGACCATCTGTAAATCCTTCCATGAAGCTTTCAGTTTTACAACTGAACAGAAGAGCCATTAAATAACAGCTCCAACAGAGGTGTTTGGGTAAAATGCGTTTCATGACTTAAAAAAAATTGAAAAAAACGTATTAAATGAAAGTATAATCCTTTTTTAGTCAAAAAGGAGGAAAAATGATGAAATACTTTGATGAAGGAAAGGTTTGTTTCCTTAAAACTATTAAAATTTTTGAACGAATCCCATTTTCCCCTTACCCATACCTCTCCTTTGCCAAATCCCTAATAAATATCTTGTCCAAGCCCCAGGCAACAATTAGCCCTAAGGTGTACATCAGTAAATCCATTGCTTGAAAGCGTATCCCAAAAATAAGGATGGCCAATTTACTGTTCTCCCACCCCATGAAGGAGAGAAATCCCAATAGCTGCATAAACTCGATGAGGAAAGAAAAAACCCCTACACCTAGTGCAACTTTCCAGGGATCTATTCTCCAAAAAGAAAGCACAAAACAGTAGAGAAAAATTACTACGAGGAAGTCTCCACCGAAAGGTCTAATGAATCGATCATTAACAAAGACAGCGATGATTATTTCTATAATAAATAAGATGAGAGCAGGGATGGCATATCGTAGATGGATGTGTTTCATTGTTATATGACCCGTAAGCAATGCTTGGGACAAACCGTTCATTATCGATCCAAAAAGAGGGTTCATACAACCGGGACCCTACAGCATGTACGATGCGTACAGATGGAAGTTGGTCCGTTTATTCAGAACTTTTCCGCATTTATACAATTCTTAGTTCGTTATCCCTTCTGCTTCAGTTAATCTGGTAGCTTTAGAAATATGGCAATACCAACAAAAATTGGGAAAGGAAGCATGTCGTGGCGATATTACATGGGATTGAAGGGCCTTGGTTGGCTCTTAGGCATCTATACATCCAACTTCAAAACCCAACTAATTCTATCCCAATGACAAATGAATCCTATCTCATCGGTGTTGATTTTGGAACGGACTCTGTGCGTTCTGTAATTGTATCCGCAAAAGATGGCAAAGAAGTAGCACAGGCAGTCCAGTATTACCCAAGGTGGAAAGAAGGCAAGTATTGTATACCCACTCATAACCAATTTCGACAACATCCATTAGACTACGTGGAAGGTCTTGAGCATTCCATTATAGAGGCGCTTAAGGCAGCTCCTGAAGGTGTACCTGAGCAGGTAAAGGGAATTTCTATTGATACAACAGGCTCTACCCCAGTAGCTGTAAATTCCTCGGGCACTCCGCTGGCACTCCTACCTGAATACACGGAAAATCCACATGCTATGTTTATCCTTTGGAAGGATCATACGGCAATTGAGGAAGCAGGGGAAATCAATGAACTGGCAAGAAAATGGGAAGTTGACTACACCCAATATGAGGGAGGAATATATTCTTCTGAGTGGTTTTGGGCAAAAATTCTTCATACCCTTCGCGTAGCACCTGAGATACGAGAAGATGCCTACTCTTGGGTGGAGCATTGCGACTGGATCCCCTTTTTACTTTGTGGGGAAAGTGATGTTACCAAAATGAAACGCAGCCGTTGTGCCGCAGGGCATAAGGCCCTTTGGCATGAAGCCTTTGACGGCTTACCACCGAATGAATTTTTTAAAACCCTTGACCCCCTTTTGGATGGGCTGAGGGATCGCATGTTTCGCGAAACCTACACCTCAGACCAGGCAGCAGGTACGCTCTCTTCTGAATGGGCCCTACGCCTGGGACTCCCAGCGGGAGTTGTTGTGGGAGTTGGCGCTTTTGATGCCCATATGGGAGCGGTGGGAGGAGAAATTGCCCCTTATTACCTCTCCAAAGTCATGGGGACTTCAACCTGTGATATGCTCGTTGCCCCAATGGACGAGGTAGGAGATACATTGGTAAAAGGCATATGCGGTCAAGTCGATGGCTCTGTTATTCCAGGGATGATGGGACTAGAGGCTGGTCAATCTGCTTTTGGAGACGTTTATGCCTGGTTTAAAAAACTGTTACTCTGGCCCTTGGTAGAAAGTCTTAATCAAACCTCCCTGTTGAATGAATCTACCAAAGAAGCACTCTACTTAGAAGCTTCTGATCGAATGATTGCGTATTTAAGTGAAGCAGCAGAGAAAATCCCTCCTTCAGAATCAAGTATTGTAGCAATGGACTGGCTCAATGGCCGAAGGACACCGGATGCCAACCAGGAACTGAAGGGAGCGATGATGGGGCTGAGCCTGGGAAGCGATGCCCCCAGGATTTTCAGGGCATTGGTGGAGGCCACCTGTTTTGGTGCTAAGGCGATTGTGGATAGGTTTCAATCAGAGGGGATTCCCATAAAAGGGGTAATAGGTTTGGGAGGAGTGGCAAAAAAATCTCCTTTTGTCATGCAGACCATGGCAAATGTACTCAACCGCCCCATTCAAATAGCTCGCTCGGAACAAACTTGTGCCTTGGGAGCGGCGATGTTTGCTGCAACCGCAGCGGGTATTTATCCTTCGGTTGAAAAGGCTATGGAGACTATGCGCGCTGGCTTTGATACGGTATACGAGCCGCAAAGTGATAGGGTAGCGACTTATGAAAAACTTTACGAAAAATATACCGCTTTTGGTCAGTCAATCGAACAGCTCTCCTAACCCTTTTTCCTATGGCAGAATACCAACACATAAAAGAGGCAGCTTTTGAAGCAAACCTACAATTGCCTAAGCTCGATTTAGTATTGTTTACCTTTGGAAATGCTAGCGCGGTTGATCGTTCCTTAGGGGTATTTGCGATAAAGCCTAGTGGCGTCCCCTACGAAAATCTGACCTGTGATGATATGGTCGTCGTAGATTTATCAGGTCAGGTGGTAGAAGGTACTATGCGGCCTTCCTCAGATACGCTTACACATGCGGTACTGTATAAAGAATGGGAGGATATCGGAGGAATTGTTCATACGCATTCCACACATGCTACAGCTTGGGCTCAGGCACAGCGAGACATTCCCATCTATGGCACAACACACGCGGATCACCTTACCGTAGATATTCCTTGTGTGCCCCCCATGAAGGATGAGATGATCCAAGAGAATTATGAGTATATGACAGGCTACCAAATTGTAGAGGGCTTCCAGGAAAGAGCATTAGACCCGCATGAGGTTGAAATGGTTTTGGTGGCCAATCATGCCCCATTCACCTGGGGAAAAACAGTAGAAAAAGCCGTTTACAACAGTGCTGTTTTAGAAGAAGTAGCAAAAATGGCTTGGATTACAGAACAAGTTCGACCAGATGCCCCTCGATTGAAAGATACCCTCATTACCAAGCACTACGATAGAAAACACGGTAAAAACGCTTATTACGGCCAGTAATAAGCCTAATCTATTCATATTCGCTAATTCTATTTATGATCTCTTTTGAATCCTTTGAAATTTGGTTAGTTACAGGCAGTCAGCATCTGTATGGGCCTGAGGCTTTAGACCAGGTAGAACAAAATTCCTCATTGCTTGCGCAAAACTTAGCGGCAAATGCTAGGATCCCGATTCGAATTATATCCAAGCCTGTTCTTACTACTCCTGATGAAATTGTACATCTATGTCGAGAGGCTAATAGCCATCCAACTTGCATAGGACTAATTGCATGGATGCATACCTTCTCCCCAGCAAAGATGTGGATTGGAGGGTTAAAAATGTTGGATAAACCGCTATTGCATCTCCATACCCAAATGGGGCAGAAAATCCCCTGGGCAAGTATTGATATGGACTTTATGAACTTACACCAGTCTGCACATGGGGGTAGGGAATTTGGATTCATCAATACCCGAATGGGTAAGTCCAGAACAGTGGTAGTAGGGCACTGGAAGGAAGAACGCGTGGCAGAACGCATCGGCAATTGGGCTAGGATTTGTGGAGCATGGGCTGATTCTCAGCACATGAAAATCGCACGAATTGGGGATAACATGCGTGAAGTTGCGGTAACTGAAGGGAACAAGGTATCTGCTCAAATACAGTTTGGCTATTCCGTGAATGGCTATGGGTTGGGAGAGGTTGTCTCTTTTGTAAAACAAGTGGAAACACCAGAGATAGACCGCTTAGTAGAAGAATACCAAGACAGCTACCAACTTACTCCTGAACTTGTTCCGGGAGCGAGCAAACACCCTGCACTGCGAGAGGCAGCACAAATAGAATTAGGACTCCAAGCCTTTTTGGAGTCAGGTGCTTTTACAGGGTTCACAGACACGTTCGAAAACCTAAATGGTTTCAAGCAGTTACCAGGAATCGCTGCACAGCGACTTATGGCAAAAGGTTTCGGCTTTGGAGCCGAAGGGGATTGGAAAACAGCAGCTTTGCTGCGCACCATGAAGTTTATGTCCAAGGGGATGGAAGGGGGAACCTCCTTTATGGAGGACTACACCTACCATTTCGGCCCGGAGGGTATGAAAGTTTTGGGTGCCCATATGTTGGAAATATGTCCATCTATTGCCGATGGTATACCTTCCTGTGAGATTCATCCTTTGGGAATAGGGGGAAAAGAAGATCCTGTACGGCTCGTTTTTGAATCTGCACCAGGACCTGCTATCAATGTCAGCTTAATAGACCTAGGACACCGATTTAGACTGCTAGTAAATGAGGTAGAAGCCATACCCACACCAGAACCCCTCCCCAAACTTCCTGTCGCAAGGGTTTTGTGGGAGGCCTACCCTGACTCTGCAACGGCTGCAGAAGCCTGGATTTTGGCTGGAGGTGCACACCACACCTGTTTCAGTCAGTCCCTCACCTACGAATTTTTGGAAATGTTTGCAGAAATAGCCGGAATTGAATGTATCAGAATAGGTAAGGATTCGACGATCCAACAAGTAAAGCAGGCCTTGCGTTGGAATGAGTTGTGCTATTAAAGCATACCTATTCAAAACTTGAGTAGGATCACATAAAATTTTGTGTTTGTATAAATTGAGGATTTCCGTAGCTTATTCCCAATTAGGATTAGGTAAAGGGGACGTATAAAGTGTTTCATAAAGGGAAACTATATTTGTCTCATTTCCACCTATGAAAAAATCCTACTCAATTTATTTTTCCTTTCTACTCGTACTAATATTAGTTGGGGGCTTTCTCTTATTCCGAAGTTGCAACCAGGAAAAAGTAGAAATGCCCTGGGGTGCTTGGGAATTGCTAAGTCAGCGTTTACGCGCACACCCTAACCATTTACCCGCTCAGTGGCAGCAGGCCCTCGAACAGAACGACCCAGTGCTCCTTTTCGAGTTTGTTCGAGATCGCATCCAGACCATTCCCCCTTATGTTAGGCCTATTGGAAACCAGCAATTTCGCTGGAATATTCCAGGAGTTCTCCGCACAGGACAAGGAACCTCCTTGGAAAAGGCGATGTTACTTCGTGAGGGGTTAGAGGCCTTGGGCTTATCTACCAAATTCTATTACGGTCGGTGGAATTCTACCCAATGGCAAAGCCTTTATCAGGCAATTCATCCCCCAGCTATTCCGATTGAAGGCCTTGAGTCTATTCGAAAATTACACAAAAAGTATGGCATAGCAGCATGGTCCCAAAGCGAAGCCTCCTTCCCGGAAGCTGAAATTCAGGCTTTTGATAAGAAAGTACATGACTTCTTGGTAGAAATTCATAAGCCTAAAGAACCGAATTGGGAAAATTTGGCCAGGACCTTGTACCTGGTGGGAGTCGAGGTAGATTCCCAGGAGGTATTTCTCAATCCCTCTTTCAAAGATGCTAAATGGGGAGAAAGCTATACCCAAAATAAACCTCTGGCCTATCGACTTGGAGCCAGGCATCCTGCTTCTGAAATCACTATACGGCTAAAGGCTTCCTATGATGACAGAAGCTACAGCCCTTTCACCTTGGCAGAAGCGCATTGGCCGCTTGAGAAAGTAATGGGAAAAGATATCCAAGTAGGCTTCCGCATTTTGGGTCCACCAGAAGTTTTACTTTCCAACCCGGTGGAGGAATTTGAATCCTTTGTATCCACGATTGAATTGTTGAATACTATGGACTCTCCGCTTGATTCCTGTTGTATTTCAGGGGATGTGATTACCACGCGCGGCAAGGTAATCCCTAAGGAGCGCGCAGTAAGCCTATTAGAAGAAGAGCTTTTCCTTTCCACAGGCGATGCCTCTCAGGTCAAGTCCGTAGCAGTCAACTCCCTCAAAATAGCGGACTTCCCTACTCTTCTAGTAGAGACTGACGTAAGAGATGATCAGGGTGAGGCGGTGATGGACCTTTCCGAAGAGGATTTCATTTTTTTAATTGATGGGGAAAAGGTAACCCATAGAATGATCGTGAACCAGCGGACTCCTCCTAGGGTCCTTTTCTTATACGATGATTCCGGTAGTATGCCTAAGGAATATACGACAAGGGAAAAAACCGTGGATCTCTTTCAACAGATTGCCGAAGCATGCCATCAAGTAAATCCCGAAACAGAATTTGCCCTTTCTCCTTTTGGAGATGAAAAGACTAAAATTCACAAACTTTCGGATTGGAGTAACCAGGTGGGTGTGCTATTGGAATACATTCAAAACACAAGTAGTGGGAGGTCTAACAATTGGTCTGCCTTATTTGGAGCCACAAATATACCGGAGGCGAATATGGTTATCTTGTTGACGGATTCTGACGGGACAGAGCGTTCTACCTCGTACACAGACCAGCGCTTCAAAGAAGGCCTCCCAGGATTGATATATGGGATACAAGATTCGTACACAAAGGAAGAGGAGTTCCAAAAAATGGCCGATAAAACAGGAGGCGTTCATTTTTGGATAGAAAAAGAATTTCCCAAGGCGATGGCTGACTTGCAAGCCCGCATTGCCGAGACGAAAAATGAACGATACTTGGTAGAAGTGGAAGTAGAAAACCAAGAAATACCCCTATTCGACTTAGAAGTTCAGGTTGGGAAAGATGGTCCATTTGCTGAATTCAAGGGTATCGAAAACCCCCGTCCTTCCTTTTCTCGTCCAGGAGGGAAAAATGCCATTACGGGGTTATATGTGGAGGTTTCCTACCTCAATGAAACCTTCACCCATAAAATTGCGGGAGTTCCCTTGGGAAGTTCTCCGCGGCGATATCCCGTTACCCAAGACCTTATCGATGCCTGTAACAATGCCTTATGGGGGGAATATATACTACACATTGAAGGTTCAACCCCTATCTCTGAGCTTGTGCTAGAGGATAAATGCCAGCACTATCTAGCGCTCAAAGCACTGATGGCTTTGATGGAAGAACCTGATCCAGCAACTTTTTTCCAACAGCTACAGGGTATCCGCTGGAGGCCTGATTTTCCAGGAAAAATTCCTTTACTTTTGAATGGTGGAGATTCTTTGTTTGAAAATTCCTTATCCCTTTGGATGTATAGTAAGTATCCTGATAAGGAAGGAAAATATTGGGAAACCCTTGAAGCACTAGGTTTTCAGGAAAGATATGAAGCTTCAATTCAAAAGGAGGTCACCCTTACCAAACAGCTAGGGGTAGGCATAACCCAGGCTTATGTAATCCAACAGAATTATGGGAACAATCCTGGAGGCTTTTTGACAATGCATCCATTGGCGAGCTATCGCATTTCTTCCAATGGCTATATCTCTAATCCTAAATTGTTCCAGGGAATTCCCAAAGCCCAAAATATGTTGGAAGCACTAACTGAGAATTCGCTTAATAACTCTACTATTTTGGTTACTCAGGATTCTATGAATGCCGATATGTCCTTTTTGGCCAAACGAAATTCCTACAACCTCACACCCATCGGAGGGAAAGGATATGTAGGAGGAAGAAGTTTACCCATGCGATTGGCTAAAAGTAAGGCGCTCATTGATCAAGCTTTCCTATGGACAAAAACCTTGGGTATGCGAATGGATACTTGGATGGATTTAGAGGGAGATAAATTAGCCTTTATTCAGGCAGGGAATGCGGGCGTAAATGGATTGGGAAATAACAGAACCTCTCAAGAACTCATGGAGGAAGTAAAAGAAAAAATAAAAGTCTATGTGCTAGCGGAAATGGACCAACCAGCCGTTTATTTTAGCAAAATATCTAGCTCCCAGCAGGAGGCTTTTACCCTATCTAGAAATAACCTTTCAGCATTATTCAACCCCCTTTCACAATGAAAAACACCTATTCCCCTATACTCATTCTCTTCCTTCTCTCCTGCTCCACCCTCTTTTCGCAACCCTATCATATTGACAAGAGCAAGCCCGCCCCTAAGGCCTTGGTCCTCTTTGAAGATCCTGAAAATGAAGGCGTAAAGCTCGCCTCTTATGAAGGAGAATTAACAAGCGAAGCCCAACGCTTTTTCATGGAGGAATACTCAGAATATCAACCCGTCGATATCTTTTTGTTTTCAAGGACAGAGGGAAGTGCGCTAGAAATGAATCTCGTTCTGGCTACTTGGAATGACAAAAAAGAATCTTGTTCTACGGGTTCTGAAGGATATTGCCAACTCCAATTTCGAATCTATGGAGGAGTAGGCTTAGATATAAATGGAGAACAAGGGACTGAGTATACAATCCTAGTAGTAGCTGGGAAAGAGGTAAAACCTGAGCTAAAATCCCCCTTTTATAAAGTCTCACAAAGAGAACTTGAAAGTGGAGAAATAGAAAAATCTAGCGGAACCCAAGTAGAGCCCTCAAGAAATACACAAACAGAGGGGTCAGGTAACCTGGTTTTATATGCGATTGCGGTATTACTGCTGTTAATCGTCATCCTTCTAGGGGTAATTGTCTTTCGCAAAAATAAAAGTGCCCTTATCCTTTTGCTTGTTTCTGGACTAAGCCTTGCTTATGGTCAAGAGACTGAACAAGAACTAAGAGACCGCCTAGCAGAAGAAATAAAGCAGGAAGTGAAAGCCGAATTCAAACGCTTTCAAGACGCTCAGAAAAAATTAAAAAATGTCGAAGGTGTCCTTGAACAAATAGAAAAATTGAGGAAAGCACAAGCGAGTTATGAGGCGTTTTCAACTGCCTATTCGGGCTTAGGCGATTGTATTTCGGGAGCTGCTCCCACAAATTCTCCTCGGATTCCTTCCTTTTGTGCGTCCGATGGCTCAAGGGAATCGATTGTGGAATCGGCTGAATGCTCAGATTGCTTTTTGGATGCGCGCAGTAAATTTAATGATGTCCGATTTACCTTGGCTCGCCTAGAAACCATATATACTTGTACTAAAAATATGACGACCTCTGCCAAAGCCTTTGGAGATAGCTTTTCTTCCGCAACGAAGTCTGGGCTAGGTTGGGCGAGCGCTAGACGAAAAATCGAAGAATCCGAGAAAAGCATGGCAAAAGCCTATGATGATAAATACGTCGACCTTATGGGAGATCTCCAAGGTGCCTTAGTCGAAATGTCCATATGCGAGGCTAAGTTTGGCTTAGTAGATTGGTATGATCGTTTTGGCTTTGTCTACTACGAGTTTATGGTAGATCGATACAAACGTAAGAATTAAGCAAAATGCACCTTCCCTGTTGGGAGGGTGCATTAAACATCTGTCTCGGGGGAATTTATAGTAGGTGTTTACGCTAATTTTGCCATAAAAGGTTCCGTGATCTGATTTTAATCTGAAAAATCTTTAAAAAAGGATGATCCCAACAGGATATATTTATGAATAGATACCAAAAAATATCAAGATGCAGAGTACAAAGAATAATATCCATTGAGGTAACTTCCAAAAATATGCTTTCCCACCCCTACTCAATAGTAAACTCGTAATCCAAGCTACGAGCCATCCCATTAACCAGATAAGAAGGCCCAATGGTAGCGAAGCTGTCACCAGGGGCCATAACAATTGACAAATTTTCGTCAGCTCGCCATTGGATGCCCCCCCCGAATTTCAGATTGAATACAGGCTTTAAAACCCAAAGAAAGAGAATTGGGCAACAGAGGAGTTTTGATTGAATTACCAAATAAATTTTCCTTATCTTCTGAAAAAATCCCAAGAAAGGCCAAGTGAAAAATATCTATGATATAAACCCGTACTATTGTTTGTTCCTATACTTATACTAGCTAACAAAACTTCATCTTTTGTAAGAGTTTTTAAAGATTGGCCAAAGCGCAAGTGTATTGAAGTAAAATTTAATCTATAACCCACTCCTAAAAGATAATTGACACTGAACCTATCTAGTCCAGTAATTGCCTGATTGTTTTTATCAACCGCAGAAATTAATGCGCCAATGTTTGGACCCGCCTCTAGGAAAAAGTTTTTGCCACCTTTTCCCAATGAACCATACAAATGAACTAGAGGGGCAAAACTGAATTGATTTATTTTGAATATATTTTGCTGGAGACTTACTGAACTGCCAAGTTGTTCGAAAATCAATTGAGGAGATATTGCCCAGTCTCCTTTTAGATAATAAGAAATTTGGCCACCAAAACTTAATCCAACCTTGTTATAACCTAACCGAAGATCACCATCTATTTGGCTAAAGTTAGTTCCAAGCCATAATCCACCTGTAACGTCTTGCCCTAAATTTTTTTGAAAACTTAGTATAAACACCGCAAATAATGTTATGAACTTGATCATTAAATAGCCTCAATATTCATCAAAAATAATATCTGATTAAAACCAAATAAGAAAATTTTAGAAATTTATTTCGTAGGATATGAGTGGTAAAACACCGGGTTGATACACATAACTAAAAGATCTTATATTATCATCATAAAATCTTTCAAATACATTTTTCCTATTGAAAATATTCCTAATATCTAATGAAATTTCTTGGGAGATCTTGGTGAAATTTTGGTGTAAAGTTAACTTCAAATCAGTTCTAAAATAATCTTTGTATTTAAGTTCGAACGCTCGACTATCATCTGGAGCAATATTACCATTTCCGACTTCAGGAGTATAACGTCTTCCACCAGCACCCGTTGTTGATAGATTTAATGATATATAATTATTTCTAATTACATCTATAGTAAATTCTCTTTCAAAAATAATATTAAAAATATAATTTCCGTTAAACGCTGTGTTTCGATAAATATCATTTGATCCTTTATACTGGGAAGTATATAAAGATCCTGTCGAAAGGAAATATAATTTATTTGAAAATGGTTTTTCTATTGTTAGTTCTATCCCATAGCTTCTACCAATTCCTTCATTTGTAATAGGAGCTCTAATCCAAGCATAATCATCTCCATTATTATA
>JBCCTX010000195.1:0-14542 GCA_039197765.1 Bacteroidota bacterium
ATTAACTCTTTGAAGAAAAATTTCCCCCTATTTGTTTCTATATTATAGAATAAATAAAAATCTTTTTCTATATTTGTTCTATAATCTAGAAACAAAATGAAAGAAACACGCCTCGGAGAGTTTGAAGAAGTCGTTTTACTCCTAGTAGGAATACTGAAGGAGGACGCCTATGCTTTCAACCTAGTGAAAGAGTTTGAAAATCAAGCGGGAAGGTCTGTATCTATTGGCGCCCTGCACGCCACCCTTAACCGCCTTGCGGAAAAGGGCTTTCTCAAATCAGAGATGGGAGGAACTTCTGCAAAAAGAGGAGGGAGGAGAAAGCGTATATACAGTATTACTGCTCAAGGGGAAGCGGCCCTCTTATCCGCTAGAGACTTACGCGTTTCCTTGTGGAAACAGTATCCTAAGCTTTCACTCGATAAACTAAACATAGCCTTTTCATTCTAGGTCATGGAGAAACCTATTGAAGAACAATATCAGCCCCCAAAGCGGGCTCAGCGTTTCCTCCTTTATTTCTTAAAGAAAGGACTTGCTGAAGAAGTACAGGGAGACCTAGACGAGATGTTCTATTACCGACTGGAACGATCTAGTCCCTTCAAAGCACGAATCAACTATTGGTTGCAGGTCTTCAATTACCTCCGTCCCTTTGCCATCCGCAATTTTCAACCATTACATCCCATAAATTTTGCCATGTATCAACACTATGTTAAAATTTCCCTGAGACAGTTTGCCAAAAATAAGGTATATCTGCTCGTAAATACCCTAGGATTGGGTATTGCATTAGCTTGTTGCATTGTAGCGTATTTATTAGTTGCATATAATGTAGAATTTGATAGTATCCACGATCCCCAAAAAGTCAGTGCTGTATTCAAGGTCCATGCGTCGGGTAAAAACCAGGGTGATGAAGAATGGCGGGAAATAGGAGCTCCTGTAGCCTTGGGGCCTGCCGTCAGTTCTGACATTGCGGGCGTTAATCGTTTTACACGGTTTATAAGTACCGGAGGGTATATTTCCCATGGAACAAAGGGATTTCGAGAAAGAATTTCCTTTGCGGATACCACTTTCTTCGATATGTTCGACTTTCCCCTGCTACAAGGGAATACCCTCCAGTTCAAGGATAAAGCGAGTATTCTTGTGTCGAAAACCTTGGCTAACAAGCTTTTTGGGGAGGAAAATCCCATTGGAGAGACCGTTCGTGTTCGCTTCGAAGCTGAAGAAGTTTTAGAGCTTATTGTTGGAGGTGTGCTGAATAGGATCCCTGTAAATAATACCTTTGATATCGTAGCAATAGTACCCTTCGAGAATTACCTGGATATTATGGGTTTCCAACAGGACAATTGGAGCGATTGGCGTAATCCTGCTACCTTTTTTGAATTGGCTTCACCTGAAAATGCTCCTCAGGTTTCGACCCAGTTGGCATCTTATCTCCCTTTACGAAATGAAGCAAAGACAGATGGTGTTACCACTCAGTTTACTTTGGAACCCTTTCTTTCTTCTTTTGATACGAAGGATATTGACCAAAATTATGTATCAATCCGAATGGAACCCTTGGGCTTATTGCTATTTGGGCCCTTAGCACTTATGATTCTGCTAATTGCATGTTTTAACCTCACTAACATCTCAATTGCTACGACTTCCAAGCGGATTAAGGAAATCGGTCTTCGCAAGGCGATAGGTGCAGCTCGGAAGGAAATATTCAGCCAATTCCTTTTTGAGACTTTCTTAACCATGTCATTGGCACTACTGTTTGGATACATGTTATCCCACATTCTTGCCTCAGAATTTACCACTATGGTTGATTGGGGTTACAGCATGGAGGATTTAAGTGGATTAAATTTATTCATTTCTTTGATAATCATTCTCTTTCTAGCTTCCTGCTTAGCAGGGATTTATCCTGCCTTGCGAAACAGTCGTCTACATCCTATCGAGTTGTTCAAAGGGGCCACAAAGATAAAAGGGACGAATTGGTTAAGCAGGACATTGGTAGGTGCACAGTTTGCCCTGAGTATAATATTTTTAATCTCTGGGATCATTTTCTCTCAAAATATGCAATTTCAGGAGACTATGGACTTTGGATATCCCAAGGAGGAATTACTAGAAATTTACCTACCAGGGAATACCCAGTACCAGGGAATTGAAGCGATGGTAGAAGCACATCCCAAAGTAAAATCGGTAGGGGCAACTCGGTCACATATCGGGAGAAATACCTATACAACCTTTGTAGAAATAGCTAGTAATTCACACCAGGTCCAAGCCATGGGAGTGGGGAAGAACTATCTCGAAACCATGGGGCTCTCTCTTGTAGAGGGGAGGGGATTTAATTGGTCGGGAAACTACGATATAGATAAAGGGGCAATTGTAAACCAGGCTTTTTTAGAGGCGACAGGCTTGGAGGACCCTTACCAAATCCAAGTGATCCTCCATGAGGAACCTCGCCAAATTGTAGGAATAATTAGCAATCACATAGACAACTTGCAGCGATCTATAGACCCAGAACCTTTCATTTATTTCCCAATGAAAGCGGATAAGTATACGAGTCTGGCGGTTAGAGTAGCTCCAAATGATTTGACGGAAGTTCGATCTGATCTGGAGAAATCCTGGAAAAATGAATTTCCGGATCTGCCTTTCGATAGCCAATACCAAGAAGATATTGTCTTAGAAAATGAGAGAAACGTACATGCGACATTTCAAAAGATTTTTTTCTTTCTAACCATACTCGGGGTAATACTATCTATTTCTGGAATTTTTGCCCTTAGTTCACTCAATATTTCCAGAAGAATCAAGGAAATCGGCGTCCGCAAAATTTTGGGGGCCAGCGTCAAGCAAATTGTGGGACTTATTAATCGAGAATTTGTTGTGATATTATCCATTTCGGCTGTGCTGGGAATTTTTGGCAGTATATTTTTTACAGACTCCTTATTGGGTTCGATTTATGAGTCTCATATTCCTATCGGAATTCTTCCTGTTGCCATAGGAGCCTTGGTAATTTTGGTAATTGGACTACTTACAACTACAAGTACCATTTTAAAGGCTGCCTTAGCGGATCCTGTACATTCGCTTAGGAGCGAATAAAGGGCAGGTTATGGAGAAACCAAAGAAAGAACTATATCATCCGCCCAAGCAAGCCCAACGTTTTCTCTTGTACTTTCTAAAGGAGGAGATTGCGGAAGAAGTACAGGGAGACCTAGATGAAATGTTCTATTACCGCCTGGAAAAATCCAGCCCTTTTAAGGCACGAATCGATTACTGGTTTCAGGTAGCCAATTACCTAAAACCCTTTGCTATACGACACTTTCAACCTTTACATCCCATAAATTTTGCTATGTATCGACACTTTATAAAAATTTCCCTGAGGCAGTTTGCCAAGAATAAGGTATATCTACTGGTCAATACCCTAGGATTGGGCATTGCCCTGGCTTGTTGCATCGTTGCGTATATGTTTTTTGCGTTCAACTTTGAATTTGATCGTGTGCTTGATTCTCAAGCAGTTGAGGACATAGTAAAAGTACATGCCTTTGGACAAGATCAGGGGGGAGAAGAATGGGGAATCGTCGGCGCTCCCTTGGCTCTAGGTCCAACAGCTACAGCAGACTTTGCTGGGATACAGCGCCAGACGAGATTCTTAAAAACGGGTGGGCATGTCCTTACAAACTCCGAAGGATTTCAAACCTATGTAGCCTTTGCAGATACTGCCTTCTTTGACCTGTTTCCCTATCCCTTGCAGCGGGGGGACTATCAGCGATTCAAAGAAAATAACTACATTTTTCTGGCCGAAAAAATGGCTCAGAAGCTATTTGCAGATCAAAACCCTATAGGGAAATCCTTACGGATCCAATTTGATAGGGAAAAATATTTAGACCTCATTGTTGGGGGAGTTCTTCAGCACATTCCTGCTAATTCGACTTTTAACATGGAGGCAATAATCCCCTTTGAGAATTACCTAAATCTCTTTCAGCTCTCTCCTTCCTATTGGGGGGGCAAACGCATGCCTAGTACTTTTTTTGAACTAAGTTCTCCATCTCTAGCCGGTGAGATTAGCAAGCAATTGGATAGATACCTCCCTTTGCGCAATGAGGCTGAAACAGATGGAAAGGCTACTGCTTATGAGCTAGAGCCCTTTCTATCCTACTTTACCACTGAAGACCTTAACCAGAATTACATTTCCTTGAGGATTAATTCCTTTGGATTCTTGATGTTCGCACCCCTAGCCTTTATGATCTTATTGATCGCTTGTTTTAACCTGACCAATATCTCGATTGCGACGACAGCCCGAAGGGTAAAGGAAATTGGGGTCCGAAAAGCAATAGGGGCAGCTAGAAAGCAGATTTTTACGCAATTCTTATTGGAAATAGTTCTGAGTTTATTGATCTCATCCATCTTTGCATATTTTATCTCTCAGGTGCTTGCTGCAGAATTTACAAGTATTTCAGGTTGGAATTTTCGATTAGAGGATATGAGTACCTTAAATATTATTTTGACACTGATTTTCTTCCTGTTTGTGAGCGCCATAGTTGCTGGAACCTACCCTGCTTGGTACAATAGTCGGCTAAAGCCTGCAGCCTTGGTGAAGGGAACATTTAAGCAGAAAGGGACGGGTTGGTTCAGCAGGACATTGATCTGCCTACAATTTTCTTTAAGCGTCTGCTTCCTCATCACAGGGGTGTATGTGTATCAGAATTTCTCGTTTCAGGACGAGTTAGATTTTGGATATAAGAAGGAAAACCTGTTGACGCTTTCTATTGAAGGTGAGAAAGACTACAACGTGATGAAGCCCATCCTACAGTCTTATCCTGAAGTGGTAAGTGTTGGGGCAACTGCTTCACATGTGGGAATGAATTATTATCGGGACTTTGTGAAAGTGGGGAATAACGAATTGAAAATGTGGACCATGCAGGTAGGCGATAATTATCTCGAAACGATGGAAATCCCACTAGTAGCGGGACGATACTTCCATGAGTCCCTTGAGTTCGATAGAAAATCTTCTGTGATTGTTAATCGAGAATTTCTGCGTAAGACAGGGTTGAAATTCCCTGTAGAAGTAGCCATTGAATGGGAGGGAGTCCCAAGGAAAGTTGTAGGAGTGGTCGATAACCACATCGATTACATGCAGAGAACAGGTAAGCCTGAGCCTTTTTTATATCTGCCTACACATCCTGAAGCGTATAAGGCATTGGTAGTCAATACGTCCTCAGTCCATTCTTTACCGGAAGTCCAAACCCGTATGAGAGAATCCTGGAAAAAACAATTTCCCCTACGGCCATTCAATAGCCAGTTCCAAGACGAAATTGCTTCAGGTAATGATCAAGTAGTACGTATAGCATTGAATAAGATATTTCTTTTCCTCACAGCCTTAGGGTCCCTTCTTTCTCTTTCTGGAATCTTCGCACTTGCAACCCTTAATGTTTCCAAAAGGACCAAGGAAATAGGGATCAGAAAAATCATGGGGGCAAATGTGAATCATATCGTAGGACTTGTAAACAGAGAGTTTGTCTATATCCTATCCATAGCTGTGGGTTTAGGAGCCTTTGGAGGTCCTTTTCTTTCCAAGCAGATTATATCCTCCTTGTATGATGTATTTCCACCAAGCGGCGTTCTGCCTGTTTTGATTGGAGGGATAATTATTTTTGCGATAGGACTAGGAACGACTTCTTTAACTATCCTCCGAACTGCTGTGGCAAACCCTGTTGATTCCCTTCGCAGTGAATAGAGTTTAGCAAATGATCTTATGTAATTCAAAGCCTTCAAACTTTTAACCCTTAATATCTAAATCATGAAAGCAATCAATCTATCCATTTTATTCCTCATTATCGGATGTCTATCTCTCCAAGGACAAGGAGATCAGACGCTATTCGATGGTAAAAAACTAAAAATGAGTGGGTCCTGGACCGGAATCAGCTTTACTCAGACGCAAGTCTCTAATGAAGACATCACGCAAATCGGGCTCAGTACAGAGTTTGAGTTCGAGCGATCTTTCTTATTGGGATGGCAGTGGCGATCTGCAATCGATGATGGGATAGATCTCAATTATCATGTATTTACCCTTGGTTATGCCCTGAATACGGCTTCCCTCATCCATCCACGCCTTACTATAGGGCTTGGACCAGGGAATATCCAGCTAAGCGGAGATAAAGACCAAATCCTCGTTTTTCAGCCTGCTTTGGGAGTAGAAGTCAACCTATTGAAATGGGCTAGACTTAGCATTGAAGGGGGATACAGAAATGTATCTGGAGATGAAATAGATCCCTTGGTTGAACGTGGGGACCTATCGGGATTTTTTGGAACAGCTACCCTTCGGTTTGGTTGGTCCTGGGGAATGGATAACTAGCGAGAGTCGCCTCTGCCCTTCTTTTTCTTTTACTCGATGCTTAACTGCTGCGCAGGATTAACCTTCATGGCTTTGAAGAGTGAAAAAGCAACGCTTGCAAAGGTTAGCACCAATAGGATAAAACCGGAAAGGAAAAAGAGGGGCCACTCCATTTTTACCTTGTAGGAGAATGCTTCTAGCCATTTTGATAAGACGAAAGTTGACAAGGGAATAGATAAAAGGAATGTAACTCCAACAAGCATAAGGAGTTCCCTGCCAAATAACAAGGCAACTTGCTTCTGAGAACTCCCTAAAATTTTTCGTACGGCGATCTCTTTGGTTCGTTGTAAAAGCAAAAAGGAAATGAAAGCGACTATCCCCAGCATAGAGAGTAGTAGAGAGATGAGACAAAAGGTTGAAACCAACTGTTGAAGGTTTTTTTCAGAAGTGTATAAATCTTCTATGAGTTGGTTCATCCATATGGGTTCTAGTGGAGGTAAGTGGGCAAATAATTCCCTATCTGCTGTGTGAATTTCATCGAAAAGTTGGTGAGTAAAACGGGAGGCTGAGGCTGTTCTTACAATTGCATAATTAAAGAGTCGATTCTTATCTGTTACAGAGAAAACTAAAGGAACAATTTCAGAATGTAGCGATTCAAAGTGGAAGTCTTCCACAACGCCAATGATTGATCCCTCCATCTGGTATTTTTCCAGCTTGAGATTTTTTCCGACCACTCGTTGTTGGTTGGGAAACAGAAGATCCGCAGCTTTTTGATTGAGCATCCAGGTGGCTGTTTCAGCTTCTACATCGCTGGGCTTAAACGCTCTTCCTTCAAGAAGGTCTAAGTTCAGGGTTTGACTAAAATCCCATCCTGTATATAATACTCGGAAAAAATGCGATTCCCTCTCTCCCGATAAGTTAAATTCTTCAATAGGAATTCGGTTTCCCGGTACACTGTGTGCAGTAGACACTCCTTGGATATAAGATAGATCTTCTAAAGAAGATTTTAAGGAGGGGTATTTTGCTTTTCGTTCAAAATCCAGCGGAATAGCGATCGTATTCTTGTGGTCGAATCCCAAATCTTTGGTTAGCAGGAAGTCGAGTTGTTTGTAAATAACGATGGAGCTCAACAATAAAAAATTGGCAAAAACGAATTGACCAATAATCAGCCCCTTTCTTAAATGTACGGCTTCCCTTTTAGCGCTTAGAGAGCCTTGCCTATTTTTCAGAATTACCTTCAAAGACCGTTTGAAGAAGTGTGCAAAGGGATAGAATACACTTGCTACAATTGAAACCATGAGGATCGCTAGAAAATATCCCAATAATTCTGGATGTGCTGCATACTGAAAATCTAGTCTTAATCCAGTAAACTCAGATATATAGTCTAATGCAATCTGAATAATAGAGACTGCCAGGATTGCAGCAATCCCTATAATTAAGGTAGATTCAATGAATAGCTGGAAACTCACGCCTCTCTTATTGGCGCCGAGGATCATCCGTATCTGAAACTCCTGATCGCGTTTGATATATCGGATGATATGTAGATTGATAAAATTGATGAGCGAAATAATCCATACAAAAAAGCCCGTAAGTAACAGTATATGGAGGTAGCTACTCCTGTTGTTGACACTCATTTCTTTTTCTGAATGGGAGTGTAAATGGATGTCTTGAATAGGCGTAAATCTTACAGCATACGTCCCAGGGGCCACCTGATACTGTTCATCATACACCTGGGAAAGAGAATTACCTAGAGATTCTCCGAAGGAACCTCCATGTGATACCACATAGGTATAGGTGTTGAAATTACCCCAACGAGTATTATAGCGCTGGCTATAGGAATAAATAGAACATAGAAAATCAATTGATAAATGAGACTGTTGGGGTAGGTCTCGAATGATTCCAACTACTTCTCTACTTTGGTTGCCATCAAACGCAAATTGTAAGAACTTACCTATAGGATCCTCTGTTCCGAAGTATTTCTGGGCCATAGACTCTGTCAAGACTACAGAAAAGGGGGCACTAAGTGGAAATGCCCTGTCTTTTTTGATCCACTCAAAATCAAAGACATCAAATAAAGTTGAATCTGCATAGTACACTCGATCTTCTTTGAAAATATCCTTTCCGCGCTTTACCCAGGGCGCGCCATCAATGGGTTGAAGCCTTGCCATTTGGACTACTTCGGGATAATTTCCTGCTAGATAGGGACCTACACCTCTAGGGGTAGCTGCCCAGTTTTTAGAATCCAGACTCTGCTCAACTCGGAAGATCCTCGAAGCTTTCTGAAAGCTTTGGTCGTAGTGGGATTCAAAATGTACATAGAGGAGCACCAAATAGAAACAGCTAATACCAATAGCAAGACCCGATAGGCTCATCAGGGTAAAAGGCCACTGGCGGACTAGTTTACGCAAACTTACTTTGAGGAAATTCCACAGCATGATTCAAGGAGTTTGAAAGTTGTACTATAATATTTTCAAAGAACATTCCATTTTTTATTTATTTGATTTTCAGCTATTTAAAGGTATTAGGGGCTATCCTTAGTACCTGTTCGTCTCAATTTGAGACAAACAGATGTATCGGTTTGAGACAAAAGAAAATTAGGGAATAGCAGAACTATTACAGTGAATGTAGAAGGTATTAAATAGTACGCTGAGCAATATATGAATCAAATACTATTGCAAATTGATAAAATTTTTAGTTTTTTGCTAAAAAATAGTATATGCCTGATTCGTCCTTCCAAAATGAAGCTAAGCGATTTGACAAAATCATAAAGGAAAATAGAGAAGCCTTTTTTCGACCTTTTGTCAAAAAAGTATTGGGGATAGAAATTGTATCCGGTACCCCTTTGTTTGAAAAACTACAGACTACCCTTGAACGAGAAATTGACTTTGTTTACAAAGTAAAAGATAGTGAGGCCAAGGAGTTTATTCTCCATTTAGAGTTTCAAAGCAAGGATGAAACCGATATGATATATAGGATGGTCGAGTATAGAGCTATCTTACAAAAAATTCACAAAATTCCAGTTAAACAGTTTGTCATTTACTTAGGCTCAGGTACGTCTAAAATGCGTAATGAGCTGGAACCAGAAGAAATGATCAAAAGCTTTGAGCTAATTTCTCTATCCCAAGTTGATTTTGGAGAATTACTCAGGTCGGATATTCCCCAGGAATTGTTATTTGCCATCTTATGCGACTTTCAATCGGAAGAACCCCAACGAATTATTCAGTCTATATTACAAAGGCTGAAAAAACTCTGCCCGGATAAAGCAACTTTTAGAAAATTAGTAACCCAATTGAACGTTTTGAGTCAATTACGTAATTTAGATAAAGAAGTATACAAACAAGCTTTAGCTATGCCGATAGAAATAGATATCACCCAAAACTACGCCTACAAGTTAGCGACAGAGAAAGGCCTAAGAGAAGGAAGAAAAGCAGGAAGGGAGGAAGGCAGAATAGAAGGCAGAATAGAAGGAAAAAAGGAAGGCAAGAAGGAAGGAAAAAAGGAAGGTAAAAAGGAAGGTAAAAAGGAAGGTACTGAAGAAAATCAAATCCTTACGGTGAAAAGAGCGCTAGTTTCTAAGGCCTTTGCTTCAGGTTCTATTTCTTTTGCTGATATTGCTGAGTTCAGTGGATTGTCAGCAGGGAAGGTCAAAGAAATTCATAAAAGTATGACTGAAGAGTCAGATTAAATTCAAATCTTTTTACCAGATCACTCTATTTTACCAATCCCTTTTTGAAAGCCTTTCTAAACGCCTTTGGCTGATCAAGCCATAACTCATGTCCGGCTTTTTCGAGAACGACCAACTCAACATTGGGAATGTCTGCCAAGAATTTTGAGGTGATGTGAGCACCCATATCCAAAAAGTCATGATCTCCAATGATAGCAGTAATAGGAATCCCTGAGGCTAAAAAATTCTGTGGGAAGTCCCAAGATTCCATGGAATTAGTCGACTCTGTAAGTTGATAAACTTTAGGATTGTAAAAGGGTCTTCCTCCAGTTAGACGCACCCATTTGGTTACATCATAAAGGAATCGGCTTGCCATATTTATGCGAAATTTGGCAGTTTTTTCCATGGAGTTCAACAAAGAGTCTGGACGAGTCAATCTATATTTACCCAATTCCATTTCTACCTCTGGGCGTTTTAAAAAGCCTTGGAATTGTGCATTACTTTCTTCAAATAAAGGTTGGTCTACTTCCACAACGGGATTTTTCAACCGGACAGGTGCTAGAAGAATGAGTTTTTTCACCCGGTCGGGATAGTGTTGATGATAAGCCGAAGCGAGGAAGGTCCCCATGGAGTGTCCAACTAGGGTGAGCTTCTCTAGCCTTAATTCTTTGCGGAGCAATTCTAGATCCTCAATATGATGGGGCAACGTAATAAGGGAGTCCGGAAAAGGAGAGCGAAGGGAACCACGTTGATCATACAGGATGAAGGTATAGGATTTTCTCAATCCTTCTGTAGCACGAATGAGGGACCTATGCTCACCTCCCCAACCTCCATGAAGGAGGATCACTTTCTCTGGGCCCGTTCCAATTGTTTTTACAAATAGCCTCGGGCCATTTTCCCAGTCCCCAGTAGATAAGAACCATTCTTCAGGCAACTTCTGTGCAGAAAGTAGCTGGAGCCCTATATTAAAAAATAAGATTAAAAGAAAAGGGATGCGCCTTTTATGGCGCATCCGAATTGGATGATTAGGGTTGTATTGTTGCATGTCGGAGGGCTTGATCGAAGCGAGTAACATGCAATAGGAGTTCAAAAGCCATGCCTCAATGTAAATTGCTGATATAGAGAAGATTACGTAAATATTGGAAAGCCTAAAGGAAAAATGTGTTCCCAATTGAAACAATGACCTGTTCCAATTGGGAACACACCCATAGAAACTAAAATCGTGCAACCGTTTTCTCAGTTTAACCAATAGGAAACCTTGGCCACCAAGGCTCGGTTCTTCGTCCGCCAATTATTAGGATAAGAATTATCTGTATAGACTAAGAAAAAGTCTGATACTGGCGCAAAGCGCCATTGGAAACGCAAGTTGACATTCATGTTGTCAATCTGGTTATTGTATTGGACAAAAGTGGTAAGGAAAAGCTTATCCGTAAATGTAACATCAAGACGAGGGCCTACGAGAACGAGGTCCACGTTTTCAAAGGGTTCAGGAAGAAGCAATTTATTGTAAGAAGCAACCAAGGCAAGACTCCCATACGGTTGGACTCTGTAATTCACCTCTCCGTTTAGGCTAAATCGATCGCCATTAAAGAATCCTCCATATCTCCCTTCCAGGGTGTAATTGAAGAGTTTTCGGGCGTCCGACTCATAAATTAGAGCAAGCTCCTTCCAAGTGTATTCGCTTCCAGTAGCCAATGTATCCCTCCCTGTATTCGTAGGGTCAAATGGCGCTAATAACTTAACATAGCCGTCTTCACCTTCTATGGTTAATGAACTTCTATTGAGCCAATTGAAGGTATATCCCAATTCTATCTCACGGTCTGTCTGCTCAAAATCCGTGTTAAAAAATTGTGTCATCTCCACGGAGGGGCCATGGTTGGCTAGTCGGGAGTTAGCAGGATAGAAGCGGTATTGAGCCGCTGGATTGATGCGGTGGAATCCCTTTCTACGTACAAAGCCGACCTCGGCTTGATAGTCCCTTCCTACGTATGCTTGTCCATAGGAAACGGCCCATTCTTGGGTAGCGTATTCCGCCTCAGCAGACAGAGCTAGATCATTAGGTCGTCCTTGTGGGGTAAAAGCTTGATGATAAAAAGCCTTACCTGTCCATTTGTTGTCAGCGCTGGCGAGGTTAAAGTCTATGCCAGCTACCCGATTGAAGGAAGAGCTAGCAAGTGTACTATCCACTAAGTCTTGGGTTCTCTGTTTATTGACTAAGAATATTCCTACATTGGATCGACTGAGAATTTTTCGCTGAAGGACAGCTACACTGAAGTTGTTTGAAGGCACTCCTTCGTCAGCCCCTGTCTGGATATTCATCAGACCTAGGCGCCAGTCTTGACCTAATTTTCCACTGAGACGAGCCCCTGCAATAACCGGAACATTCAATCCAATTCTTCGGGAAAAGAAGGGCCGAATGGCTTCTGAACCCAGGCTAGCGAAAAGGTCGCTGTTTTCTAAAAAAAACTGCCGACGTTCTGGGAAAAAAAGCTCAAAGCGATCTAGGTTGGTTACCTGCCTATCTACCTCTACCTGAGAGAAATCTGGGTTTACCGTCAGATCTAGATTCATCGAAGTAGAAAGCGTTACTTTGGCATCAAAGCCTATATCCCCAGTAGTTTCGGTATCTGTTCTATCAGGATTTTCATACTCGCGAGACAGCCCTCCAGCTAAGTAGGGAATGAGGGAAAATCGTGTACCTAGCTTAGGGGGGGCCTCTTCAAATACCAAAGTACCTGTATAGGCAAGGTTGGCAGTTTGAAATTGTCTAGGAACAGGAGCCCAACTCGACTTCTCATTTTGCTTGAGATCTAGCCTACTGAAGTTGATACCCCATTCTTTTACCCCCTCTTGGTAGCGGATACTTTTAAAAGGGATGGCGAACTCTGCTATCCATTTATCGGGATAACTTTCAAAAGCCGAATACCATTTACAGTCCCAATCTAAGGATACAAAGCCTCCATTAGCCTGTAGTCCATCCCATTGGGCTCCCGCGGCAGATATACCAAAAGAAAAGCCATTGGTCTGATCGTTGTAGGTATCGATAAAGGCCAAGAAATTATCATTCAAGCCAAAACTGAAGTCCCTTCGAAGAGACTCTACCGGGCGCTTACCCAAGGTTGTATCATGAGAGATAATGGCCATGTAGAGGTTGACATCGTCATAGGCAACCAGTACTTCTGTTTGAGCACTGGCGAAACCCGTATCAATCGGCAGTACTCGGTAAAAGTCCTTAGCCCGCTCTGACTGAGCCCAAATATCTTCTTCTAGTTTGCCATCAATCTCAATCGATTTTTCTACCCGTTTGGCCTTAAGCTGATAGTGGTCCCGATTGGGAAGTAGCGATTGGGCATTGATAGAAATTGTACCCAAACAAATACAAGTTAGTAGGAGCAAGATTCTATGCAAATCCGAGAAGTAGGTTAATAGGTGATGAGGTTCCTAAAGCAGTTAACTGGTAGGAATATAGGTAATTCTCATCAATCTCCCCTTTTTCTCTTTTGTATGTCTCTGAAATTTGTGATCATTCAGCTCTCAAGCATTCTACCGGATTGGTACTTGCAGCTTTAAGCGCTTGGTAGCTAATCGTTACTAGAGTGAGGACCAAAGCACTTATATAGGTACTTATGAAGGTCCACCAAGAGATCTCAATTCTATAGGCATAGCTTTCAAGCCAATTTTGTAAGAAGTAGTATGCAATAGGACTGGCTATCAAACAGGCAATTAGCACTAGGATCACAAAGTCCTTAGATAGCATTTGCCAGACATTTAGCATGGAAGCTCCCAGCACCTTGCGAATCCCAATTTCCTTGGTACGGCGTTCAGCAACATAAGAGGCGAGACCAAATAAGCCCAGGCAACTAATGAGGAGTGCTAGTCCTGTAAAGAATGCACTAAGCGTACCTGTCCGTTCTTCTGCTCCAAATTTGGCTGCATAGTCATCTTCCACAAACGTATAGTCAAAGGGAGCTGAAGGAACAATTTGGTTGAATCGCTCACGTATTTCCGCTAAGGCAGTATTTTCTTTAATGGAGGGATTTAGGCGAATAAATAGCCACCCTAATTCAGCTTCTGAAATAAACATAATGGACTGTGATACGGGTTCAAAAGGGGAACCCTTTACCATATTTTTGACTACCCCAATAATCTGAAAGTTTCCGCGATCCTCCCCGTCGCGTTCCCAATTGAGAAACGCTCCTACAGGCTTATCAAGTTCAATTATCTCAGAAGCTGCCTCGTTGATCAAAACTTTGTTTGTCCCAGTTGATACCTCCTGAGCGAAGTCTTGACCTGTGATAAATTCAAGCCCTAGAGTCTGTGCATACTCGGGAGAAATACGTATGGTGTTAAATGAGGTAAGAAAATTGGGATCTTTGCCGGTCCAGGAGAAACCCCCATTCCAACCCAAGGTATTGGTGATGGGATAATTTGAGGTACCTACGGATTGTACACTAGAGAGGGATCTCAACTCATTCACCAGTACGTGGTATTTCTCATAATATTCTTGTGATTTTGGACGAAGCATGATCAAGCCTTCCCGCTCGTATCCGGTGGCTCGATTTTTTGCATGCTGA
>JBCCTX010000196.1:0-14483 GCA_039197765.1 Bacteroidota bacterium
CACTGCCCGCCCCACCCCCTCTAAAGATAACTCTATAAAATCTCCCAACACAACCAACATGCCATATTTCTCTGGAAGCCTATCGATGGCCCTGTTGAGGAATCGCTTGCGTTGTTGTTTTAGCATAGACTGGTTGGGGTCCAGGTCTTCATCTCGTACGTCAAATCGGATATTGCTGCCATCATCCCCTTCCATAGGTTGGTCAATGGAGACGGTCTGAACGCGCTTTTTGCGGATAAAGTCTATACAGTTATTGGTAGCAATTCGGAACAACCAGGTAGAAAATGCATACGTAGCATCGAATTTTTCGATGGAGTTGAACGCTTTGGCAAAGGCTTCTTGCGTTAAATCTTCGGCGTCATCAGGGTTTTTTATCATTTTCAGCAGCATGTAGTAAACCGATTTGCGGTACTTTTTCAACAAGGCTTCAAATGCCTTGTTGTCACCGGTTTTCGCTGCTGCTACCAATTCACGGTCTTCCTGGGTATTTTTGGATGCTTCAGGTTTTTCTTCCATTCCGGCTTTAAAATTAGCCCCAAAGGGACGATCAATAGATTGTAGACAAAAATAAACAAATCAAATAAAGGATAGCCTAGGATTATTTTTTGGGAGTGAATTTTATTTTTAATGAGTAATAAGGTTGATATACCCAGGAATATCCTTCCAAAGTACAAACCTATTTGACTGTAAGGTTCGAAATTGGTAATCATAGTTACAAATAATCCCCCATAGAAGCAAAGGTGGCTCAGTTGAAATAGCCCTAATATTGCCTGAGAAAGAGAATTGTAACTTTTCCCAGCACTTATATGCCGAAGCTTCTGGCGGAACCAATCCCTCCAGGTAAAGACGGGAAGGGAATGGGTAATTCCTGCTGGATTTATACAGGTAGTTGTATGGAGGGCTTTAGCAGCTGCATTTACCAAAAGGTCATCATCCCCAGAAAGTTGTTCTGCAATAGATTGAAAACCTCCTGCATCGTAGAAGAAGGATTGTGTGTACGCAAGGTTTCTTCCTACCCCCATGTAGGGGAGGCCCAAATTTGCAAACCCTATGTATTGAAAAGCAGTGTAGAAGGTCTCAAACTGAATGACGAGGTTCAATGTACCTGGGTAATTCCGATAGAACCCCAATCCGAGAATGAGTTGGTTGGGTTCGGACATTTTCTGTGAGAGCGTAGTCAACCAGGTGGGAGGTGTGTAGCAGTCTGCATCGGTAAGGGCCAGCCATTCATGTTTTGCTTGCTGTATCCCTTTACTTAGCGCCCATTTCTTGGGACTCCAGTTATTTGGGCTCGAATCAATTTCGACGATTGTTAACCTAGGATGATGAGGAAAGTGTTGTTTTAGCCATGCTAAACTCCCATCTGAACAACGATCGAGTACCAAAATTAATTCATACGGCTCATATTCCTGACTGAGCCAACCCTTGGCGAAGGATTTGAGATTTGCTAGTTCATTGTGTGCAGCAATGATGACGGAGATGGGAGGCCCCTCGGTAGAACTTCTAGGGGGGGACTTAGGTATGGCGAACCAGGAAAGTACCAGGCCTACCCAGATGATTCCGTATACCAAAGCCCCCATCCAGGTGATGTACCAACTCAGTGTATGTAAACTTACTTCCCACATATATCTCATATATGCCTTAGACAAGGGATAAATTGTATACTTACTTGTTGAAAGTGTACCTTGTATCCATAGCGATAATATCTAGTATTTTTCGTATGACCAAAAAGCGGCAAAAGCAAAAAGTCTGTCCTAATTGTAACTTTCCCTTGGGAGAAGATGTGAACTTTTGCCCACAGTGTGGCCAGGAAAACCATGTGAAAATCCAATCCTTAAAGAATATTCTGGGAAACTGGATGGAGTCCTTGCTGAATATTGATACTCGATTGCTTCGAACGATTCGGGTGTTACTCACTTCTCCAGGAAAAATCACCAAGCTGTTCCAGGCTGGGAAACACGTTTCCTATGTAGCTCCCCTCCGCTTATATCTATTCTCTAGTGTGGTCATGTTTTTTATGCTTAATCTATTGATCAAAGACCAAAATATAGGAGAATTTGACAGAGATGCTATTATGGCAGATACTTCTCAGGTTCAATTTCAAATGGGATTGGAAAGTGGAACCTTAGACTTGAACAAAAGAGAGTTTGCCAATCTTGCAAAGGCCTCTAAGGAAACTATAGATTCCGTGTATATAAGTAATGGTAGAGGGAAGCCCAATTTTTTTGAGCGAACCACTATGCGCCAAGTAGCGAAAATGGTCAACGATGGTCAATCAACATTCATCGTAGAGATGGTTCGCAATACCTCAATTGCGATGTTCATTCTCATGCCTTTATTTGGATTATGCCTCTACTTATTCTTCCGGAAGAAAACCCCATTCTATGTCACCCATATGGTGTTTTCAATTCATTACCATGCGGTGCTGTTTTTGTTTCTAACAGTTGCTTTTGCCGTACGCGTTTGGGTAGGATGGGATATCTCGAACTACGCACTGCTCGGGGCCATTGTATACCAAATACTCGCCCTTAAAAATATGTATCAATATCCTTGGCCAGCCACCTTTCTCAAATTCATAGGGGTGAATTTCTTGTATCTTATCATTTTGGGACTCGCTGTAACAGCGGTAAGCATAATAAGCCTTTTTTCCTTTTAAATTAAGGAATCTTTACCGAATGAGGGTAATGGTACCTTCATCCTCGATAAGAAGGCCCGTGACATCAATTCCCCGGAATCGATAGGCATACACTCCTTCTGGAACAGGATCTCCTTTGTAGGTCCCATCCCAACTAAATTCTGGATCAAAGGATCGAAAGATTTCATTGCCAAACCGATCAAAAATTTGGATGAGAAATCGACCGAGTAATTGGGAGCTAACAAAGAATTCCTCATTAATTCCATCTCCATTTGGGCTGAAAGCACTAGGGATAAATGCCGTAACAGGCTTAGTTATTTCCAAATTTTGGGTGAACTCATACGCACAGCCAAAGGCATCGACTATGGATAGGCTTACTTCAAACTGTCCGTCCCTTTCATAAATATGAAAAGGACGTGTATCTGTAGAGGTATTACCATCGCCAAAATCCCAAAAAATTGATTCGATGGAAGTGAATCCATTTAATCCAAAGAATACCCCTGTAAATGGAAATACAAGGGTAGTGTCACTTACACTTAGGTCAAGGTTCGCAGGTTCAACAGCAAAGGCAGAAATGGGAATTCGCTCACTTGCACATCCATCAAAAGAAACAGCTTCCACATAGAGCGTAGTGTCGTTTTGAATGGGATCGATCTGTAGAAAGTCATTGATTAATTCTGGAACAGTATCCGTAGGACTCACATACCAATACGTAAAGGCATCGGCAGGGGGGATTGCCTCAATTCGTATGGAAGAACCCACACAAGAAGAGTCTTCTATAATCTGCGGAATAGGCATATCGATTAGGGTAAAAGATTGATTGAGCGAATCCGTACACCCTTGGTCTGTACTTGCTTGGAGTTGGACTAGAAAAGTACCCGTACTTCCAAAGCTATGGACTGGATTTTCATTTCCTGTTACTATGGTTCCATCTCCAAAATCCCAATTCAGGGAAGTAGAATTTATAGAGCCCGAAACAGCCGTACTGCGATTGATAAATTGAATAGGTTGGTTAATGCATAAGGGACCATCTGTGGTAAAATCAACAGTAGGCGCAGGAGAGACTGTGTAGTTTTGCGAAATACTTGCCGAGCAGTTATTGGTTCCGAAAACAGTCAAGGAAACTGTCTGCTGCCCGGAATTGGAAAATAGCTGTATAGCACTTGAGTCGCTGGAAACCTGGCCATTTCCAAAATCCCAGGCATAGCGAATAAGGGTAAATGGAGTATCAATGGAACTTGTACTGGTAAAAATGGCACTATCTCCCTGGCACTGGGAGGGAGGAAGAAGAAAATTGGCTTGGGGGTTGGGAATAAGGAGTATAGTTTTCTCAGTTGTATCTGAACAGCCCAAATCATTGGTGATGGCGAGGCTAACCGTCTGGGGGCCAACATTCGTATATGTGTAGGAAAAACTACGTAAACCTTGTTGGGTTCCGTCGCCTAGGTCCCAGGCAAAAGTGGTGAGATTAGGAGAATTACCTCCATATTCAAAATTGAAGGAATGGCCCTGGAAACAAAGGCTGTCCTGAGAAGAAATTTCTGAAATGGGATTAGGGACCATTGTTACATCTAGTGAGCTGAGACTTGCTGAATTGTTACATACGTCTGTTAACGTCCCTACCAATGATAAGGTGAAGTTATCCGCATTTTGGATGGCAGGCTCAACTCCTAAGAAGAAACTTCTATCATATGAACCTCCTGAGTCACATTGGACACTTTGCACTTGAGAGACAGTATAAGGGCCTCCTGGTCCATCGAAAGTGAAATCCGAGGCATCCACACTACTACATAATATATTTTCGGAGAATGAAGCGATTACGCCTCCACAGGAAGGAGCAACGGCTACCATTTCTGGTGCTATAGTGTCGAGAAGACTGGCTGTTGAATTACTAAAGTCTAAGGTATATCCATTTTGTACCACAGTAGGGTTATTGACATGCAGCGCAAAGATTTGACCAGAAGTAACCGTAATACACTCCGTATTGTCTTCGCCACAAGGCGCTACAAGCAAACTGTCAGCACCTGTATTTCCGTCACATCCCCCTGCGAGGTTAGGAGCCGCATAATTACAAGCGACTTCCAGACCTGGTTGTGTACCAATTAAACTACAAGTGGCATTGGTCAGGTTGAACAAGGACCAATTGAAATTATCGGAGGGGTTGAGAGGGGTCAGGGTAAAACATAGGGATCCCTCTGATTCAATTTGGAAGGTATACCATACACTATTTATTTCTGCTGTGGCATCCGAACAGGAAAGGAGTTGAGGATTGATTTCGTCTACAATCGTACCCGCACCTGTGTACAAAACGTTTTGTGTTACTTGTGTTTCACAAATTGGAATTGCACTGAAGCAGTCCTGCTCTGGTAGTTGTCCTTTGCAAGGTGTGGCCCAAATAGTAAATACAATTAATGGAATGTAAATGAATTGTATATTTTTCAAATCAATATGGTTTATCATGTCCAAATCTAAATACGAATCTTTAAAAAGTGAAAGACAAAATTACTTACTTCAAATTTCATACTAAATTAAAAAGCCACTCCAAAATCTTGGAGTGGCAAAACCATGTTGATGACTACTACAATTTATTTATAAGATCCTCAAAGCCAGGATTATTAATCTATCGCTATTTTGACTTGTTCATTTAAGTCCTTTTTTACTGTCTTTTCTTCTTTGTGATAAAGTCTCACAGTCAATACTCCTTCTATATAGGAAGCCTTAATTCTCTCGAGGTCGGTAATGTCATCTAATTCAAAAACACGCTTGAAAAAATCCAAATCGTATTCCTTTTGGATGTACTCTACCTCATCCCTCACAATCCGCTTATTCTTTTTACCCTTTATTGTTAGAAAGTTGTCCTCTAAAAAGACCGTTAATTCTTCTTTTGAGAAGCCAGGAACCACTAGCTCAAGATCATAATACTCCGAACTATTTTTAACATTGACGGGTGGATAAGGAATCGTATGTTTCTGGGCTGCCATTAGGGAGGCTTTACCATAGAGAAACTCTTCTCTATTTATGAGCCTATCTCTTCGGGGTCTTATCTTGTTTCGTATCATAGTGCTCTTGTTATTTGTTAAAGTTCCTTGTTGTTATGTCAAAGGTAGATTCTCCCCCTTCCCTTCCAAATGATAAATCATACCAGAATAATTGACTTTTAGCAGCCCAAATAAATGTTTAACTTTCATCAAAAAAGTATAAACAAAACTTGGTTTTATCCCAGTAATTAGTCACATTTGTATTGAACTTTCAGAAATTATTGAAACTATGTCATCTGCTGAATTTAATCTTTCTGTAACACGGTTCTATGATTACCTGAGACCTTTTGCTCTCAAACTCACCCAGAACTCTGACCAGGCACAAGACTTGCTTCAAGAAACGATGGCTAAGGCATTAGCTAACCGGGATAAGTTTCGAGATGGTACGAACCTCAAAGCTTGGCTTTTTACCATCATGCGTAATACCTTCATTACGCATTATCACCGCGTAATCAAAAGAAATACGGTTGTAGATACGTCTGACAGTTTCCAAATGACTACTGCATTTGCAGACTATACGACCCCAAATAATGCCTTTAACGAGTTTTTGAGAGAGGACTTGGAGGATGCATTTTCGAATCTAAGCTACAAATACAAAACTCCTTTTTCTATGTACTTCCAGGGGTTTAAATATCAAGAAATTGCAGAGATTCTCGACATCCCCATTGGTACAGTGAAAAATCGCATTCATGTCGCACGCAAAGAATTAGAAGGTATGCTGCACGTGTATCGGTAGGTTTGACTAGGATAGAATTCTCAATACTTCTCTACAAAATTTGTGCTAAACTGCTGCTGAACAGCTAATTCTGTAGTAATTTTCCTAATTTTCTATACAAAAATTACTTTTTGTTTAACATTGAGGAAAATCACCTTAACAAAGTAACATTCCCTTTGTACTGTTCTGAACCGATCCGTATATCGTAGAAATACACCCCTTCGGGTACCCACTCTCCATTGAAAAATCCATCCCACTCATTTTCAGCTCCTTCCCCTTCATATACCTTTTTCCCCCATCTGTCAAAAATTTGTGTTTTAACTGGGTCTGATCCGGAGTAGATAATTTTATACGTATCCTCAATCCCATCAAAGTTGGGGGTAAACACATTGGGAATAAATAGACGGGGGTTAAGCACAACGTAGGTCCCAAGTTGCTTTTGAGACACACAGCCGTTTGAATCGGTGATTACCAGAACTACATCGTATTCCCCAGGTTGCCAGAAAGAATGTTTGGGTGATTTCTCTGTTGAGATTTTTCCATCTCCAAATTTCCAAAACCATGAGACAGGGTTGAGGGAGGCATCTACGAATTGAACATCGGCATTGGGGATGGTGAGGGTATCTATCGGTAGGGGAGTGGAAGAGAAATTTGCGAAGGAAGTATCAGACACCTGAATTTCCAAAGATTCAGAAACTGCTTCGCAGCCTTGTGGCCCGATGGCGGTAAGACTAACTTGATAATTTCCTGGGATAGAATAATTGTGAATGGGGTTGGCTTCATTACTAAAGGGGCTGTTATCCCCAAAATCCCAAATTAGGCTGATGGCATCTTGAGTATTCTCCATAAAAGCGACGGTAAAATTCACACATCCCGCTGTGCTGGAGCTAAAAAAATCTGAGACAGGAAGAGGAATTACCTGAAGAGGGACGCTACTGGTATCGGTACATCCGGACCTAGTACTTAGGAGGGTATATAGTGCACTAGAATCGGCTAGGGTTTCCCATTGAGGTTGATTGGAAAGTGTCTCACTCGCAGGGCCTTCCCATTGAAAGGAAACGTTTGAGGTATCTCCTATCGCAGCGAGAAGAATCGTACTGCCTTGGCATATAGCTACATCTGGAAGACTAATATCTACATCAGGTGCCGTTCTCGCATCTATTAATAGGGAGTCTGTATTGGGACAGTCCCCAGAAATACTTCCAGTCAAGTAGTACATTGTAGGTTCTTGAGGAACAATTACTAGGGAATCACTGAATCGTTGATCGGCGAAAAAAAGTTCTTGGGGTCCCCATTCAAAGCTTAGGGGGCTTCCCGCTGGCGTTTTGATAAAAGTTGCTTCTGCGCGAAGGGTCAGACTTTCAGGTAGGCACACGAAGTCCTTATCTGAGGAAATTTCCACGATAGGACTTGGCCGAACCATTACAAGGGTCTCAACAGGAAGACTTGCACAGCCATTTGAGGAGGTCGCAGTAAATTCGTAATTCGTTGTGCTATCAGGACTGGCCATAGGATTCGCTACATTGGGGTCTTCCAAGCCTTCGATGGGTAACCATTGATACGTGAATGCTTCTTCTCCCAAGAGGTCGCCTCGGACAATTGCATTCAGGGAAATGCGCTCTTTCTGGCAAATTGAAACGGCACTGTCTACAGCAGCAGTAGGACGAGGCTTAACTTCAATGGTTTGGTTAGTGGCCTTACTTAAGCATCCATTAGCATTCACTACCAAGGAGTAAACGGTGGTGAAAATGGGACTTACACGCGGCGAGGCAAGGGTAGAGTCCTCAATATAGCCCGTTTCAGTGGGAGTCCAATTGAATTCTACCTCCGCAGCTCCAGTATTAAGCGCAGCTCCTTGGAGACTTAGGGTATCCCCCGTACAGATAGCTTGGTCTCCTCCTGTTTGAGCTATAGGGAGAACCTGCTTGTTCACCAAGGTAGTCTGCAGCGTATCCAAAGGATCCAAGATACTACTGCAGCCTTCCAAAGAACTAATTTGTAAGGTATAGGTAGTAAGGCTATCAGGTGTTGCCAGGGGATTAGCGGACTGTGCATCGCTCAGCCCTGTAGCGGGGGACCATTGGTAAATAAACGGCCCTGGAGCTGTATTATCTTCTGCGGGTTTTCCCAGTAAAAGTACCCCTGGAGAATCTTCGCAAAAGGTTCGATCTTCTCCGGCATCTGCCTTTGGAATAGGTTTTATGCGTACCCTAGCTGAGTCTACATTACTCTTACAACCATTTTCAGTCGTTGCGATCAGATAATAGGTAGCGGTACCTGGGATTTCCTCTAACACAGGATTCACAACCGGTTCGGGACTTTGTGGATCGCTGATTCCCCAGTTTGCTGGATTTTCGATGTCAGAAAACCAAGTATACTGAGTTCCCGCTGTAGACCCATCCAGAGAACTGCTCAGTTGTACCCCTCCACTTCCCTCACAAAAACTGGTATCAAGCCCCACCGAAACATTGGCGATGGGGAGGTCTTGAATCGTTATATTCTGACTAGAACTATCTACGCATCCCTTGTAAGAAACGGTGAGGGCAATGCGTTGAGTACCTGTTTCAGAATAGCGTATACAAACAGGATCGGATATTGCGGAATTCGCAGGTATAGCAGCAGAACCCAAATTCCATTCAAACTGCTGTTCTGGACCTCTTATATCTCCATCATACCTGGGACGGATACAAGCATCTTGGCAGAAAATCTCTCCGTCAAAGGAAAAGTCAGCCCCAGGGGGTTCTGCCAATTCGAATTGTACTTGATCACCACTTGTACATCCCTCGTTGGTGACTACCAAGGATACTGTCTTTACTCCTGGACTTTCATACTGAATACCAGTTGGATTGGCCTCCATACTGGTTTGAAGGGTTGCTCCCTCACCAAAATTCCACGTAAATTCATCTACTGAGAGGGTATCCAGACGGTTGAAATTAAGAGAATGTCCTTCAAAACATTGATCAGCTACCGGAGCAATCTCGACTTCTACCGCAGCACCTATTTCCACTGTCTGGCAAAAGGTTTGGTGGGTACATATGGAGTCCGCAACGGTGAGGCAAACGGTTTTCTCTCCAGGACTGGCCCACGAAATCACATAAGGCCCTATTCCCGCACCGCTTTCAATAGTTGCGTCTGGGCCAAAGTCCCAGTCAAATTCATCCGTAGGTAGGGCTTCACCTACATAAGTAAATTGCCCGGAAGTTCCCAGGCATAGTTTTGTCGGGCCAATAAAAGAGGATACAGGTTGGTCAAAAATACCTAGCGTGAGTGAATCTACCGCTTCACAATTATTAGCATCTGTTACTGTAAGGGTGAGGGTCAAGGCTGTATCTTGGGGTACTGCTAACTGAAATAAAGGATTGGAAATTTGTGGATTGCTCAGTCCCTCTTCTGGAAACCACTGGTAAGAAAGGACATCTTCCAATTCTTCGGCTTGTAATTGTATAGATTCTGTTGCGCAAAAAGAAGTATCTCTACCTGCTTCAATTGTAGGGAAATCTTTGAGGAAAAGCGTAGCGGTATCTGTAATCCCTTCTGAAGTATAAATTAGGTAAATGGTTTCCGTTCCTTCATCCTGTACATCAGCAATTGGAATAATGGGAAGACTCACTGAATCTACCCGCTCAGGTACGATAATTAGTCTCGCTGTGATGGTATCATAATCTGTCCCCAAACGCGCACTTCCCGCAAATTCAATGATGTACCTAGTAGGGGTAAATCTACTCCCAGTATTGAAAAAGGTAAAAACCCCTGTAGCGCATGATTCAACAACCTCAGGTATATCGGGATTATTAATGCTTCTTCCTATTACAACGGGAAACTCTTCTCTTTGCGCCCAGAGACTTTCATGTCCCCAACAGGCTATCCACCCCAACAGCAAAATGCGTAAAGCTTTGGTCATCCCCCCACTTGTTTGAATGTATATCCGTTTTTTTGTAGATAGGATTTAACTTTTTCCCTGAAATCCCCCTGGAGGAGAATTTCCCCATTTTTCACAGATCCCCCACATCCACAAAGCGATTTTAGTGTCTTTCCTAATACTTTGAAGTCCTCTTCTTTTCCCACAAACTGGTACACCTTGGTTACCTGCTTATTTCCTTTTAGGCGTTGAAGGGAAATTCTAAGGTTTTGTTGCTTTGGGGGAAGTGTCTCCTCTTCCTCTTCTTCCTCATAGTCATATCCGTAGTCTGGATCGGTAGAATATACAATTCCCGATTTTTTATGCTTCTTTTTTGCCATGTAATTCGGTTACCAGAAAAAATCTGTAAAACACCTCCTATTATACTAAATGCCCCTAAACTAGACAAGGCAATAATTAAATAAGGGAGGGGGCGTGTGAGGAGGTTTAGATAGCGTGTAGTCTACCAGGTATATAGAAACTTTGATCCTAAATTGAAGGACTAACTTGCTCAATTCCTACCCCGCTACTCTCTGTTCTTTCCACTAGACCTTGTCTCCGAAGAGCGTTTGGAGGTATTCATACAAGCACTTTCTCAAAAAGGGCACTAAGGTTGCGGATTGTGTGGGGTAGGTGTGTTTGTTGTACTGATCTACCCGACTAATCCCGGTAAGGGTATCCACTAGAAATACCTCTTCACAGCGTCTAAGAAAGGTTGAGGAAAATTTTTTCTCTGTTAGGGGAAGCTTCAATCTGTCGCAAAGCCGAATTACCTGATTTCGTAAAATGCCATTTATGCACCCTGTCTGAAGGCTGGGGGTATAAATCTGTTTTTTCCTGATGGCGAAAATATTGGCCTGACTCGTTTCTGCTACGTAGCCTTGGGAACTAAACAGGACGACATCATCTACTTGATGGGCTTCGGCAAACTGTGCAGCCATGATATAAGGCAAGGCACTTGCTGTGCGCAATCCTGAAAGCAAGCCAAAAGCCAACGGGATCTCTTTATAGTCCTTGAGTTTGACAGCCCTTGGATTGCGGAAATCAAAATAATCGTCTTTCAGAGAATAGGCTTCTAATAGAAAGTATGGCTGGTTATCAAGGGGTTTATAAGCTCCTGTTCCTGCTCGAAATATGTGAATTTTTACCCTACCATGCTTATCGATCCCATTTGCATGCATACTCTTCGCTAAATTTTCCCTTAGGGTCTCCTTGAAGGTCTCTTGAGGAAAGGTAAAGCCCAGTAGATGCATGCCTTTTTCAAGCCTCCTGTAATGCTCAGAAAAAAAGAGTGGGAGGCCATTGAATATGCGAATAGATTCATACAGGCCATCCCCAAACAAAAAACTGCGATTTAGGAGGCTAATCTCTGGTGCTCCAGGGTGTAGGAGGTGTCCATTCAAATTGATCATCTAATTAGTTTGGATTCTAGTGATTGATCTACAGGTGCTCGAACAAGTTTTAGCGATACCTTATCTGTCCTTAACCTCACATACTTGCTCAAATGTAAGGTGCAAAACAAAGTAAATTAATTTGTAGTTTTACTTTTGCAAACAGGAGTGATTAATGGTACGTATGTAATTACTCTAAGTATCATCATAATAATTGAATTCTTTATGTATCCCCAATATCCAGCAGAAATAGTAGCTCCTATGCGTGAAGAGTTGGTGCACGCAGGGGTGAATGACCTCAAGACAGTAGAGGAAGTTGATCAGGCAATGGCTGAACCAGGTACTACCCTGGTTGTGGTAAATTCTGTATGTGGATGTGCCGCTGGTGCTGCGCGTCCTGGTGTCGTAGATGCCCTACAGAATGAGAAGCTTCCCGATCGAATGGTAACTGTATTTGCAGGGGTTGCACATGAAGCAACTAAAAAAGCCCGCGAATACATGCTTCCGTATCCTCCTTCTTCCCCATGCATTGCTTTGTTTAAGGACGGCGTTTTGGTTCATATTATTGAGCGCCACCATATTGAGGGAAGACCTGCGATCTTGATTTCTGCCAATCTCAAGGCTGCTTTCGACGAGCACTGCTAGTCGGCCCATAACACACTCTCAGACGGAGGATTTGATGCGTGTAACAATAGATTGATCTATGCAGCGTCAAATCCTCCGTCTTGCTATACCCAATATTTTAAGTAACCTGACTGTGCCTCTTTTAGGTATGGTGGATACTGCCTTGATGGGAAGGATGGACTCTGAGATCTACTTAGGGGCCATAGCTTTAGGAGGTATTCTCTTCAACTTTATCTATTGGGGTTTTGGGTTTTTGCGCATGGGTACTACTGGATTAACTGCTCAAGCCCATGGGCGTAGTAACTCAACTGAATGTCGCGCGCTTTTGGGAAGGTCCTTAAGTATTGCCCTGATTGCAGGAATCCTTTTGATTATTCTTCAGGTATTCATTGAACGCTTGGGCTTCTTTTTGCTCACCGCAGATTCCGAAGTTAAATCCCTGGGGAGATCCTACTATTACATACGGATATACGCAGCTCCAGCTACAATTGGGCTTTACGCCCTTACCGGTTGGTTTCTCGGCATGCAAAATGCCCGCTTTCCCCTTTGGATAGCTTTGTGTGTGAATCTCCTCAACATTGTGTTCAATGCGTACTTTGTCCTGGAAAGGAATATGGGAGTCGAAGGGGTTGCCTGGGGGACCGTGCTTGCTCAATATATCGGATTTGTATTTGCCCTTCACCTATTGCGCCGTGGATTTCCCGCTTATACCCAAAGAATCTCTTTTGCAGACGTATGGGAATCTCAGGCTTTGCTGCAGTTTTTTCGAGTAAACAGCGATATTTTTCTTCGAACCCTTTGTCTTATTGGAAGTTTTGGTGCCTTTGTTTCCTTTTCAGGAGAATTGGGTACCTTAATTCTGGCAGCCAATCAAGTATTACTCCAGTATTTCCACTTACTGTCCTATGGGGTAGATGGCTTTGCCTATGCAGCGGAAAGTCTGACGGGTAAATTCAAAGGGGCAGAGGATTCGTCCATGTTGCGGCAAACGGTTGGGTATTTGCAATATTGGGCGTTGGGCATTGGTATCGGTTTTGCCTTATTATTTGCTGTATCGGGTAATTTTTTCCTAGTCTTATTCACAGACCAGGAGTCCATTCTCCAGTTGGCAAGCACTTATTTACCCTGGTTAGTAGGTCTATCCCTATTGGGTGCTTTGGCATTTATGTGGGATGGGATCTTTATTGGCCTCACCGAAACCCGAGCCATGCGCAATACAATGATAGGCTCTACTTTCCTCATATTCCTGCCGATTGCCTATTTCGGAAAGGCATATTGGGGAAACCATGCCTTGTGGCTAGCCATGTTGGTTTTTGTAGGGGCCAGGGCATTGGGCTTATTTGTGGTGTGGAGGCGTAAGTATGGCTAATTAATACGCTCCTAGAGTTAGGCTAAGAATCGGTCTCTTGGCTTGCTGGACTAAGTTGATAGGATCTGCTCCCGAAACTCCTTAATTTTTTCCTGGACTTTCAAGAAATATTCATTGCGCATTCGCTCGGATAATCCACTGAGCAGGATAGATCGCTTCATTAGGTTTTGGGTCCATTTATACTTGTTCTCATAAAATCGTTGGTCTGGAGTAGCTACATAATTTAATGGACCTGAAGCAATGTAAGTCATGAACCGTTCTTCGTCTAAACGGAGGAGAACCAACCCATCTATCACAAATAGCTCATTGTAATACATGGTAAAGTTTCCTGGCTTTCCACTAGGTTTTTCCCCTAGTTGGAATTTGTAGCCAAGGTCTGCCTCATGGTGGAAATGTTTAACTAATCCCAGGAGTTTATCACAAATCAACAGCGCATCCTCATTGTTGGCAAAGAAACCTGATTGAAGGTAATAGCTAATCTGGCGTAAAAAACTATTGACTGCATCGATTCCTATAATTTCTATCGTATTGATTTTCATGTACTCTTTGACAAAGTCTTTGCTGATCGAAATCATGGAGGGTGGAATGGCCTCAATACTGAATTTTTGGTGTTTATAGCCCGAAAATCCTAGGCTAGTTTTGAGCCAGAAAAATAATTTGAAAGCTGCCAGTTCAGGAATCTGTAGCAGCTGAAACATGGTTAAGTCATTGGCAATAAGAACTAACTCTGCATCCGGGTTCTCGTTAATCACTTTTGCCTGGTCTAGTAAGGAGCTTAAATAGTCCTCTAGGGTAAATATATCTTCGTCTACA
>JBCCTX010000197.1:0-14454 GCA_039197765.1 Bacteroidota bacterium
GGGTAGCGACCTTCCCTTCCCCATAAGCCTCCAACTCAACGACTTTTTGTTAATCTGTTTTACTGTATTCTTTCTCCGTGGTATAAAAAGTAAGTATGAGGTAGTAGGTATGAGGTAGATAAGGGATGAAAAATGTACCTTAGATTTACTATCAAGTTTACGGTAAACTGTGGACTATTTGATCCGTGAATTCATCGCTTTAATCCCTCGATTACTTCTAATTTACCAGCATGATAAGAAGGGTAGAGAGAAGCTAGACCACAGAGAAAGAATACAGTAAAACAGATTAACAAAAAGTCGTTGAGTTGGAGGCTTATGGGGAAGGGAAGGTCGCTACCCTCTAGGTAAATAAGTGCAAACTGTTGTTGAGCTACTGCGAGTATTAGCGCGATGGAGACCCCGAGGGCAACCCCGATTCCTCCTATTAAAACCCCCTCCCAAAGAAAAATTCTTCTAATAAGACTAGCTGTTGCTCCCATAGACTTAAGAACAGATATATCCCGGGATTTTTCCAGTACAATCATAGAAAGGCTTCCAACGATGTTAATGGCGGCAATGGCAATCACCAAAGTCAATATGAGGTAGCTGATAAACTTTTCATTCCGCATGACTCGATAGAGACTTTTGTGTTGGTCATACCAAGAGAGTACTTCCATTTTTTCAGGAAGAATTGCCTGCACTTCCCGCTTTGTTTCTTCTGCATCCTCTGGATCAATAAGTTTTATCTCATAAGCAGTGACTTGATTTTCGTAGGAGAAGAAGTCTTGGGCAAAATTCAAATCACTTATAATATATTTTTCGTCGTATTCTTTCGGTTGGACTTTGAAAAACCCCGAGGGGAAGACCGATACTTTTCGTAAAGAGGTGAGCGTAGAACCCAACAATCCTCGTTTCTTCTTGGGTAAATAGATCAATTCCACAGGATCAATTTTGTCAAAAAGATTAATCCCTAAGTAAAAGGGAAACCCAATGGCAAATACTGCCCGGGGGTATCCATCTTCAGGTGTGAAGCTATATGTACCCTCATAGACGTGTTCGTCGACGGGATTGATTTGGGTAAACAAGGAATCAACGCCTTTAAGGACTCCAAAGCTCTGCTTTTCCTGGTACTTTAAGAGAATTTTTCCCTCTACTGTTTGACTGACTAAAGCAATATTAGGAATAGACGCTAATTGCTTGAGGAATGCCTCATCTTGATCAATGAGTCTACCCGTGCTGGCTACGATTTTGAGATCGGGATCCATAGCTGAATACATGTTTGTAATGAATTCAGAAAGGCCGTTCAAGGTAGAGAGTACCAATAGAATGGCAGCAGTCCCAATGGCAATGCCCCCCAAAGCCACCCAGTTGATCAGGTTAATTACATTTCTTTTCTTCTTCGCAAAAAGGTATCTACGCGCTACAAATATGGGAAGGTTCATTGAGAGGGAGTTAGAAATTTTAGTTGAGTGGCCCTATTCTACAGGAGAAAATTTCAATTGTCTTGAATCCAGGTTATGGCAAGTAGTGAACGCTCAAACTGTAGACCATCCTATCGTTAATTAGCTCTTAGATTCACTGTCTTCATTTATTACTTCATCTAACAGCTTTTCTATTCGATCTACCTCTTGCAAGGTATCATCTCCAAAGAAGCGAAGTTCGGGGATTTTTCGGACTTTATTCCGAATTCTTTGGGCGAGGAGTTTGCGAATCTGCCATGCTTCTTCATTTAAGGTTTGTACAGCAGAATCAAGTTTTTGTTCAGGTAAGCTCGAGACATATAACTTGGCAATACTTAAGTCTCGGGTAATGCGCACCACACTTAACGTAAGCATAGCCCCAGGGAAAAATTTCCCCCTATCCATTATCTCTCCAACCTCTCGCTGGATCAGTTTGGCTATTTTCCTTTGAACAATGGTTTCTGCCATATACTTTTGCTTGATCTATAAAGGTAATAAATGCAGACTTATTTTCGCATTCTTGGTTATGGCCGGCAGTATCTATCCTTTGGAATCATTGCGTTTCTTTGCATGGTACTCTATGCGCTATTTCACGCATTTTCTTTAATTTTGTTGGGGCCATTCATGGATATTTTGTTCCAGAGTACCCCTTATGCTGAGCCGGAGCTTCCCCTCAATCTCCTTAGCAGTGAGTCTTTAAGAGGGCATATGTATTACCAACTGGGGCAACTGAAGGTAACGTATGGAACCATAAAGATACTCCCGTACTTCTGTGGGATTTTGTTTCTGATAATTCTATTCAAAAACCTCAGCAGGTACTTCAGTGCCTATTTTTTCAGTCCGCTGGAGCAGGGAATTGTTCAAAATATTCGGACTCAGGTCTTTCACCACATTAGCAGGTTAGACCTGGGTTTTTTTACTCAACACAAGAAAGGGGATCTCATAGGAACTGTGGTGAGTGATGTACAGGTAGTGCAGGAGGCAATTGTGAGTACCTTACTCAATATTTTTCGCGAACCCATTACAGCTATTTTTCTGTTGGCAGGCCTCTTATTCATTTCTTGGCAGCTAACTCTTTTTAGCCTCATCGTCTTACCCCTTTCGGGTTTATTTATCAACTATATTCGAAAAAGTCTCAAGCGGCAGGCCAGGGAAGGACAGGAAGTGCTGGGAGACTTGATCTCCAAATTGGATGAATTTACGGGGGGCATACGCATTGTAAAGTCCTTTCAGAAAGAAGCCTATGAAACCCAAAAATACGATGAGAAGAATGAGGCCTACACGCGCTTGCAGGTTTCCATTCGAAGGAGAGCTGAGCTTGCATCTCCCGTAACGGAGATTATTAGCGTAGGGGTTATTTGTATTATTATCATCTATGGGGGCTGGTTAATTTTTTCCAATAAGCCGGGAAGTTTATATCCATCAGATTTTATCGTATTTATCGCGTTATTTTCCCAGCTACTCTCTCCAATAAAGCTCATCGCCAGTGCATTGGCTAGGATTCAGAAAGGAATAGCCGCCTTTGAGAGAGTCGATAACCTGCTCAGTCAGGTACCTGCTATTCAGGAGGTTTCCAATCCTCTCCCTTTATCAGAATTTGAAGATCGGATTGTATTTGATCAAGTTCACTTTCGGTACGATACTGAGGATGTGCTAAAGAATGTTTCCCTCGAAATTCAAAAAGGCCAAATGGTGGCCCTAGTAGGTCCATCTGGAGCGGGTAAGTCTACTCTGGCAGATCTTATCCCAAGATTTTATGATCCTTTTAAGGGAAAAATCTTTTTGGATGACCACAACATCCGCCTTGTTTCCTTAGCGAATCTACGCGGCTTAATTGGTCATGTCTCACAGGAAGGGATCTTGTTTCACGATACGGTTCTCAGCAATATTGCCTATGGGATTGAAGAGCCTGACCTTTCCTCTATTGTGGAGGCAGCTAAGATTGCGAATGCACACGACTTTATCCTTCAATTACCCGAGCAATACCAAACTGTGATTGGGGAAAGAGGTACGAAACTCTCTGGGGGCCAACGCCAGCGCATTGCTATAGCTCGCGCTATTCTGAGAAATCCCTCCATTTTAATTTTAGATGAGGCAACCTCTAGTTTGGATACAGAATCTGAGCGATTGGTTCAGGATGCATTGGAGCGATTGATGGAGAATCGAACGTCCATTGTGATTGCGCACCGTTTATCTACTATTTTAAAGGCAGACCAAATCCTGGTATTGGAAAATGGGGAGATCGTAGAAAGGGGGACACATAGGCAACTCCTACAATCAGGTGGCTTGTATAAGCGACTGTATGACCTTCAATTTGAAGCCTAATCGTCTTCTTGGCAAATTTTTTGCAACCTAGAACCTATATGAGAAATTCTCTTCGGCTTTATTCGTGGCTTTTGGTTTTGCTCTGCCTCTCGATGGGTTCCTGTGAAGAGGAGCGCATTCCTGTAGATAGTATTTCCCTTGAGCGTATTTATCCTGTTACAATAGGGGATACGCGTTATTATCACGTGTTAGATTCCTCCTTTGACGTATCTGGGGCGATTGTTGAAGAATACATAAGGAGAGAGGAAGTTGTAGGAACCACAACGGATTTATTAGGGCGTACGGTTTATCAGATTCAGGTTCAGCGAGCTAAGCTAGGCTCGGATGACTTTAGGGCTTCACATAGGTGGAATCTCTACATTCCTCCTGAGGAAGAAGCTAATAGCTTTATCGAGCGAAACGAAGATAATGTCCGGAACCTAGTTCTGGCTTATCCCATGAATCCCGTTGTTACTTGGGATGGAAATAGATTTAACCCCCTCGAAACCCGCATTTTTTCCTATCTTTCGACTGACACGACGGTAACTATTGGTACAAAGGAATATGAGGGGAGTATATTTGTGCAGGAGGGAGAAGAGCAAAGGAGTGCAATTCGTTTTGGAGAGGCCTTTTCCATTTATCGTCCTGGATTTGGTCATTTGCTTCGCTACCACAAGGTAATGGTATTTGATGGCCCCAATCGAGAATTTAATCCCGATGAAAGTCGAATCTATAGAGAGGAGATTTTAACGGACTAGCATGGAAATTTGCCCCCAGTAAAGCCTAGTTAAGCGCTTCGGCTAAATCTTCAAATGTTCATGATTAACTTAAAGAAGTTTTATTGGGTATGTTTTCTGTTTATACCCTCCTTGATGAGTGCCCAGTCAGGGCTTCTACGTAGTAAGCGTGTTGGGCTTTACATCAGCAGTAGCAATTTTGATTTTCAGGACTTTTACTATCTATCAGCAGCCCAATTTCTCAAAATTAAGGAAGATAGGTCCTATGCAGGAGAATTGAAATCAGAGCTATTGATTCGAATTGGAGAAACCCTATGTCCACAGCTTCAATCCTTAGCAGAAGCGGATACGGTATACTTTGTAAATGCGGATATTGACAGGGGAGTTGCCTTTCAAAAGGGGTATAATTCCTTGGAAAATAAGCTTGAAGATCCTTTGGTAATCCCCAATACAGATCTCGTGCTTGTGATCAATAAACTGGAGTTATCTTACCGATCCCATCGATCTGTATTCATTCGAAGTAATCAGATGTTTACGGAAAAGATCAAGGTGAAAAAAGCTCAAATGGCCATTACCTTTTTTGATCCCTCACTTCCAGAATTGGCCTTAGAGGCCAAGACCTGTTATGATGAATTTACTTCCGACAAAGTGGCCTTTGAATTTGACTTCTACCGCGAGGAATCTAAGTTAGGCGAATTTTTTAGCCAACTATTCTCCCAATGGTGGTGGCAAATAGAAGAAGGGGTTGCGGATAATTGTGCAGAAAATTGAGCCAACTATTCACTAGCATCATTTTATAAATAGATATGTAGCATGAAGAGAAATATATTAATTACTGGAGGAACAAAAGGAATCGGTTGGGCTATAGCCCAAAAATTTCATGAACAGGACTTTCAGGTAATTATTTGTGCCAGAGGCGAAGCAGGCCTGGAGCAAGCCCAGAGTAAACTTCCTGGTATTGATACAAAGAAGTGCGATATCTCCCAGAAAGAGCAGGTGAAGGGACTGGGGGCTTATGTCAATCAGAAATACGGTGCGCTGGATATCTTGATAAATAATGGAGGTGTGTTCCTGCCTGGAGAGGTACACAACGAGGACGATGAGACCTACGAGCAGTTAATGGCAACGAATATGGACAGTGCTTATTACCTCACAAAAACGGTTCTCCCCCTAATGTTGGAGAAGAAAGCAGGCACCATATTTAACATGTGCAGTGTAGCAAGCCTTCAAGCCTATCCCAATGGGGGTTCTTATAGTATTTCAAAATTTGCGCTCTTGGGATTCTCTCGTGCGTTGCGAGAAGAGATGAAGGACAAAGGAATACGGGTTATCTCTGTTCTTCCTGGTGCAGTATATACTCCTTCATGGGAGGCGGTTGATTTACCCGAATCGCGTTTTATCCCTGCTGAAGATGTGGCCGAGCTTATCTGGTCAACCTATTCTGCAAGTATTCGTACGGTAGTAGAAGAACTCCTAATTCGTCCAGCGTTAGGGGATATTTGAAACGGCTAATTTACAATCTGTAAAACTGTTGATAAAATGCGCAAATCGTTCTAACTTAAATAAAAGTTGCGATTTCCCTGATACACGCCCAACTTTTACGGCTAAATTGGAGTAGCCTTCAAAACCCTAAACTCTAATTAGATGAAAATATGGCATTATATGCTAATAGGCTTATGCCTTCTCACCAATAGGCTAGTAGGGGCTGGAACGGATACCCTTACCTATGAGGGAATTACCTTTTTGCGCCACGAAATTCCTGTTTATACCTTTACAAAATTCAATTTACAGCAGGTATTTCATATGAATTATGCCGACTACCTCATGGCGCCTACTGAGATTCAGCGCTGGCAAAAAATTGCTCCGAAGGTCGAGGTTTACGAAATTGACTTAGTATTCACCCTATATCCTAAAGATATAAACAAGTGGCGGACGGATTACCACGAACTCCTTTCTGATCGCCTCAATATGCTTTTTCAGTTGGATACCTCCTTCCGTTCTTCAGACGTAAAATGGAATATGATCCTTCAAACAGATTGTGAGACCGAGATTCAGGCCAAAGACTACTTCCACGGTTTTGTGGTGAAATTTCGCCCGAAAAAAGTCAGATTTATAGAAGAGGTAAAATCTCCGAAACACCTTCGAGCCCTTATAAGAGGGGTAGCCTCCACAAAGGATTCCACTGTATTTAAAGTTCTGGAACGCAATCCCCACTGGGATAATATGCTCGTGGTAGCGGATTGGACGGGGAGTATGTATCAGTACGGTGCTCAGCTTGTGCAGTGGCATAATATGCGACTGAGTACTCAAACTTCAAGAGTGAAACACCTCGTCATTTTTAACGATGGGAATGATTTGAGGACTGCCCAGAAAAAGATAGGTAAGACGGGAGGGGTATACTATTGTAAGTCTACAGAGATTGAGGAGATATTGAGCACCATGGAAATGGTAATGAGTAGAGGAGATGGGGGAGACAGTCCGGAGAATGATGTAGAGGCCATTATTACTGGCCTAAAGTACCTCAAGGGACACGATGAGGTTATCTTAATTGCAGATAATGACAGCGACGTTAGGGACCTAGGTTTAATGCGTTCCTTGAGTGTACCCGTACGAATTATTTTGTGTGGAAAGCGAAGAAAGGAGATCCACGACGATTATGTAAGGCTCGCTTACCAAACTGGCGGAAGCCTTCACACCCTTCAGGAAGACATTGAAGATCTTAGTTCTCTCATCAACGCCAGGCAGCCTGGAAATACGCCCAACTAGGAATTACTTTTGCGAATCTGTGGATAGGATGTATATTGTACACATCCTTTAGTTCCACTTACATGAGAGACTTTCTACAACTCGCCCTTCCTTTTGTTGGGATTATTGCCCTGTTTTTTTCCTGCCGTTCAGGGAAAAACTCCCCCGATTCTTATGAAAAAAAGCAGCTAATCTTTGGGTCAGGTGGAGGATTTATGGGCACTAATGAGCAATTTGTCTTATTGGATAATGGTCGTCTGTACACCCAGGATGTAATGAAAGATGAGTACGAGGAAATTGGCCGAGTTCCTAAGAAAATGTGTAAAACGTTATTCCAGCGGGCGGATACCCTAGAGATAGAATCCACTCGTTTTATGAATCCTGGTAATAAATACTTCTATCTGGAGGTAAAAAATCCCTCCAATCAAAATCGAGTAACTTGGGGAGATAGTAATACCCCCATAGACGAAGAGTATCGCCATTTTTATCGCAAGTTGATGGACCTCATACGCGATAAGAAATAAAAAGCTACCCTGCCTTCTTTTTGTTTGTATTCCTACTTTAAATTCAATCTGTATGAAAAAACTGTACATAAGAATTCCCTTGGGAATCCTTCTGCTGTTAGGGCTTTTCACTGCGAGTCTCGCACAGCAAAAACCCACGCTAGAGCAAAAAGCAGAAAGAACACGGCAATTTAATCCCGAATCGGATGAAGCTTTCAGGAGTAAATGGAACATACGAAAGATTCGGTCGGCTGTAAATGCTCAGAACAAACCTAAACAATTTGGTATTCCTACCAGGAAATTTGAAGCTGCCTCACCCATACCTACAGGGGAAATTCGGAGAATCACTCTGGACCCAAAGACCAGGCTTCCCATTGCCATCCGAACCCGAGCCCGTCTTTCGGCCAGGGGACGAGTGACTTCTATGGCAACTGCGAGTGAATTCAAAGACGCTTACCTGTCAAAGCTTCAAAATTATATTCCTAACAAAGAAGCAAAAGAAGAATTCGACGTAAAGAAATTCCATACGGATAGGTTGGGCCATACCCATTTGAAGCTTCAGCAAGTCTTCAAGGGGCTACCCGTTTGGGGTTCTGAAGCCATGATTCACATCCGTCCAGACGGTGAAGAATTGTTCAATGGTCGATTTACATTTACCCCTCAACTTACGGAGCTTTCCCCCCGTATTTCTCCAGAGGATGCAATAAGGCGGGTTGAACAGGACCTCCCTTCCCAATTTCCCGTTATCGAAATTGGACCTAAGCAAAGCGAACGCATGCGTTACGCTGGCCCTCAGGCAAAGCTGCTCATTTATGCAGATCCGTTGAAGCCCCAAGAGCATTTTTTAGCATATGAAGTTGAGATCCGGCCCAATGTAAAGGATCATGTGTTTTATATGGTAAATGCGCTCACAGGAGATATCATAACCACAATGAACCACACCTGTACCTTTGCCCATGAGATTCCCGAAGCGGCACTTCCTCCTACCAATTCTTCTGGAACTGATCTAAATGGGCAGGCGCAGAATTTTAGCGTATTTGATGTGGGCCAAGGCTTCCTGATGGTAGATGCCACGAAGAATATGTATCGTGGGGACAATACGACCCTCCGAAATGATGATGGTCTTATCATTACCTGGGACCATGCGAATAACTTGAGAACAGATGACATCCAACCGGTAGGTTCTGGTAGCAACCAATGGGGTAATACGGCTGTTTCGGCGCATGTAAATGCCTCTATTTGTTATGAATATTTCGAAAGTAAATTTGACCATGTCTCAATTGATGATAGGGGGCGCGATATGAACTCCTTTATCAATGTTCCAGATCCTGAAACCGGTCGGGCCATGGATAATGCTTATTGGAATGGATATGGGATTTACTATGGAAACGGTGACCGGGCATTTAGCGCGCTTGCGGGAGCCCTAGACGTAGCCGCACATGAAATGACCCATGGGGTTATTTCTTCCACTGCCAACCTCGTTTACCAAGATGAACCGGGAGCGCTGAATGAATCTTTTGCAGACGTATTTGGGGTACTTATTGAAAACGAGGACTTCCGATTAGGGGAAGAAGTGGTAAATACCCAATTCTTCCCTTCTGGAGCCCTTAGGAATGTTGCAGACCCCAATCAGGGGGGGAATAACTTGAATGACCCAGGTTATCAGCCAGCCAATGTATCAGAACAGTTTAGGGGCTCTCAAGACAACGGAGGGGTACATATCAATAGTGGTATACCCAATAGGGCCTTTGCCAATTTTATCCTAGATGAAGATGTAAGTCAAACGCAAGCGGAGCAGGTGTACTACCGGGCCTTGACAGAATATTTGATTCGATCCTCTCAGTTTGTAGATGCTAGGTTAGCAGTCATTCGTGCTACGGAAGACTTATATGGTCCCGAGCAGGTTGCTGCTGCTGAGAGGGCTTTTGATGAGGTGGGAATTCTTGACCCAAATGCAGGAGGGGAACCTACTACCGACCCCTTTGAGGAATTGGAAGAAAATCCAGGGGAGGATTTAATCGTGTTGGTAAACACAGCAAATCGAGCATCTGATCCCAACCGAATTTATATATACGATCCCAATGCAGCTGGACAGGGTTTTCCCTTTACCGCTTTGAGTACCAGTGAGCCATTTAATCCCATCAGCGTGAGTGATGATGGAAGAACCCTGGCCTGGGTGGATTCTGCAGATAGGCAAATACGCTTTATCGATGATTTCGGCACGCCAGATCAACGACCTACTGCTATCGAAACCCAGAGAACTTGGGACAATGTAGCGCTTTCCAGAGATGGTCTCAGACTAGCAGCGGTTTCTACACAGATCGATACCTCGATATTTGTTTTCAATTTAGAGACAGGGGATGGTCTACAATATGTTCTCTCTAATCCTACAACCGCAGAAGGAATATCTGCTGCAAACGTGCTATTTGCCGATGCCCTGGAATGGACCTTTGGAGGAGACTTCCTTATGTATGATGCGTTAAACGTAGTGAGTAATACAGATGGCTTTGAGGAGTCTTATTGGGACATCGGATTTATTCAGGTATGGGATACAGAGAACGGGGACTTTGGGGACGGAACGATCATAAAACTATTTACTGATATTCCCGAAGGTACTAGCGTCGGAAATCCTGTATTTGCCAAAAAATCTCCCTTCATCATAGCCTATGACGAGCTTGTTTCTAATGATCCTTCTACCTCTGTCGACGATGAACACTACATTCGCACGTTGAATATAGAAACGGGAGATGGTTTACGGATTTTTGAAAATAATATATTTGGCTGGCCGAGTTATTCTCCCGATGATCAGCAACTGACCTTTACTACTTATAATGTGGACGAGGATCGGAACGAAATAGGTGTATTAAACCTTCAAGCAGATAAATTGCAGGCAGCTGGTGATCCTCAGTTTCCTGTGAGTGAAGCAAAATGGTCTGTTTGGTTCGCAACTGGTGAGCGCAGTCTCTCGGTAGACATTGATGACACGCTAACCAATGGAAAGCCCTTCGTGCTGTTTCCTAATCCAGCGGGCGAAAGTATCTCTATACAGTATGAGCTTGCCCGCAAGGTGGAAATGGATTTTGGCTTGTACAACCATCTGGGGCAGCGTATGAGAAACCTAGATAGCCCTGCTGATGCTACCCCCGGTTTTCATCAGTTGGAAGTAGATATTTCTCAGCTTTCCGCTGGAATGTACATGGTTATCTGGGAAGTAGAGGGCCAGCGGGAAATAACCAAATTTGTCAAGCGATAAGGTTCGTCTTTTTTTGAACAAAACCTTCCTTGGCGGGCTATCTCAATGTTGAGGTGGCCCGCTCAGTTTTTTCTGAGGAATTCCCACAATTTTCTAACTTTGGCCTCTGAAAAAAGTAAAAGTCTGTTTAAGGTTTCCGGTTTGAGCTTGAAATAGGAAACATTAAACTACCCTAAATATTCTATTTATATGACAAAGAACTATGATTTGATCGTTTTGGGTAGCGGCCCTGGAGGATATGTAGCAGGGATTCGTGCTTCCCAATTGGGGATGAAAGTCGGCGTGGTGGAGCGTGAAGCTCTTGGGGGGATCTGCCTAAATTGGGGATGTATTCCTACCAAGGCGCTTTTGAAGTCCGCCGAAGTCATGGACTATATACACCATGCCAAGGACTATGGAATTTCCGTTACTGATCCTAAACACAACTTTCCGGAAGTCATTAAGCGGAGTAGGGGAGTAGCGGGAAAAATGAGCAAGGGAATCTCTTTCCTCTTTAAGAAATACAAGGTAGATGCCTTAATGGGAACTGGAAAATTGGTCGCTAAGGACAAGATAGAAGTAACCGATGAATCGGGAAATAAGGTTACCTATCAGGCGAAAAATATCATATTAGCTACGGGAGCTCGCTCTAGAAGTCTTCCTAGCATGCCCATCGATAACGAAAAGATCATTGGGTATAGAAAGGCTATGACCCTGGATTCTCAGCCAAAATCTATGATTGTGGTTGGTTCGGGAGCTATTGGGATGGAGTTTGCCTACTTTTATCACACAATGGGTACTAAGGTAACCGTTGTAGAATATTTGGACCGTATACTTCCCAGAGAAGATGCGGAGGTTTCTACCCAGATGGGGAGAATCTACAAAAAGAAGAAGATGGAGATCATGACAGGCTCAGAGGTGACCTATGTAGATACTACTGGAAAGGGAGTTGTGGCAACTGTTAAAACAGCCAAAGGAGAGAAAAAATTGGAAGCAGATATTTTACTCTCCGCTGTAGGAGTCGTAGCTAATGTAGAGGGGGTTGGGATTGAAGAACAAGGCGTGAAAATGGATCGTGGGCAAGTTGTAGTGGATGAGTTCTACCAAACCAATGTACCTGGAATTTACGCCATTGGGGATATGATACCGGGTCCTGCGCTGGCCCATGTGGCTTCCCATGAGGGAATAATCTGTGTAGAGAAGATAGCAGGTAAGGAGGTTGAACCTATGGATTATGGCAACATCCCTTCTTGTACCTATTGTCAACCTGAGGTAGCCTCTGTCGGAATGACTGAAAAGGAAGCTCAGGAAGCCTATGGAGATACCATTAAAGTTGGGAAGTTTCCCTTTTCTGCTTCGGGAAAGGCCAGTGCTGCTGGTAAAAATGACGGTTTTGTGAAAGTCATTTTTGATGGAAAATATGGAGAATTTTTGGGGGCCCATATGATTGGGGCAGGTGTGACAGATATGATTGCAGAAGTAGTAGTGGCTAGGAAGCTTGAAACTACTGGACATGAAATCATCAACGCGGTGCATCCACACCCCACTATGTCAGAGGCATTGATGGAGGCTGCTGCAGCTGCCTATGGAGAGGTGGTTCATTTGTAGATTCATCTGATTGAACGTAATATATGGGCATGCACAAGAAAGTGCATGCCCAATTTATTTAAGAAAAGATCTTGGTAAAGAATTTCTGTAATTCTTCCCAGGAAGCTTTATCTGCTTCTTCATTGTAGGCAGCAGGCATTTCGAATTTCTCTCCGAGTTCTGTCGCAGCAGGATTAGTGAAACTATGTACGGTTTCAGGATAGGAAATGTAGGTGTAATCTACTCCCGCATCTGTCATGGCTGTCTTAAAGGCTTCTACCTGTTCGGTACTGATCATGGGATCATCTGCTCCATTACACACCAAGATTTTGGCTTTTACTTTGTCTGTTTCTGGAGGAATGGGGAGGGAAAGTCCTGCATGGAAGCCTGCCACTCCTTTGAGATCCATTCCCATATTGGCCATATTGATCACTACAGTGCCCCCAAAGCAGTAGCCAATAGCAGCGATATTCTCTCCATCAACCTGGGGATGGGCTTGTAGCATTTCGTAGGCTTTCTGAAACCTGGCAGCGCCTCCCTCAAGGTTCTGAAATACAGCTGTTGCAAATTTTCCTGCATCCTCGGGGTGATCAGCGGTTTTCCCGTCTCCATACATATCTACCGCAAGGGCAACGTAGCCCAGTTCTGCCAGCATATCTGCTCGCTTTCGGGCATATTCATTGTGCCCCCACCATTCATGAACGACTAAGACCCCAGGCCTTTTCTCTGCTTTGTGTACATCGTAGGAGATATACCCATTCATGTTGACATCGTCAGCTGAATAGCTTATTTCCTCTCCCTTCACTTGAGGGGGGAGTTCTTCTACTACAGCCTCCTCTGTCTGACTTTCTTGGGTGCAGCTAATGAAAGCTACGGATACACAAAAAAGTAATAGTAATTGCGTGATTGGTTTCATAGGATTGTATTAGATTGAGTTTAGGTATTACTCTTTGCTTTTTGCCCGTTGCCAAGCTGCTTCCATTTCTTCCAGACTGAGTTCAGATAGATCCTTTTCACGATCAAAGGCACTCTTTTCTACTTCCATGAACCTGCGTTTGAATTTGAGGTTGGTTTTCATCAGGGCATCATCGGGATTGATCCCCACAAAGCGACAGTAGTTCACCAGACTGAATAAGAGGTCTCCCATCTCCGATTCTCTTTCTTCTGCGGTCTGGGCAGAGTTAAATTCCGCTATTTCTTCGTTGATTTTATCGACTACCTCTTCTACTTTTTCCCATTCAAAGCCCACATTTGCCACCTTTTCTTGTACTCGATAGGCCTGAATTAAAGCAGGTAGACTACTGGGTACCCCTTCTAGCGTTGACTTTGGACGGTTAGCTCCAGAATTTTTTTTCTTTTCCTCCGCCTTTATTTTTTCCCAATTGGCCAATACCTCTGCTTCTGTATCGGCTTTGACTTCTCCATATATATGAGGATGTCTTCGGATGAGTTTTTCCGTTTGGGTTTGTATGACTCGGGTTAAATCAAAGAATGCCTGTTCCTGTCCGATACGTGCATAAAAGATAATGTGTAACAATAAGTCTCCCAATTCTTCATGCATTCCGGAATAGTCTTTCTGAATGATGGTATCCGCCAATTCATGTGTTTCTTCAATGGTAAGGTGTCTGAGACTATCAAAGGTCTGCTTTTTATCCCAGGGACATTTTTCCCGAAGTTCATGGACTACAGAGACGAGTTTATCAAATGCTTCGTGGAGGGAATCAGGTTGTTGCATATTGCTGTGTTAATGAGCCTAATTTTAGGGCTTGCTAGGTTGAATTCCAAATGTAAACGCGAATGAAACTGCCTTACTGATGGAAAATCTTAGGGAGTCTTGTATTCCTTTAGTTTAGGAATGTTTGATTTATAAATACTTCGTTTTTAAGCAAGAATTTATCTAAATAAAA
>JBCCTX010000198.1:0-14431 GCA_039197765.1 Bacteroidota bacterium
TGGAGTTTATTCCATGGACCTTTGTAGGGCGACAGGCTCATCGAAGAAGGCCTGGAAGTAGTAGCATTCGATGGTTCCATATGATACTTCGTAAGAAAAGATATTCTGTCGATAAGTAAGATACAAAAAACCTGCCGATTCGATATTGGAACTAAATTTTACCAATTTAGTAGGATTTTGTGTAAGGGGCATCCCTCATTCTTATACTTTTCGTTAGAATGAATAAACAAAATACTTGCTTTGATCAGGAAGTAGGAATAACCCTGTGTGACAAAATGTTAAAATCCGTTCAAAAAATGTTGAGGCTTATAGGAGAGTTGTCATAAACTAGGACATTTTTTTGATATTCTTCTGAACCTCCTCCATGAGCCACATGGGGGTAGAGGTTGCTCCACACACTCCAACAGAAGCACTGTGTTCAAACCATTCTTTTTGTAGCTCTTCGCTACCTGAAATAAAATAGCAATTGGGATTTACCGTTTTGCAGGCCTCGTAGAGTGCCTTCCCGTTTGAACTTTTCCGTCCAGCGACGAAAATAATGACATCGTGTTCTTGAGAGAATTTTTTTAATTCAGGCTCCCGATTGCTCACTTGGCGGCAGATGGTATCGTTAAATTTGAACTCCTCGTAGCGATCTTTCAGGTGCTGGTGAACATCATTGAGTAAACGGGTGCTTTTAGTGGTTTGGCTAAATAGGGCAAAGGGTTTCTCTAATTCCAAGGATTCAGCTTCTTCTACTGAAGAAATTACAATGGCTTCTTGCTGAGTTTGCCCGATCAATCCATTTACCTCTGCATGCCCTCGTTTTCCGAGGATTACGATTTGCTGGTCATTATCATACGCCTGCCTCACCCGATTCTGAAGCTTAAGTACGACAGGGCAAGATGCATCTATTAAATTCAGGTTATTCTCAATAGCTATCTTATACGTTTCTGGCGGTTCCCCATGGGCGCGGATTAGTACGGTTTCGTTAGTAAGCTGTTTCAGGTCTTCATGCGAAATAATTTTCAGCCCCATTTCCTGAAGGCGATTTACTTCCTTGTCATTGTGGACAATATCCCCTAGGCAATACAGGGAGCCATTCTCCTGTAGATAGTCTTCCGCCATCTCTATCGCGTATACTACACCGAAACAAAAACCAGAATTTTGATCTATTTCTACCTTCATGAATCCAAAATTTGTTGGGCAAGATCACAAACTATAGCTACTTGCTCATCAATGGTAATGTGTGTTGTATCTATAACCTTTGCATCGGGCGCTTGTTTCAAAGGACCAATTTCCCTGGTAGAATCCAGGTGATCTCTATGTTTAAGATTTTCCAAGATTTCCTCTAAAGGTACAAACATTCCTCTTTGAGCAAACTCATTTTGTCTCCGAACTGCACGAATTTTTAGATCGGCGATCATGAATACCTTTAGGTCCGCATTAGGAAAAACTACGGTTCCTATATCCCTACCATCCATCACTACTCCTTTACCTTTACCCATACGCTGTTGCTGTGCAACCATTTCTTCGCGCACAGATTTTAAGGTACTAACCTGGCTTACAATTTGGGAAATTCCTTGTGTCCGGAGCTTGGATTCGACATCTTCCCCATTAAGAAATGTATGTGTGCCCAGTTCCGTTGGATGGAGCTTTTGTTCAATGTAAATATCTGCTAAAGCCTGCTTTACCCCTGGACTATCTGAACCAAAAGGAATTTGGTTTTCCTCTAGATATAGAGAAACGGCTCTATACATAGCTCCAGAGTCTATGTATGTGAAACCTAATTGTTGTGCAACTCTCTTAGCAGTGGTACTTTTACCACAAGCGGAGTACCCGTCTATTGCTATATTAATTTTTTTCAACGGATGAAGCTTCAAATCCATGCAAAAAAAGACTGATTTTCTTAGAATACCAAACCCCCTTTGTTTCCTACGCTTGAGCTGGAACCTTGGTTGGATTGGGATCTTTTGTTTCTTTATAGGTTGTGAAGGTAATACTTCCCATACCTCTGAAGCCTCGGAACAGACAAAAAATGAGGCTAGGGGAGGCAAGCTTGTCGCTGAAGGGGATAGCCTTCCTAAGCGTATTATTTCTACGGCTCCGAATATAACGGAAATCATTTTTGCGCTTGGGGGAGAAGCAAAATTAGTAGCTCGCTCTCAGGCCTGTGATTTTCCGATGGAAGTTGAGCAATTTCCCATTGTAAAGACGTATCCCGAATTGGATTTAGAGCAGATCGCTTTTCACAAGCCAGATATAATATTAACCACCGATGAGTTATTTTCCTCTGAGCAGATTGCTAGGATGAAATCTGGAGAAATACCGCTATACGTGCAATCCTATAAAAGTATTCCACAGATTCTCTCTGGGATAAAGGAAATCGGTGAAATAGTTGGAGAAAAAGTACGTGCAGCGAACCTAATGGATTCTCTTCAGCAAGTAGTAGATGAATTCAAAAATGTGCGAAAGGGGCTTACGATTTATCCCAAATCCGTACTAATCGTTGGAGAGGACCCGTTGATTATTGTCGGGGGAGGGGGCTATATCCACGAATTGATGGAATTAGCAGGCTGGTCTAACGCCTTTCGTGATAAGGAGCTTGCGTATTTTCAAAGTACTATTGAAGAACTTCAGTGGATAAATCCCGATGTTATCTTCTTTCCGGCAGGAGAAGAATCTGATATCTTGGAGCGATTTGAGCAATTTCCGCTAGCAAAGAAACTCAAAGCTGTGCAAACGCAAAAGGTTTTTAAGATACCTCCCGATCTCATCTATAGGCCGGGACCTAGGGCCTTCCAGGGATTGAAAGAATTTGCCAAGTACAGAAGAGATTTTATTGATGGTTAAAAGAAATCAAGGTGGGTTGTGGAAATTGGCTATCGTGTTGATGGGAGTATTTGCAATCGTTCTCAGTTTAAAGACGGGTTCATTTCCGATTCCCCTTTCGGAGATTTGGCAAGGACTCCTGGGTCAATCTATTGAGCACCGAGACATCCTATTTGCATACCGAATGCCCAGAGTCCTTGTAGCCCTGGCCTCTGGAGCGGTTTTATCTTTGAGTGGATTCTACATGCAGGTTTTGATTCGAAATCCTTTAGCCGATCCCTACATAATGGGGGTTACGGCTGGGGCAGGATTAGGGGTTAACCTATTGATTTTGGGAATAATTAGCGTTCCGTTTGTTTCTATATTTACCCGTCCACTGTTTGCAGGAATCGGGGCACTGGGTAGCTTGTTACTTATTTTGGCATTAGGGTTTCGGACCCTCTTGTATGATACCTATAAACTTCTAATAGCAGGGATTGCGGTTTCTTCTATATGTACTGCGCTCATTGGTCTATTGATTTATCTCTTCGCAGATTCTGATCAATTACGAAGCATTGTATTTTGGACCTTTGGGAACCTGAATAGTATACAAATTTGGGGATGGGATGCGGTTTATATAGGAATTGCCATGTGGGCCATTTCTCTTGGGTTTGGATTAAGATATGGACTTCATTTGGATGTAATGGCCACAGGAGAACTCCAGGCGGGTCAACTCGGAATGAATATAATTCGCATGAAGTTTTTTTTACTCTTGGTATCTACCCTCAGTGTGGGGGCACTCGTAGCCTTTACCGGTCCCATAGGATTTGTGGGAATGATGATTCCCCACATTTCTCGTGGTATTTTAGGGCCAAAGCACCATCAGAATTTATTTTGGGGTTCATTGACAGGAGCCGTTTTCCTGACCTTGTGCGATGCTGTCTCCCGGATAATTTACCACCCAACGGGTATTCCCATTGGAATCGTAACTGCCCTTGTTGGGATTCCGTTTTTCCTTTACCTTTTATTTTCAGACAGTAAATTTTTATCGTAAAATGGCGAGAATTTTTCTGGGAATTCCGATACCAGAAGCTCAATGCCTTCAACTGGTAGATTTTGTATCAAAGATCCCTCCTCAACCAGGAATTCGGTGGATACGTCCAGCGAATTATCACCTTACCTTGGCTTTTTTAGATGAGCTGCCAGAGGAGGCCATGGACAACGTAAGAGAAGCTTTCTGCGTGGGGTTAAAGAACCATAGGGCCTTTAGCTTAGATTTCTATGCCTATACGTTTGCCCCTAGTGGTCGTGACCCTAGGATGCTATGGGCGAGATGGGAAAAAAATGAGCCCTTCAGAAAACTATATGAAAGGATCAGAATCCTTTCAGAACAAATTCAACCTAACTTACTTTTTCGGAACAGTCCGATCCCTCATATAACGTTAGCTAGGCTAAAGGGAGGGGTTGATACAAGAGAAATAGACCTGAGGAAAGGTGGTGGAGTTAGTCCCTTGAAAGTGGAAAAAGTGGTAATCTGGGAATCTTTGAGGAATGAGAAGGGCCAAGTGTCTTACAAAGCCCTATCGGAGATAATACTCGCTAGGGAAGATCACTAATGGAAGTAATCTTATTTCGAAAATAGCAAAGAGATTGGGTATTGTATGAGAGCTTCAAGTTTGGAAACTCTTGCAAAAGCAGCTCTATTTCACCAGAATCAAGTGTACGACTTTTTTTTGTCTTGGGGTTGTGTACAGCCCAGCTCTCAGAAGACTTACGTATATAATACATAGTGCAGTGGAATTATTAAATTCAATTACGCAAATATATAAAATATTTAATTTATTTCAAATAGATATACTGCAATGCGATATATATGGATATTGAATTCCAGATAACTATCCGAAAGGTAGTAAAATGAGTTAACCAGTGGATATCCAAAATTCTGGTAGTACAATTTATTGTTATATTTTCGCTAAAAAAAATTTATTTAATCAAGAATGTAACTTCTTTTTGTAATAGACTTACCGAAGGGGAATTCGGATGGTATAGGCTGTGTGTTCCGAAACAGGCAAGGAATAGTCTATAGAGGTAATCCAGGGATTATATTGCTTAATTTGCTTATAGGTAATTCCGTATTGTTTTCCCCATTCAGGGAGAGAAGCTATAGTCTGATCAACCATGACCGTCTGGAACTCCCAGGGTTCATAGAGTCTATCTATTTCCAGATTGAATCCATAGGAGCCTGGGGAACTCAAAATCAACTTGTAAGCTAGAATTTTAAAAATGTATCTATACGTTTGCTCGTGGAGGTACAAGTCGTAATAGGAGCTTACCCCTTGAGATTTCAAGGCATTTTTTATCCCTCCTTGACCTCTATTGTAGGAAGCTGCTACTAGCGTCCAATTTTCTATGGATCGGTGGGCCCGTTTAAGGTATCGTATGGCCGTTTGGGTGGCTAATAAGGGATCTCTTCTTTGGTCTACATAGGTAGAAACTTCCAAGCCTAATTCTTTAGAGGTATCTTTCATAAGCTGCCACATGCCAACGGCTCGGGCCGAGGAAACAGCTGTGTTGGAAAGGCTGCTTTCTGCTACTGCGAGGTAAAAAAAGTCTTGGGGGATATTTGCTTCTTTCAGGTTCGATTGGATAAATGCTTTCCATCTTTTAGAGCGCTTGAGTACCAGTAGGGTAGAGGCATGGTAATAGCATAGTGCCATGAGTTCTCGGTCCAAGCGCTCAGCAACATCGGGATCGTCTAAGGGTACCTCTTCCCCTGCAAATGTCAATTGATTGGGAAGGGGAAAGTTGACAACTTGTTGGATACTATGGGGAGACCCTTCGTGGAGGCTTGCATCTTGTGCAGGTATGCATGCATTAAGGAGAAAAATGAACAGGAAGATACATCCTAGCGTTGGTATAGAAGATTGTTTCATGTAATCCCTAATCGTAAAGTAGTATGCGCTCTAAATACAAGTGGTACAACTTAGCCTTAGCAAATAAGAGGAAAATAATACAGAATTTTAAGAATTTACCTACATTAGAGGCGTTTTTTACGCAAATTATAGCTTGAGATTCATCGCTAACACCTGAATGTATATGATTGTTCGAATAACCGTTTTTACATTGTGTTTATTATTTGCTTCAGCCTGCACAGAGGACCAACAAGGTGCAACCGAGGCGCTGAGGAAAGAGGTAATTGATATCCACGATGAGATTATGCCGAGGATGCGGGAAATTGAGGAACTTAAAGAGGAACTCCAGACTTTGGCAAATAGCCTCGCTAATGAGAATTCTGAAGAAGTTTCAGACAAAATTGCACAAATTCAGGCTGCTAGTGAATCGCTCACTCAAGCCAAAGGAGCCATGAATACTTGGATGCAAAGCTTTAAATACGAAATCTCTGATGACATAGATCATGAACAAATCATGAACTATCTGGGTAATGAAAAGGAAAAGATTACCCAGGTTAAAGATATAATTTCTCAAAGCCTGGATTCGTCAAGGTTATTAATTGAGCAATTGAAAAATTCTTAGATGCTTATGGCTTTGGACAGGAGAATTGGATTTGTTTTTTTTATAGGGGTAGGGATTCTTGTAGTTTTGTCGGCCTGCCAGTCAGGCTCCAAAATCCTTCCCATCCTTGGACAGAAAAAGATTGTAGACGGCGATACGGTCTTTCATCAGATTCCAGACTTTACGTTTATAAACCAAGATAGCCTCCCGGTTACACAAGAACTGGTAGAAGGGAAAATTTATGTTACAGATTTCTTTTTTACTTCCTGTCCTTCGATATGCCCGAAAATGAGTCAACAAATGCTGCGTATTCAAGAGCGGTTTAAAGAGGAAGCAGAAGTTCTGTTGTTGTCTCACTCCATTGATCCTACCTACGACACCCCGGAAGTTTTGTCGGGATATGCAGAGAAATTAGAGATAGACACGAAGAAATGGCACTTGCTTACGGGAAACTGGAAAGATATTTACAACATTTCAGATGAATACCTAGCAGTGGTTGCAAAGGATTCTACCGCTCCAGGTGGCTATTTACACAGCGGACACTTCTTGCTAGTAGATGGAAATAGACGAATAAGAGGAGCCTATGACGGTACCCAAGCCAAGCAGGTCGATCGATTAATGAACGACATGGATGTATTATTGGAAGAGATGCTGGCCGAAGGTGGGGCACCATGAAAAACGTTCTAAATTTCACATGGCCAATTCTCCTCATAATTGCGTTATTTTTCCTCCGCCAGATCCTACAACGTCCTACTAGCTCCTATGGCGCAAAAGTATACCAGCAGCATTGTCAAAACTGCCACATGGAGGAAGGTCAGGGATTAGGGAAGCTAATCCCCCCGCTGGAGGGATCTTCTTATCTGGCAGAATTCCCCTCTCTAATTCCTTGTCTTATTCGGAATGGAATTGAAGGGCCTATGCAGGTTAATGGAATTCTCTACGATCACCCAATGCCTGCCAATCCTGAACTTTCTGATGAAGAAATCTATCAACTTATGCGATTTATGTATGCTGAATGGCAAGAAGGTACCACAGAGTTGAGAAGAGACTCTATGGTAAGTTGGCTGGAAGCCTGTCCTGAACAAGGGAATTCCCTGAACCAGTAGCCTCTAAAAAATTGTCTGCCAACAGGTGCAGCGAGTCTCATGGAAAATCCGTATTACCCAAAACAAATGCTGTCTATGATTAGCCTAATTATCCCTATGCGCATAACTCGGATTGCTTTACTTCTTGTCACCTCCATGATTTTTCAGGCTTGTTGTTCTTGCAATGACATTGGCTGTTTTTCAACCGCTTTTGAAATGCAATTCGAGGCAATGACTCAGTCCCAAGGGTCCTTTGACGCAGAGGACTTACAAGACCTGTACCTGGTACGTACACAATCGGACTTTAGCCCAATTGATAGCTTTCAGTACGATTTTGGCCCTACAGAGAATCCTAATGTTTTTCGAATGATTGTATCCGAATGGGAGTTTGGATTAGACGGATCGGGGCCCCACTTTAAAGATTTTAACTACCTGTTGGTAAATACACGCATAAACCAGGTTGATACCCTTTCAGATATAGGGTATAACATTCGTGAGACACGGGTGAGTTGTAACAATTGTACAGGGGCCTTCTGCTCTAGCGATGACCTGATCGAAAGAAGCTATGAGGACTTTAGCCTGTTATTTAACGGTGAAACAGTAGACACAACGATAGTTTCCTATCGGAAGAAACCTTGATATGGATTTTTTTTCGGGTCTTTAGGAAGGCTAACGGTTGAGTTAGGCGGGGATCAACTGGATAAGTTTCCCATTTTTTTCATCCGTGAGGATATACAGCTTAGCTCCTGGACTTTGAACGACTTTTCTTAAGCGAATGGGGTTTTCTTTCATAAGGTTTTCCGCCCCCAAAGGCCTATCATCTTCAAAGGTAATTTTCCAAAGACTTCCTCGGGATAATCCTGCCACTAGCAGATCACCTGTCCATTCTGTGAATTCCTTCCCGATATAAAAGCAAAGTCCCGTAGGAGCTACGGTCTGCTCCCAGCTAAATCGAGGACTGAAAAAATCTTCTTTGGGAAGTTGTGGCGCTTGATACGTTTCATTTCTATAGGTTCCCGTTGTCTCAATGGGCCACCCGTAATTTGCCCCTGCTTGTAGAAAATTGATTTCGTCCCCCTGCCTAGATCCATGTTCACTGAACCAGATTTCATTGGTTTCAGGCCTGCGGGTAATTCCCTGCGCGGCTCGGATACCCAGGGCAAAACAGCCGGGAATGGCATTGGACCCGAAGTTTGGATTATCAGCAGGAATGGTTCCATCGGGATTGATGCGATAGATTTTTCCTCGCATATCGCTTAGGTCTTGGGCAACGGGTAAATCAGGTTGATCGATTTCATTGTAAAACCGTTCCCCACAGGTGATATATAACTTTCCATCATTTCCAAAGGTCATTCCTCCACCGTAATGGAATAAATCCTTACGAAAGGGCTTAGCCTCAAGAAGGGTTTGGATCTTTTCTAAGCGATCCTGGTTCAGCTTAGCCCGAATTACTTTTGTCCCCATTCCTGTTTCATCTTCGGCTGTATAGGAAAGATACACCCATCTATTTTCTAGGAAATTGGGATCGAGTAGTACTTCAAATAGGCCTGAATTATCTCTAGGATCCTCTTGGCGGATACCTTGGAAGCGATCGGTTGGTAGACCTGCTACAGGGAAAACCTGTTTGCTGTCTAAGAGAATCCGCTTTAAAATTCCATCCTTTTCGGCCACTAAGACTTCATTTTCTGCTAAGAATGCCATACTCCATGGATGGGCTAAGCTATCCAAAACCACAGAAAGGGCGAATTCAGATGGAGTAGGGGAGTTATCCGTTGGATTTTTGGGGAGGGAATTCCGTTTACAGGCTAAGAAATAGAGTAAGCTAATGGAAAAAATAAGTGCGAGATGCTGTTTCATGGATACAATGGATTGGGACGTGGTACGTGGGATGTGGTAAAGATAGGTAACTAGCTGAGTTCTTCTATCTTTTTTGAGAAATGTTGCTTGAGAATAGGCAGGGAAGTTGCCTGGTAGGCTTCCAAATAGAAATCTCTTGCCTCTTCCAATTCTCCGATGATAGCGGAGAACTTTGCCAAACTTGCATGGTAAAGAGGGTTTCCGATGAGGGACTTACATTCAATCAATTCTCTCCAAGCAGCTTCTCGTTCCCCTGAATAGAACATAGCTATGGCTCGATTCATGTTAAGGGTGTCTGAAGGAATCATTTCCATGAGTTGATTGTACAAATGAAGAATTTCTTTCCAAGGGGTATCGTCGAAGGTTTTCGCGGTTGAATGAAGGGAGGCTATGCCCGCCTCAATATGGTAACGAGACCAGGAAGTTTTCTTCCGGGCCTGATTGAAAAATAGGATGCCTTGTTGGATGAACCCTTTATCCCAGGTTGACCGATCTTGTTCTTCCAACTCCATCAACTCCCCCTTATCATTGATTCTTGACTCAAATCTGGCCACTGAGAACAGCATCAGAGAAAATAAGGCTTGTGTATCTCCATTGGCAATGGAGGTTCGTTCGAGCAAGGCCTTGGTCAGGCGTATAGCTTCCAAGCAGAGGTCCTTACGGATAATTTCTGTACCCGATAGGTTATTATACCCTTTGTTGAATAGGAGGTATAGGATTTGATGAACGCTGTTAAGACGTTGGGTTGATTGTAGTAAAAAGGGAATTTTCAGGGGAAGCTTTTGTTCCCTCAGCTGCTTCTTTACCCTTGACAGAGTCTTTCGGACCGCATCTGGTTTCATCAATAAGGCTTGAGCAATTTCCTCAACACTAAATCCTCCTAAGGATTTTAGGGTAAGGATGATTTGGGCTTTTTGAGAAAACTGAGGGTGGCACAAGGAAAACAGGAGCCGCAACTGGTTTTCCCAGACTTCACTCGGTTGAAAAGCATACTCTACTTTGGAGGTTTGTAGAACCTGAGGGGATGTGCCAAAATCCGTTGTTTTTGCATTCCAAGATCGCTTTAGCTCATTTAAGGCTTTATTTTTACACACCTTATATAGCCAAGCCTTAGGCTTTTCTGGAATTCCTTTTTTTTGCCAGTTATTCCAGGCAGCTATGAAGGTTTCCTGTACCTGATCCTCCGCCCATTCCATATGGGCCAGATTGAAAAGAGAGAGCAAAGAGGCAACCAACTCTCCGGCGTGCTTCCGGTAGAGTTGGTCCAAAAATGTTGAGAGTTCTTCAGGAGTTGCCACAGGATCAATTCTTCATGATGGGTCTCAATTCGAGGGTTCCCCCCTGCGTAAAGACAGGGCAACTTTTGGCAAGGCTTATAGCATGTTCCATGCTTTCGGCTTGGAGGAGGATATACCCCGTCACAGCCTCCTTGGATTCAATAAATGGTCCATCAGAAACTACAGCCCCTTGTGTTAGGCGTACACCATCGGGTTCTAAGGGGTCTCCCGAGAGGTAATTCCCAGATTCCGATAGCTTTTCTACCCATTTTACATATTCCTGAATCTCCATTTCCAACTCCTCTTCCGTTTGAGTGGCAACATTTGCAAGTTCCTCTCGGATGAATAACATGAATTTGTGCATAATTTTCTTTTGTTAGATTGAACGACATTCAACCTATAGACAAGTGAAAATAGGTAAATGGGACAAAGGGCATGAAAAATATTGAAGAAAACTTCTATCGCTTGATGAATACCTCCTTGAAAGAATGATCTGTAGAAATACCCTTCAGGAAATATATCCCCGGACTTAGTGTATTAAGGGCTACCTGAAGTCGTTTGCCTAGCATATAAATTTGGGATTTTACCACTTTCCCCTGAGCATTAATTAAGGAAAATTCGATGGGAGAGTTTCCTATTTCTCGTGAGAGTAATAAGTACTCACGAGCGGGATTTGGAGAAAGCTCTAGCTGGATATTTGGCGCTAGTTCTCCCTGCCTTTGTGTATTTATAGGTAGGGCAAAAAATCGTTCTTCTGGCTTACCTTGGTCATAACGCTGGCGGATATAGTCTGGTTCAAGTGCTTCACTGTAAATGGCTATTTCATGGAGGATTCCCAGCCAAGGACGATCCCCGGTTAATTCATTTCCCAATATCCACTCGTAATTCGTATTCCAATTTGAAAATTCTCCAGGCCGATAGAAGTCTCTTTCTTTTACTCCATCAATGAATATGGCTGCTTGGCCATTGGGTTTTCTCGTGAATACTACATGAGTCTTTGTTAGGGAGATATTTCCAGGAGGGGCTTTTAATCCCGGCCTTCCGTTGTTGTCAGAACGGGTAGTTCTCAATCGGGCTTCATATGCATTTTGCTCTTGGCCTAGGGTAAAATTCCGGGCAAAAGGAGTTTGGGATAAACTCAAGATTCTTGCGGGTCCAGATTGCGTATAATTTTGAGGCGTAATCCAGGCCTCCATACTAATTGCTTGGGTATTTCGACAAGCATCAATGATCTTATCGGGTGGATTAAGGGCTTTGAGGAGGGTTGGCTGTAGCAGCTCTAGACCGCCGATAATCCACTGGACTTTGTTAGGCGCTATAATTTCCATATTCAAGGGAGTGCCGCTATTGGCCCGGTCGAAAACAGTAGTACCGACTTGCTCTTCAAAGGTGTAGTGGACTACGGGAGAAGGGTTGGGGGGAGTAGAATCTGGGGGAAATTGAGGCCTTGCATTTTTCACTATGACTACCTCTTGTTCACTTAGGGCTCTACCATAAATACGTACTTCGTCCAAATGCCCATCAAAGGGACGTTGACCCCCTCCAACCCCTTCGGGTTGGTTGCCCAAGGCAAGCGCTACGTTTGGATCAGAGTCGATCGTTCCTGTTTTGGGAGTAGCTGCAACCTGGACGCCATCTTGGTATAGACGCATAAATGCTCCATCATATACAGCTGCAATATGGGTCCAAGATCCCGTAGTAAGGGTCTCCGATGGGGCTATTAGGGTAGTAGTATTCCCATCTGTTTTGAGGCGATACCTCAATTTATCTCCTTGCAAGGCACTTAGCATCCAGAGGTGTTCTCCATCTTGTTGTCCAAAGGCCTTGGAAATAAACCGCGCATCCGAAACCCCCCAATCATCAGCCTTATACCATAAACAGAGCGTCATAGAAGTCCCTGTTAAATCAAGGGTTCCTATGGCTACTCGGTCATCCTCTCCATCGAATTCAAGAGAATGAGCGCTTTGGTCAGGTGTATCCTCAGACCAAATGCTCCCTTGAATAGCTCCAGAATAGGAATTGGGAGAATAATCTTCTATCGTACCACCGCTACCTGCTTCCATGGTCCATCTGGCAAGCAAGTTGTCGAGAATATCGGGAATCTCTTCAACCACTGTAATAACAACGGTGTCAGCACTAGAGGCACCCTGATTGTCTGCTACGGTTATCCTAAACGTGTAGCTACCGGTTGAGGTAGGTGTGAAATTGGCAACAGTTTCGTCAGAATCTAGAATTTCAACCAAAGGACCTTCAAGCTGATCCCAAGACTCGCTAAGTTCCAACTCACTTCCATCCGGGTCAAAAGAGTTGGCACCGTTGAGGGTAACAGTTGAAAATACCTCCGCCGTAAGATTTGGCCCCGCATCAGCGATAGGGGGGATATTGGGTACTGGCCCAATCCTGTACGCTGCAATGCGCTCATTGCTTTGTTGAAGTCCTGGAGCATAAGCAATGGCCCTTAAGGTAGTTGAAGTATCTATGGTAATCGGACTTGAATACAGGCTAGCATTTTGACTGGGGGTACTGTTGTCAAGGGTAAAATAAATTTGAGCGCCTTGAGTAGTACTCTGAATTTGTACCTGGATCGTCGAGTTATATTGGCCTCCAGGAAGAGAAAATTCTGGGGCAGATACCGTAGGTAAGCCTGTGTAGCGAATCATATGTATTTCTGCATTTCCCGTTTCATAGTCTGTCAACAAATAATACAGATTTCCATCTGGACCTATTTTAGTCATAACGGGTTTGTGCCGGGGAGGAAGAATGACATTCGAGGCGAAGGCCAGCTTATTTAGGTCCGATTCAGAGGATACTCGGACGATCGATCCCGCATCTCCGGAATTACTTCCCCATAACGCAGCGAAATAATTCCCTCTGTACGCCTCAGGCCAATAGCCATTCTGAGGGTACCAGGTCCCCCCTGTTACTAAGATTTTGCCGTTATAGGATACATTGGTCCACTCGGTAGCGAGATTTCCCAGGCCTGAGTATCCATCGTGGCCGAAATTATCGCCTGCACCGCTGCCATCAGCCTTCACTTGGTATACAGTAGCTTTTTTTGACCCCACAGCGTCATTTATATAGATATTCCCTGTTTCAGGGTGAAGAGCCATGGTATAGGGGTTTCTCAAGCCTAGGCAATAAATGGCCCGAAAATTTCCCTCCGCTTGGCTGTAGAAGGGATTGTCTAGGGGAATATCTCCGTTTGGGTGAATTCGGAATAACTTACCCGTATAGGATGAAAGGCTTTGCACATTATCCCCACCATTCCATCCATCTCCAGTAGTGAAATACAGGAAACCATCTGGCCCGATCAGCATATCTCCTCCATTATGACTTCCGCTAGAGGTACTTGAATTAAAGGGAAGGGTGAGCAATACTTCTTCGCTTCCAGGTAAAGCTACCTTGGGATTCGTAGGGTCTGCCTGAATTCGTACTACTTGGTTGTGCCTGGGGTTGTCTTTCATGTAAAAGGCGTAGACATATCCGTTTTCTGCAAAATTGGGATCAACGCAGAATCCCCTAAGACCTGCAGAGCGATGCCTATCTGAAGGAACATCAAAACGATAAAAGGGAGTGGGTTCTACCTCCCAATTCCCCGAATTCGGATTGAAAAGGGCTACGCGCAACCTCCCGGTAATGCGTTCTCCAAAAAATAGACTCCCATCAGGGGCAAAGGCCATGCTAGCAGGATCTCGCAGCTCTTTTAAAATGGCAAGATCTTCAAACTTATCAGGGAGATCTATAGAAAATGCATAAGGGATATGAAAGAAATAGATAAGGGTTATTAAACCTGCAAGATGAGAAAAGGATTGAGGAGATTTTCGGGTGTTTAGGACCATATAATTTTATCAAAATATATAGTCAAAAGATAGAAGGAAAATCTCCTCAATTTATTTTATATACATATAA
>JBCCTX010000199.1:0-14352 GCA_039197765.1 Bacteroidota bacterium
ACGGTTCCCCCATCAACGCCTGTGCGGGTAACTGTTACGAAGCCCTCTGAGAGATCAAAACAACCATCTGCAAGCGCTATTTCTAAGGCATTCTGACCCAGTTCCGCAGTTACTTCTCCGGTATAAGAAAGCCCCCAAACCAAGCAGATTCCGGCACCAGCTCCTTCAAAATTCACTTCGTTTCCTGGAGGCAAGCCCAAGATGGTACCTGCTGTGTCGGTAACGACATAGGCGAAATTAGCACCTTCGGCGGTGGTCTCATGAGCAAACATGATAATATCATCCTCTCCATCGCCTGCACAAGTAGTAGCATCTGTAGCTCCATCAGCAGTTGTTATTGTTCCCCCATCAACCCCGGTACGGTCTACGGTAACAAAACCTTCAGATAGGTCAAAGCAACCGTCAGCAAGTGCTACTTCCAAAGCATTCTGGCCCAGTTCGGCAGTGATTTCTCCGGTGTAGGAAAGTCCCCACACTAGGCACACTCCTGCTCCTGCTCCTTCAAAATTCACCTCATTTCCTGGAGGCAAGCCCAAGATGATCCCTTCCTCATCTGTAACTACATAGGCGAAATTGGCGCCTCCTTCAGAAGTTTCATGCATAAACATTATGACATCGTCTTCTCCGTCTCCTGCGCAGACAGCTACTTCTGATTCCCCATCAACCGTAGCAACAGTTCCTCCATCAACGCCTGTGCGGGTAACCGTTACGAAGCCCTCTGAGAGGTCAAAACAACCGTCCGCTAATTCTATTTCCAAAGCATTCTGGCCTAATTCAGCGGTTACCTCTCCCGTATAGGAAAGTCCCCAAACTAAGCAAACGCCAGCACCAGCTCCCTCGAAATTCACTTCATTCCCAGGAGGCAAACCTAAGATAGTACCTGCTGTATCTGTAACGACATAAGCGAAATTGGCACCTGAAGAAGTTTCGTGGGTAAACATGATGATATCGTCTTCTCCATCACCCGCACAAGTAGTAGCCTCCAAGGCTCCATCTACTGTGCTTACCGTTCCTCCGTCTACTTCCGTGCGATTTACCGTAATAAAGTTGGAAGACAATTCGAAACACTCATCGCTTATAGCTACCCGCTTGACGTTATCTCCAGGGTTGGCCGTAAGGTTTCCAGTGAATGAAACCCCCCAAACCAAGCAGATTCCTTCGCCCGCGCCTTCGAAATCTTGCGTACTCCCCTCAGGTATCCCTATAATGATTCCGTTGTCATCTGTAATAATGTAGCGGAAGGAAGCGTCAGCAGGACTATCATGCATAAACATAATTTCATCTGCTTCCCCATCCCCTGCACAGGTATATACCTCTGTCTCTCCATCTGTAGTACTTACTTTTCCTCCGTCAATTTCTTTGCGCGTAACAGTTACAAAGTTATCGGATAAGTCAAAGCAGCCCGTACAAAAACGCGTATTGGCGATATTCTGGCCCAATTCTGCATTGAATTCTCCAGAGAAGGAAACACCATATACGCGACAAGTTCCTGGTCCTGCCCCTTCAAAGTTTACTTCATTTCCAGGAGGAAGTCCCAAAATGGTTCCTTCTTCATCTGTAACGATGTAGCGAAAGGATTCCATTGAAGGGGTCTCGTGTGCAAACTGGATAACGTCCGCTACACCATCTCCCGGACAGGTTACTACTTCCGTATCCCCGCCGATAGTACTTACGGTACCTCCTTCGGATAAGGTTCTACGGACAGAAACACTGTTTTCGGAAATGTCCGCACAACCAGTACTGATTTCCGTATCAAAAAGATTCTCACCTACATTAGCCGTGAGCTGGCCGGAGAAATTCACTCCGTATACTAGGCAGACACCAGGACCTGCAGGCCCAAAGTCGACGGTATTGGTTAGTACCAGACTGAGGATGGTTCCTGCTGTGTCGGTAACTGCCAGACAGTATAGAAATTCCATTTCAGGTCTGTCCGGAGCAAATTCCACTTCTGTTTCATCGCCTTGTCCCAGGCAGATTTCCACGTACTCTTCGTGATCGGTGGTGAAAATTTTCCCCGCATCACAATCTTGAGCAAAGGTAGTAGTTGGTAATCCCAGCAAGAGTAGGATGGCAGCTAAGTACCCTGGATTCCAACAAGTTGAGCGTAAAAGTTTTTGTTTAAGCATAGAGGGTAAAAATGAATTAGGTTGTAAAATTTGAACACCGCTTACTTCGAATACTTAAAGCAACTTTTATAGTATCACAGAAGTATCACGAATCGTTAACATCTTTATAAAGGTTGTATATTGCCCCTCACAATTACTGGTAGCATGAACACGGAAAAAAAGAATCAGGTACTAGGGACCATGATTTCCCTACTGGAGGCCCATCAAGCCGAATTACAAGCTGTAAACGCCATTGAAGTCGATCAATATCAAGGGGGGGACCCCGCAATGAAAGAGCGTTTGATCATGAATCAGAATATGGTAGACGGGATGATACGATCGCTAGAAGTTGTCCGGGATAAGGAGGATCCGGTAGGCAGAGAACGCTATCAGTTTCAACACCCGCAAGGCATGCGCATTTCCGATCGAACGGCCCCTTTTGGAACTGTTTTGATCATCTATGAATCACGTCCAGATGTCACTATTGAAGCAGCGGCTATCGCCTTTAAAGCGGGGAACAAAATCTTACTAAAAGGGGGTAAGGAGGCGAGAAAAAGTAACCTCAAGCTCGTAGATCTTTGGCATCGGGCACTTGAGGAACACGGTTTGGAACCTAGCTGGATTAGCTACCTCGATTTCAACCGAACACAAACCCAGGAATTCTTAAAAAAGCCCGATAGGCGCATGGATTTAATTGTACCTCGGGGAGGTGAGCAACTGATTCAGTTTGTCAAGCAACATGCAAGGGTTCCCGTACTGGTTTCCGGAAGGGGAAATAATTTCATCTACGTGCATGAAGACGCCGATTGGGAAAAGGTGTATTCCGTATTACTGAATGCCAAAACTCACAAAATAAGTGCCTGCAACGCCTTAGACAAGGTAATTTTCCACGGAGGGATTGTAGGATTATCCGAAAACCTTCACGCCTTTATTACCCAACTGAAAGAAGCCGGAGTACAGGTCTGGGTAGATCGCAAAGTAGATGCCTTAACCCCAGGGATTCCTACCCAGTTGACAGAAGATGATAGCATTTGGTATGAGGAATTCTTAGACATGAAAATTGTCTTAGGAGTCATCGAAGACATGAATCGGGCTATCGATTTCATCAACGAACACTCGGGAGGCCACTCCATCGGTATTCTTACAGAAAATACAGCTGCTGCCCAATATTTCATGGATGCCATAGACGCAGGAGCTGTCTTTCACAACGTATCCACCCGCTTTACAGATGGAGGACAATTTGGACTGGGAGCTGAACTCGCTATCAGCACGGATAAGCTCCACCAGCGCGGGCCCCTAGGGCTCGAACATTTGGTAACCAATAAGTGGTATGTGTACGGCGAGGGACAGGTGAGGGAATAAATAGTCGGTGGTCGGTAGTCGGTGGTCTAAATGTACTTTGATTAAACATGAAAGGTTACAACTACGGTCCACGGACTACCGACTAAAAAACTAATATTTATGCGCAAGCGCTTGGTACTAAAAATTGGCAGTTCCACTCTGACACAAGGAACGCACATAATATCCCGTGGAAAGGTAGAGGATATTGCTCGGCAGCTAGTGGCCTTGAAGGATGAATATGAAATCCTCATTGTGAGTTCTGGAGCAATTGCAACCGCTCGTCAGGCGATCAAAACCCAGGGTAATGATCCCATAGCCGTCAAACAAGCCTTGGCGGCAATTGGGCAGCCGATTCTCATGCGCATTTACCAGGAAGTATTTCAAGATTATGGGCTTCGTATGGCGCAATGTCTGCTGAGTCATACCGACTTTGAAAGAGATTCGTCTAAGGTGAATACGCAAAATACCCTCGAAGTACTACTGGCTAACGGCTACATTCCCATCATCAATGAAAATGATACCACTACTACGGCCGAAATTCGCTTTGGAGACAATGACTATTTGGCTGCTTTGGTAGCCCATTTGGTCCAAGCACATTTACTCATTTTAGCTTCAAATATTGAAGGGCTTTTTGCAGAAGATCCCCAAACTAATCCTCAGGCTAAATTAATCAAGAGCGTAAGAGACATATCCGAGGTAGCCCATATGGTAGGGCCGAGTGTATCCTCAAATGGCACCGGAGGAATGGCTTCGAAACTCAAGGCCGCTCAATATTGCCAAGAAAACGGCATCGAGTTATGGATTCTCAATGGAAATCACCAAAATTTCCTAGTACACGCGCTAGGAGGTATACGGGAATTTACTCGATTTCTTCCCCTAAAGGAAAATGGGGGAAATAATGGGCAAACTTTTTAATCGCTTGCCCATTTTCTCTATATCTATTGTATGACAAAGCCTGCTGGATTTTGTTCTAGGTTACTGGTGGATATCGCCTGGAAAGGAATAGGAGTTATGTAGTTGTTTTTTGTGGGCTGCCTAACCAGTTCAACCTGTTCCATAGGATCTCTTCGACTTGCAATCTCCTCGACTTTCTCCGTTCTCACTAAGTCAAACCAACGTTTGTATTCTCCCGCTAATTCCCACCCTTTTTCCGCAACAATCTCATCAGGCATCGAGCTCACGACATCTACTGAAGGATCGGGCTGGAGGTAAGGTACTCCCATAGCTCGACGCTTGACCTGATTGAGAGCTTCAAGGGACTCTGCCGTTTCCCCAATTCGTGCTTGTGCCTCCGCAAATATCAGTAGGACTTCAGCATATCTATACACTTCGATTCCCCTGAAACCCGAGGTCCTATTCCCCAGGTCCAAGTTTTCTGAAATAGTAAACTTCTTGTACATAGGATGCATACGCTGCGACTCTGGCCACGGTACTGTAGCTGGATCGTTGGTAACGATTTGTCCTTGTCTCACGCCCCTTTGTGGTATTTCCGTATGGAAGGTTACGTCTTTGCGGGCCCCTTCGGGGAAATCTCTAAAGAACTGGAGTTCAGGATAGGCATCTGACCATCCCCTAGACTCGTGAAAGCTGAACGCAGCAGGAAAGCCCGAACGAATGTTCTCTGATTCCGACAACTGGATAGAAAAAACGGCTTCCGAACTATTCTGATTCTCAAGTAGCCATAACTCGTCTATGGGAAGGAGTTCAAAATAATTCATGTCGATCACTTCTTTTGCGCTAGCAGCTGCCTCTGCATATTTGGATTGGTCTTTTACAGGCCAGCCAGCCCATGTCAGATAGAGATCTGCTAAAAGGGTAAGGGCGGCTGCAGAAGAAACCCGGCCTACATTTGCCACTTCATCAGGCCCCGGTAGATGCCTAGCCGCAATAAGTAGGTCATCTTCAATGTGGAGATAATTCTCTACTACCGTTGCCCGTTGTTCATCTCCTGTAGGGACATAGCCATCTAACACAATCGGCATATTACCATGAGTCCTTACCAAATTGAAATAACTCAAGGCACGGTGAAACCTCGCTTCTCCGTCTGCTACCTCCACTACTTCCTCAGGTGCAGAAGAGGTTTTGAGGCCTTCTATTACAGAATTCGCCCTGTATATGACCCTCCAGTATCCGTCCCACCCATGCGGGAGCCAATTTATGTCTGAATTTTCCCCATTTCCATAATCAAACCTATCAAATACCCTCAAGGGAGCCTTGTTGCCAGCCCACCAAGTGGTCAGGTCATCCGCACCGTAGGTAGGAGCTCGCTGAAAGTGAGGGACATTATATACATCAGCAGTAGCTCTATAAATAGCAGAGAGGGCAGATAAGACGTCTCCCTCTCCTTGGAGATTATCAATGGTCAAGACACTGCTCAAATCTTCTTCCAAGTCTACACAAGACTGAATGGGCAATAGGAGTAATGCCCCTATGAGTATCAGGAAATATATGTTTTTTAAGTTTTTCATACTATCCAATTATAAAATCAAAAGGGTTATGAATTAAAATGTCACTTTGATTCCCGCGGAAAAAGAGCGGTTGATGGGATATGTATTTAAATCAATCCCTAGGTCAACATCAGAGTTACCTGATGCGGTAGATTCAGGATCAAAACCGGTATAGTCGGTGAGGATAAAGAGGTTTTCCGCACTTAAATACACCCGCAACGCTTTTAAGCCCCAATTCATTTGGCCAAAGGTGTAACCAAGGGCAAGGGTCTTCAGGGTCACATAGGAACCATCCTCAATGAATTGAGAAGATAAAAACTCGGTACCATCTCTACCTGAGGGTACTTGAGAGGGATTGTTGGGCGTCCAACGATTGTTGTAATCTGCATGGACGGCATGAAACTGAGTAGCCCCCAGGCCCATCATACGCATGCGCTGGAAGTTATATATATCGTTACCTTGTGATCCTAGGAGTAAAAAGTTAAGGTCAAGGTTTTTCCATCCTACCTTCCAATTCCAGCCCCAGGTAAAATCGGGATTCCCGTCCCCAACCGTTACAATATCATCCGTTGAAATTACTCCATCTCCATTAGTATCCTGGTATTTAGCATCCCCAGGCTCCTTACCAAATTGAGCAGCTTCATCCTCCTCCCCCACCTGATAGACTCCTTCAAACACATACCCTCTAAAGGCACTAATAGGCTGGCCAACCTCTACACGCGTAGGGTTGACAGGAAAGGTGTTTTGATAATAAATATTTCCCAATTCGAGGGGTTCGTCTTCTCCCACCAGGGCAATTACCTCGTTGACGTTGCGTGAAAAACTCAGGTCAGAGCTGATATTCCAATCTCCCTGATCCAGTAAGATTAAGGAAAGAAAGATATCGAAGCCCCTATTTTCTACCTCTCCCACATTTTCTGTAACCAAAGTAGGTCCGAGGAAGGAAGGCAAAATCCGTTGGAGTAGTAGATCTGTGGTATTTTTTTGGTATAGGTCAAAAGACAGAGCTATTCGAGAATTCCAAAGCCCTAGATCTAGCCCAACATTCGTTTGAGTAGTGGTCTCCCAAGTCAGGTCAGGGTTTGCCAACTGGGAAGAGGGAGCAATGCCAATAGTTGCTGCTTGCCCTGTAAAGGGATAGTTAATCTCCGCCCCAATAATGGGGATAGAACGCGTAGCAAGAGGATTTATCGCTTGACTCCCAGTGACCCCATAGCTGGCTCGCAATTTTAAATCGTTGATAGTGGGAATAGACTCCATAAAAGATTCTTCCGCAACTCTCCAAGCCAGCGAAGCTGAAGGGAATACCCCCCATCGGTTATCCTCTTGAAATTTACTAGAACCATCGGCACGAATGGAGGCGGTAAATAGGTATTTGTCTAAAATGGAATAATTCACCCTACCCAAAAAAGACTGTAAACTTTCACTTGTAGAGTTATTGTTGGTTCGCTGGACAGCACCGAGTGCCAGGTTCTTGTAGGTAGTGTTGTCTGAGAAAAAGCCAGTAGCCTCGGCCTCTGTAACCTTTACTCCTATAAATTGCTGCTCGTGAATGGCATCGACCTGAATTTTGTGAACAGCTGATTGATCAAAGGTATAGGTAAGTCGGTTTGTATTTTGGTATCGATTCACGTCTCGATTCAATACCCTTGCATTACCCGTATTATTGACCAAAAGGGAGGTATATCCATTTTGATTGATATTGAGTTGCTCCACTCCTCCTGAAATATTCAAGACCAAGCCATCGAGTAACTCGTAATCAAAGTACGCATTGGCGATCACCTGTTGGTCGAAGTTTTCCCTTATATTATTCTCTGGAGCAACGAGGGGATTGGGAGTACCATTTCCAACACCTGGTTTTAAGGGGGTAAAATTGTAGTTCCCTTCGTCATCAAATGCTGGCGTTGTAGGGTCCCAGGTCATCCCTGTAGCCAAGTTTGCCCGTACCCCGGTATTTTCCTCTCGACTCATGAAGGCATTCAACCCAACCTTGAGTTTATCAGACAGGGTTCCGTTAATATTACCTCTCAGGGTATAGCGCCGATAATTTTGGTCCGTTATCGTACCATCAGCATCATAGAAGTTTCCAGATACATAGTAATCCATGCCTTCTCCCCCGCCACTGGCTGAGATTTGTACATTTGAGAAATAGGCATCTCTAAAAAACCGGTCTTGCCAGTCTTCTCCTCCTCCATTTCTAAGTTGGGCAATTTCTTCAGCCGTAAAAATTTCATTTCCTTCGGCAAAGTTCACCCCTTCAGCAAATTCCGACGGAGTCATTACGTCCAGCTTTTGGGACACGCGGGATATGCCGTGGAAGGTTTCAAACTCGATTTTAGCACTTCCCTTTGAACCCCTTTTTGTTGTGATAAGGACTACCCCATTGGCTCCCCTTGAACCGTAAATAGCTGTAGCAGAAGCGTCTTTCAGGATTTCCATAGAGGCAATGTCATTGACATTGATGGAGTTGATATCCCCTACGACTAGGCCATCTACAACGTACAGCGGGTTATTATTACCGCTGATAGAATTAGCCCCGCGAACCCTGATCTTAAATCCTGCTCCAGGAGCCCCGCTGGTCTGGGTGACGGCTACCCCAGGCGCTCTTCCTTGCAAAGCCTGATCCATCCGAGTCAATGGCTGCTGTTCAAAATCTAAGGCTGAAACAGATGCCAATGAACCCGTTAAATCGCTTTTCTTCTGGGTACCATACCCCACTACTACTACTTCATCCAAAGAGGTGCTGCTCGGTTCCAGGGTAACTGTTATTTGTTCTTTCCCAACAATATCTATTTCCTGTGTAGCATATCCAATATAGGAGACTATGAGGGTATTAACCGATTCCGGAACCTCTAACTGAAATCTTCCCTCACTGTCGGTAAGGGCTCCCTTATTGGTTCCCTTTGCACGGACAGTAGCGCCGATCAACGGAACCCCATCCGAACCCAGAATAGAGCCTGAAAGAGTTTTATCAAGGACTTTCTGGCTTATAAAACGGGCAGTACTTTTTAGGGCTTCCAAGGTGCCCGTAGTAGAGTTTGCTACGCTCAAATTACCCTTGTTTTCCAACTTCTGAATGCGAATAATTTTACGTTTCAGTTTTTTGGCATCTCGTATTCCCTGCTTACTCTTTTTAAATACAACTAAGTATTTATCTCCGTAGGTCTCGTAGGTAAAATGTGTATTGGCAAGTAAGCGATTCATTACCTTTTTCAGTGACTCTTCCTTTCGATACACAAAATCAACTTGCACACCCGAAAGCAATTCCAAATTGTAGGAGAAAAGAACCTGATAGGTATTTCCCAGTTCTTCCAACACATCCGTTAACATTCTCTTTTGTAGGGTTTCTTCCAAAACTTCTCGAGGCTCAGCCCTGAGTAAACAGGGAGTAATTAAGGCAACCATTAGGGTAAGGAGTAGTATCCCTGATGGCCTGCGAGTAATAGCAACTTTCATAAGTCAACTTGTTAATAGTATTTCAATCAGGTAGTATGGATAAATAATAAAGGGGGGTAGTGTGCGCGGGTCATTCTACTATAAGGAGATCATCCTGTCGCTGGATATTTCTACCCAAGGTTCTCTCAAGAATGGGCAAAGTAATGTCCAATTCATCCATTGGAATCCGGATAGTAGTAGAGGAATTCAAAATAGAGTCGTCTCGAATTTGGAATTCAACTCCGTAGATCTCTTCTATTTTGCGGATAATTTGCGCTACGGTATCTTCCTTAAAGACCAATACCCCATCCTTCCAGGTAGTATTGTAATCTTTTACACCGGTTCGCTTTTCCACTATTTGCTTTGCAGCGGAGGAATACGCGATAAGATCTCCTGGAACCATCAGGGCTTCTTCCTCCGCAGTTTCCAATCGGATCGATCCTTCTTCGAGGAACACCTCGGTTTTTTCTCCTCGATTCATCACATTGAAAGAGGTACCTAATACTTCCACCGATACCCCTTCCACAACCACGATGAACTTCGTTCCCGTTTCGTACATCTTTTGTACTTCAAAATAGGCCTCTCCCTTTAGCCAAACCTTTCTTTCTGTTCCTTCCTCCCAAGTATCAGCGAGCGATAATTCCGAATCGGCATTTAATTTTACGATAGATCCATCGGGCAACTGTATTTCCTCCCACTCTCCATATTCGGTTGCGTATAGCTGTCTTGCGGGGCTTGAAGCAAGCCAAACCCATGCACCTATGCCAATGAGCAGGGCAATAGAGGCAGCAATAGACCACCTAATCAAAAGGTTCGCAGTAGGTGTCGGAGCTTTTGATGGCCTAAGCATTTCCCTATCAGCACGTTGGCGAACCTCATCAAAATATACTTTCAATTGTTGAGGATTCGTCTCTCCCACATCAAAATATCTATTAAGTTCTCGGATGAGCATTTGGGCCTCCTGAACCAAGGGAGCCTTCTGGGGATTCTTTTGGAGAAATTCCTCCCAAAATTGCTCAAGTTCTGGGGTAGGATCTAGGACCCATTCCTTGAAATAGGGGTCAGAAGCCAGTTCTTCCAGGGTGTAGGAGTAGTAGGGTTTGTTCATACAGAAAGAATAAAAAGTCAGGTTTACAGTAAGAGGGAGTGAAACCTGCTTTTATAATAGGGAGGCAGAATTTTTTTTGAAAAAATTCAGAAAAACAAGCTGAGTAGCCCATAGATCTCTTTCAAGGGCTGTTGATTCTTCTTTTTTCCTATGCGACGGAGATTTTTCAAGGCACGAAATACCATATTCCTTACAACTTGCTTACTGACAGCGCGAATCTCAGCAATCTCGTCATAAGATAGATTTTCATAGAAGCGGAGGAAAATGACTTCTCTTTGATCAGGGGAAAGCCTTCTCAATTGAGCTTGCAACCAAGTAGAATCTTCTTGCTCTTGCTCGGAGGCAATCATATGGGCCTCTACAGAAGATGTTTTTCTTATCTCTTCCCTCATATACAAAGCTGCCCGAGTTTCCTTGTTTTTCATCTGCTTCATCGCCGAGCCCAAATTACGCCGAAGACATTTGAGCAGATAGACATCCAGATTTTGCACTTTCTCCAATTTATCTGGATTCATCATAAACCAAACGAATAAGTCTTGGATGGTATCGTGTACTAGGTCTAGGTCCCTTTCAATGCTGTAGCCATACCTCAATAAGCGGTCATAATATTGTTCATATACTTCTTGAATCGTCAGCATATTCCTCCACAAAATGAGGGTAAAAGAAGAAACTCAATCTCATAAGGTCTTTTTTAATATAGAGGTTTCTATACAAAAAGTAAAATAGCTTCTTTGCGTTGAAGGGCTAGCTATCAGGTACATAGACCAGCTTCTCATCCAAGACTTTCCTGTCAAGATCATTATAGATCCTTGTCCCCATTTGGCTCCCAAGAAGGTGCAAAAAGACTCAATCTATCCATAAAACCAGGGTACAAATAAAAAGAAGGAAAGTACCTGATTTTCTCGTATATATTTTAGTAAGGAATACAGTATATCATGGTTTATTTTTTTATAAAAGAGAATAACCTTTGATCGGGGAGACCAAAGGATATTCTAAGTATTTAGCTGCACGTTGTATAACAAAGGTAAGATTACCCGTAATTCAGTTTGTGGATATTTCAACCAACAATGTTCAATAAATGAAACATTAAGATGACAAAATAGACCGAACTGCAATATGTTCTCCCATGGGTAAAGGAACCGATTCATCAAGGGAATATATTCTTCGCAGGGAATAATGATCGCCTTTGGGTTCCTGATAGACCTCTATTTCGGAATCTTGCAAGTTGATAACCCAATATTCATTGATTTGTGAAGAGGCATACAGGCTTAGCTTCGTATTGCGATCTACTGCCAAACTGCTGTCTGCTACTTCCATTACAAGCAATATATCCTCAGGACCGGGTTGCCCACTCTCATAATGGTCTGAACGCCTTTTGGCTAAAACAATATCTGGTTCGGGCTCGGAGTGAAGACTACAATGTATAGGATCTTGAATTCTCATGATCACTTTCCCTGCCAAAATTACAGGGATTATTTCAGCGATGCGGCTAATACATGCTGAATGTTTACCTCCCTTAGGGCTCAAATAAACTATTTCTCCATTAATCAATTCCACATGATCATCTTCCGCCAAGATACCGGCTTCCCACATCTTGTAATACTCCTCGACGCTTAATAGGCGCTTTTTCAATTGAACTTCCATAACTACCCTTTTTTATCTATCTATAAACTACGAAAAATTATAAAAATAGATGGCTGGAGGGTACACACCTGCTATTACCTTATTGGAATTTCAAAATACATCTCGTAGCGGGGATAATAGGTGGGAGAAAAAAGGCTCTGGACCAGCTTTCTGCGTAAGGGGGGAATATCAGCTTCTTCAATTGCCAGGCGTAAGGCATATCTGCCTGAAGGAAGTTTGGCAACTACTTCTTTAAAGCCCCAGTGAAATTCAAACTGATGGGGAGCCTGGGATTGGGCGTAGTAAGGTCCATAGGTCTTATGGGAACTAAGATGCTGAATGTAGAGGGGAATTCGTGTTCCCAGTAAGAGTCCCCCTTCATTTGCAATGCGCCACGGGTCGGTTAGGCTCCTACTATAGGCTGCTTGATGGACAAAGGCAAAATTGAGTTGCATGCGTTCGATGAATACGGGGGGAACCAGAAATTTACTCCCTTCATATATGAAGTGATCTAGGACAAATACCGAATCCCGCAATCCCAAAACCCCCAATTCCTCTCCCTTGGCATAAGCAGTATCTGGGTAGTAGCCAATCCAGTAGTTGAGGGTTTCTATCGGTTCTTTCATGTAGGGATAGTCCCTTTCCAAATAGACACGAAAGGCCATAGCCCCAAACAAGGCGAAGCACCATAACAGCGCAAGCAGATGTATGTAAAAATACCTCATAGCCTCTGAAGAAGATTCTCGTCTCAAAGTACCCCAGTGGTGCTCAAGGATTTTGATGAGTAGATTTCATGCTACCCAAAAGGCCTGCTAAAAAGTAGCGGTTTCCCCCAAGCCGATCCATATTATCTATAATTTCATATTAGTACTTTACAATATAATCAATATGTGTAAATAAATCATTTTTATTCAAAAATTGAATTAAATTTTTATTACCCGCCATCCACGGTAAAGAAAAAGAGGAAGAAGCAATCCCATACTCTTACCCTTCTCCTTTAACCTCCTTACGCCCTCTTTCTCCTCTGCGGTAAAATCAATCGAGAAAAGTTTGTAAATCACTCCCTTTTAGTATTTTTATCAGAAATCGGGCATATGGTTTCCTATCCTCTTCCTAAAAAAATCGGTCTGCTAAGTGGCCCACTCGTGTGTATTCTGCTAAATGTTCTCCCCCTTACCCTGGTTAATCCCGAGGCGCATCTCGTCATCTCAGTAGCTGCCTGGATGATCATCTGGTGGATTACAGAAGCTGTTGCCATTCCCGTAACCGCACTACTTCCCCTGACGATCTTTCCCATCCTGGGGATTATGGACCTCAAGAGTGTAGCCGTCCACTATTCCAATCCCATTCTGTACTTATTTTTTGGGGGCTTTGTCATTGCCTTGGCTTTGGAAAAGGTGCAGTTGCACAAGCGCATTGCCCTTTCCATCCTCAAACTCACGGGAACCCATGCAGATGGGATTGTCCTGGGCTTCATGCTGGCTACAGCTCTGATGAGCATGTGGATTTCCAATACCGCCAGTACCGTAGTGATGCTGCCCATAGCTGTATCTGTTATCAGCCTACTGATGCACGACGCAGATGGACTCAATCCCAGGGAAGCCAACTTTTCCCTGACCATCATGTTGGGAATTGCCTTTGCGGCCAATATTGGGGGGATGGGCACTATCGTAGGTACGCCTCCCACCGTTTTGGCCTTGGGCTTTTTAGAAAGCGAGTATGGAATCAGCATCAGTTTTGTGCAGTGGATGAAAATGGGGATTCCCTTTGTGGCTTTGATGCTAGCATGCTGCTACTTCCTCCTGGTAAAGGTCTTCTACCCCAGTGGCCTGGGCGAAATCCAGTCCTCCGCGGGTACAATCGATACCGAACTCGCCAAGCTAGGCCCAATGAAAAGGGGAGAAATCATTGTGTTACTGATATTCTTTTGTACCGCCCTGACCTGGATTCTCCGCAGCCAGCTAAATATCTGGTTTCCCGACCTCAAGCTAACCGACACCACCATCGCCATGGTAGCCGCCCTCAGTCTATTCGTCGTCCCGATCGAGTGGAATAGCGGGACTTTTCCCCTCGACTGGCAAGACACCCAACGCCTGCCTTGGGGTATCTTGATCCTCTTCGGAGGCGGACTCGCCCTGGCAGCCGGCCTATCCAAAGCCGGCTTGGTAGATTTCATCGGCCAACTCATCTCCTCCCAACAATCCTGGTCGGTGTTCATCGTGGGTTCGGTCCTGATCACCCTGATGCTTTTTATGACGGAACTGATTGGGAACCTGGCCTTGGTAACCATTCT
>JBCCTX010000200.1:0-14214 GCA_039197765.1 Bacteroidota bacterium
CCATAGTCTGGACTTGCTGGAGCTATTTCCTCCCCAAAGGAATTCTCGGGTACTGCTAATCTTCCCGCACAGCTGCTAAGAAGGAAGCTTATGGTAAAAAGAATGAGAAGGCTAGATGGGTTTTGCATAATGCTTATTGTCTGTAGGGCAAATTACCTTATTTTTATATACTAATAGACCTATTTGTGCGCTCTTTTATAGTTTTAATAAGGACGTTTCCTATAACCCTAAACTTATTTCGTTATGAAAGTATCTGCTGACCTCGTCGTTGCAAGTCCTCCTGAATGGATAGAAGCTGTGTTGGGAGACTTTGATACCTTTTTGCAAGACCACGCGGACTGCGAACGGAAGGCATCCGCCATGGCCATGAGTTTCGTAGCTAAATACCCTGACCGCTTGGAAATTATTCCCTTATTGATTGAGACGGCTGTAGAGGAATTGGAGCACTTTCAGGATGTGTATACAATCATGGAAGAGCGTGGGGTTACCTTACCGGCAGGTATGGGTAAAGATCACTACATTCAGCAACTTTTAGATGCTTGTAGGTCGGGTCGAGAGGACCGCTTTATGGATCGCATGTTACTCGCCTCTGTTGTAGAATGTCGGGGAGCAGAACGCTTTCGATTGATCTATGAAAAGCTTCCTCCCGGAGAGTTGAAAAAGTTTTACCACCGTCTCTGGGCTTCTGAAGCTAAGCATGGGAATATTTTTGTGGAGATGTTGTTCAATTACTTTGACAAAGAAGCTGTATACAAGCGGCTGGATGAATTGATTGAAATTGAAGGAAAGATTTTGCTGAACTTGCCGATTCGGGCTGCGCTACATTAAATCATGGGTCAGAATCTATATTTCTTCTCAAAGGACCTTTTAAGTAGCGGAGTAAAACCGATTCGGTATGTATTCTTTAAGTCAGATGAAACCAAAGTTTCCTTGTACTTTTTTGTTTTACCACAGAGGATCAAGGAGTAATTAAAAGAGGAAAAAGAGGGTATTTAAGCGTTAAATTACTAAAAAGGTACATTCGATCTCTCTGCGTACCTCCCCATCCCCTTTCTAAGGGGATAACAGGGGTCTATCTCACAAAACTCTGCGGTAAAAACCCTCGAGTATTAACCCTTTGAGGGTACCCATGTATTTTCTGGCCTATTACCACAATCATCCTACTTAGGTACTTAAATGCCAATCATAGAGAGGCTTATTTTGAGCTTGGGGGAGTCCACCTATCCAAAAGGATTGCAGGAGAAAGCCTAAGGTAAGCGCCGTTCCATTACCACATATGGGATGTTTCCTTTCTTAAACCCTCTTCCTTTTTCTACCATTCCAAAACGATGATAAAAGGCGCATGTCTCTACCCGGGCATTACACCAGAGTTGTGTTGCTCCTAAGGCTTGTGCCTGTTTCATAACATGCTGGAGCAATATACTTCCATAGCCTTTGCCTTGCTCCTCAGGGAGGGTAGCGAATTTCCTAAATTGAGCGGATTCCCCTTCTACAAATAGGGAAATCACCGATACAAGTTTATCATTGATTTGGATTCCGTAGTGATGGCCCTTGGGGTCCGAAGCTAGTTTCACATAGTCAAGTTCTTTTGACGGCCACAATACCTGATGACGGATTCCCCAGGTGGCTTCATAAGGTATTTCTTCCAAGGAGACGGAGGAATGTTTATTATTCTTCATGTTGAAGTGTGTCATCTTGAGAGCGGGATAGAGTCTTCCTGTATGAGTTAATAAATTGGGTCGGATCGACGTAACCCCTTGTATCTGCTGCATATCCTCCCCCTATATCCATATCCAGTTGATTTCGAATTTCCAAATGCAAATGGGCAAGGTATAGTCCATTTGCATTTCCAATTGTACCGATTTGTTCCCCTCGTTTTACCCATGCCCCTTCTGAAACGCGCATCGAATCGCAGTGAGCGTATAAGGACTCGTAACTTTTTCCATTTGGGAGATAGTGTACAATTCGGATCACATTTCCCCAGCCCACTCCCATATCCTGAGCCAAGCTCACCCGACCGTTAGCTATGGAAAAGATAGGGTCTCCCAGGTCTGTATTTCCACCAGTTACTGCATTCCAGTCATCTCCTAAGTGGAGGTTCTCACCAAAGGGTTGTGCATTGTAGTATCCCTTTGCATCGGGTGGCCCTACTGGGAAGTCAAATGCGTCCGCAATTTGGTATGTGGAAAGAATGGTTTTATTAGTCTGTGTGTTGCTGATGGAGTCTGTAGATATATTCTCTTCCTCAGAATTTGGGGAAGGGGTCTTACATCCAAATAGGAGTAGATGGAAAATGAGAACACTAGCGGCAATTCTTTCAACTGACATGGGGATTATCCAAAAATATAATTTATAGCGCACGATCCGTTTACCTACATAGTACCCATACTACTTTTCTCCAAGTTTTGGCTATCTTAGGAGTTACTTGCTCCATTAAGGCTAAATGTTCTCAGATTTGATTCATGCGGTATTAAGAGTTGATGGACAAATAGAATGAGCGAAATAAGGGAGGAATTTAGTAAGTAATCTGAAATTTTTATGGACAAACAGCCCAATCTGATTTGATTTATGCACTTTATTTGCTATAAATAATCTTTTAATTTTATTTATTGCTAACGATAAATAAAAATGTCGCGACTTCGATTCCTTGCGATACTGTTTCTTTTATTTTGGGGTATTCCTGATCGAATGATTGCGCAGGAACGTATTGTACAGCCCTTTTTTCGGCTAGATTTACCCAAAAGTTTTCCGAACAAATTTATCAATGATATGGCCCGAGACCCAAACGGGCTTTTGTGGATTGGAACAACCAATGGACTCTGTAGGTACATTTCTGAAAATGATGTGAAAGTGTACAGCTCAAAAGAAGTTGAGGCGCTAAAATCCAATTACATTGAAGTCCTTCTCTTTGACTCAAAGGGGAATTTGTGGATAGGGACTCGGCATGGGGGTATAACAAGATACGAACCCAAGCAGGAAAAGTGGACGACCTACAAATATCTTTCAGAGGATCCAAATTCCCTAGGGAATAACGATGTGCTATGCCTTATGGAAGACCGTAAGGGTAGGGTATGGATAGGAACAGAAAAGGGAGTCTCTATTTATCGGGAAGAGACAGATGATTTCGTACGGTTTCGGCATGATTCTAAAGATACAACAAGCTTAAGTGCTAATGCTATCTTATCCATTACCGAGGATCGGGAGGGACGTATCTGGTTGGGTTCTTGGGCAGGCGGAATGAATCTATTTGTTCCTCATAAGGAAGAATGGAGTAAAAGTACATTCAAAAGAATTCCCCTCATAAACAAAGATGGAAATCAGGAGGCGGTTTGGAAGGTTTTTCAGGATTCGCAGGACCGATTTTGGGTATGTTCACATTTCAGCGGACTATACCTCATGCAATTGCCTTCAAATAAGGAAGAGGATCCAGAAGCATGGACACATCTCCCTAGGTTCCACAACTATTCACATGATCCCGAAGATCCTAACTCCTTGGTTGGTGATATTGATGTGCGTGATATTGGCCAAGATTCAAAGGGGAATATTTGGATTGCCACTGCGTATGGACTGGCAGAAATCCCCTCGAATCAACTGCCTGATCCGATGAAGTACAATCAATTTACCCTAGAAAAGCCCATAATAAAATTTCATCAACATCTCTATGACCCACTCAATGTTCGAACGATCAATAGCAATAAAATTCAATCTATTTTTGTCGATGTTCAAGACCTTGTTTGGATTGGGACAGATCGGGGAATCACCCAGTACAATTGGTTTGCCAAGCAAATTCGCTCCTATCAGGTCAATTCTAGTCTCTATACTGATGTGAATATTGAGGAGATTTTTATCCCTGAGAAAGATCACGCCATTCTCTGCTATGATTCAGGGGAAGTAGTTCATTTCAATTTACAGTCAGGTGAAAACAAGCCTGTACATGAAGTTTATGGGTTTATCGAGCCAATAAATGATGCGATGAACTTTGTAGAGGTGGAAGAAGGGGTTCTCTACATTGTTCGGTTATCCGGCATAACCAAAATCGATTTCTACAGTAGGACGCAGTCTGAGCTATTAACCCCCAAGCCCATTTTAGGCCTATTGAAGGCTCATAGATCCAAAGCTGTCTGTGTTACTCGAGATGAGAAAAAGGGCGAAAGAATCTGGATTGGTAGTGAGAAGGGGTTGTTTGTAATTAAAAATGGAGGAAAAGACTATGAGGTTTTTACCAAGAATGAGCATCCAAATTCCATCAGCGATAATTCTACTTCGGGTATCACACAAGACCAATATGGGCAAATTTGGATCACCACCTATGGGGGATTGAATCTGGTCAAGGAGGAAGGGGATAGTATATCCTTCCAACGTTTTTTACACGATATGGAGGATCCCCAAAGTCTCCCAATTGATCGCTTAATTTCCATTGTTTCTGTAAGAGAAACCCTTATCATCGGCTCTAGGACAGGGCTTGTAGGGTATAATCTGATAGAGGGGGCTTTTTTTCGTATAGGCGAAGAGCAGCATTCTCAAATGATCATTTCCCTGTTAGCCGTGAATAAGGAAAATGTTTGGGCAAGTACCTTAGATAAGATATTAAACTACCACATTCCAAGTGGTCAGATATTCGAGTATGGTGATATGGAAATCAGCTTTAGGGAAGGGGCTATATATTCAGATCATTCTGGGGCCATTTACGTGGGAGGGTTTCGAGGCTTCGTAGGATTTGAGCCAGATAAGATTGTGAAGAATGAGATGGCTCCAAGTGTCATTGTTACGGAAGTTTCCACCCTAAGTCCAGCGCGCTCAACGACAAAAGAGGTTACTGCTACGGATACAATCACACTAGCGCATGACAACTACCAACTATCTATCTCATTTAGTTCTTCTAACTTTAACCAAGCAGAGGAAAATAAATTCGCCTACAGAATGGTAGGCTTTGATGATACTTGGGTGTATACCTACACCAATCAGCCTGTAGTGTACACCAACCTGGAACATGGAATTTATCAATTCGAAGTTAAGGGGAGCAATAATGACGGGGTATGGAGCCATGAACCAGAAGTATTACATGTAATTGTCGAGCCAGCTTTCTGGGAGACGTTTGTATTCAAAATATTTGCCATTACAGGAGGTATTATATTAATCTACTTCTTCACCAATTTTTACACTAAAAATGTACGAAACCAGAACCAGAAGCTCCTTGTGGAAATAACAAAGCGAAAGCAATTTGAGGAGGAGTTAACCTTTGCGAATACAGAGCTCGAAAAATCTAACCGAGAGTTGGAGCAGTTTGCCTTTGTCGCTTCTCATGACCTCAAAGAACCCTTGCAAACCATTGATTCATTTTCCTCTCTCCTTCGTCGAAAAGAGTTTCAAGCTCAACTGGGGGAAAATGGGGTAAAATACATTGAGTTTATTAGCCAAAGCTCTACTCGGATGATGCAAATTATCAAGAGTTTGCTCTCGTACTCCACCACTCGACAAGAGGAACTTGCTGTACAAGAATGTGATTTCAACGAAATGCTTCAGAATATCCGTTCTGATCTTTCAGAATATATACGGGAAAAAAAGGCTCATATAGAAATCGGTGAACTACCTAAGGGATATTGCGATCCCGTTCAGATTCGGATGGTATTTAGCAACTTGATCATGAATGGGATAAAATTTAATTCCCATCAAAAACCCCAAATCCAAGTTTGGGGAATGCAGCTTCCCAATGGAAAGGTTGAGTTTGCAGTCAAAGATAACGGAATTGGAATCGAAGAAGAGTTCCACGAAAAAATATTCGGAATTTTTAAGCGTCTACACTCCCGAGATAGATTTGAAGGATCAGGTATTGGTCTTGCTTTGTGTTACAAAATTATTGAAAGACACCAAGGGAAGATATGGATTGAGTCCAAACTTGGAGAGGGTAGCACCTTCCGATTTATTCTGGGAAAACTCCTTCCAAATGAAGTAGAACCTGCCTTAGACTACGAGGTAATATCTACACCTGCATGAAAAATTAGGTGCCATCAGAATGAGATTCGAAGGAAGTTATGGTTTAGGTCGGAGGATAGAAATCTACTTTATTCCCCATTTATTACTGTACCAGCTGCCAAGGTAGCAGTGTGTATCCTTGGCAGCAGATCAACATTGAGTATGGAAAATCTGCCGATACATTACCCTTGCAGAATAAACAAATTCCTATAAAGACAAATGGCCAGATCCGCTGATTAAGTTTATGCCTTGGTGCAAAAAGGTTAGTTCAGTCCTAATTCTTTTTTACGCTCTTTCAGCAGCTTGGCAACATCGATCACTTCTCCGTCCTCGATAGTTTGATCTACCACAAGTAAGACGTGCTTCTTCCCTTTTGCCCGAAAGATAATTTCTTGTCCAATCTTTAGGTCTACTCCGCTTTTTGAGAAAGGCGATAGATTGGGATTCATGACGGTTGGGATAATTAATGGGATCGATTTAGCCGTATTATTGGCCAGGGTGAATGTTATGGCTTTGCGATTGGGATCTACTTGGGGCACTTCCGTTTCTATAATAGAGATTTTTACTCCCTTGGGGCTGTCCGTAGGATTATTAAGGACTAATTTTCCGCTTTTTTCAACAAAGACTGTTGCTTTGCCCTTTCCTGCTAATCCAAAGCCCCGAAGAGCTTCATCCGTGCTTTTATTTAGTACCTTGACTTCTACGTCATTGAGTGATTGATTGCGCAACGTGGCATCATACCTCTCATAGGCGGGTAGGTCTATTTCTATCGATTGTTGAGGGGGAATCTTCACCAAAAGATCAGTAGAAGCACAAGAACAACATGCAACGAGGATGAGGGAAAATAATAGATGTTTCATAGGGTGAGTAATTAAAATTTTCTCTAGTTACGAAAAACCTTGGGAATTTAGATTTACCTCTCAATTGAAAACCCCTCAAGTATGGGACTTGAGGGGCCAGTGCGTCAAAGGGGAAAGGAAGGAAAATACGATTGCTAGCTATGCAGCAATCTGCTTAGGATAAGTTTCGGATGCTTCCAGGAGCTTATATACCGGATGTACAGCCAAGGAGAGAGAGCAGGGCTGGTACAGCATCCGGGATATGTATTGAAGCTTTGCATGGGTATTGAGCCAAATGCGTTCTTCTTGGCGGCGCAGGATCAAAGGCATGAGAAGGCCAAAAGGGCTGACGTCTGCGCAGGCCTGCGTAGAGAGAATGGCAAAACTGTATTTCATGGTACCAGTTTCATCTTTCCATTCTCTGTAGATCCCCGCAAAGCAGAACATCCCTGTCTCTGGACTACTTACCTTGTAAGAAAGTCCCTTACCTGAAGTTACATAATAGGCATCTACAGGGATGAGACAACGATGCTGGCGGATAAGAGAAGAATACTCACTGCTAGATAGGACATGAGAGGCGGAAAGATAGGGTTTAATGTCTTCGGTAGCGTTCGGATCAAACCCATTCCATTGAAAAAATTTTAGCCGGATAGATTGGTCTTGCTTCATCACAATCGGAGCATAATCTCCTGGTTGAAAATTCCCACCTTCTAATAACCGAAGTCCTGGTAAGGAAATGGTTTGTTCCTTGGGAGGATGATAAGAAGAGTTGAATGTGTAGGATGCTAACATAGTGAGTATTTTTTTGATCTACGTGTCAAACATACTAGTAAAATTATATTTATGCAAATAAATTTAGCAAAAAATGTTAAAAAAATTAGGAATAGGGATATGTTGAGTCCTGGCAGGGGATTCCGTACTTGTTTTTAGCCCTTATTTTTCTGTATATTGAAATAAATTTCCTTGCGCTTAACATGTCATCCGCCAACTCAAACTCTCATACATTGAAAAATAGGTCTTCGTCAGACCGAAACCTTTTGTATACCCTGTTAGGGTCTTGGGGTTTGGGTATTTTGGGGGTAATACTGTTGACGGCATTTACCTACCCTGCGAATTCCGTAAATGAGTGGAAATTTGTTAAGGACATTCGTTTTCAAAAACTTTCTACCCTTGCATCCAAGCTTTTGCTACAGGCAGATTATGGAGGTGCTATTCAGCTTTTTGAGGAAGCGTTACCCCTTGCCTCTTCAGTGGAGAAACGCTTGAAGACCCTTGGGCATCTGGGAATGCTACACGCCGCAAGAAATCAACATCAGGCATCTGTATCTATTTATCGCGAGGCCTTGAGTAGCCTTGAGCCTCAGAATGAGCGTTTCCCGCACCTAAACAATGAGGCGGACCTGCTGCAAGGTTTGGGAGAAACTTACGCACAAATTGAGCAGTGGGATTCTTCGCGGAACTATTTCGAAAAGTCCTTGACGATTTATCAAGGCCTACCCAAAGCGGCCAAGGTTCAAACTTCCATTGCTAAATCTCTGCATGGCTTAGGGAAAGCTACCCATAACTTGAAAGCTGCTCAACCTGCAAAGGCACAACTATTTCAGGCACTCGCCATTTTGGATAGCCTTTCAGCAAAAGAGAGCCTCTTACCTGCTGAAATCGAACGCGCACGCATCTTGAGCACAATTGGCGAAATTGACGAACAGTTAGCGGACTTTGATCAGGCAGAAACCCATCATCTACAAGCCTATACAAGTCTCAGGGCGATTGTAGGTACTCACCCAGGCCAGGTTGAGCCGCACTTAGCGAAAATTCTGTATCGCAGAGGTATGTTCTACCTAAATCAAGACATGTTGGAAGCTGCCAGTGCCACATTTGATGAATCTTACTCAATCTATAAGGATAAACTTCAAGAGCAACCTGAAGCGTATAGGTTAGACATGGGAAATCTTGCACTCGCCCAGGGAATTACCCAGCACCTGCTAGAAAATACAGGGATGGCAGCGAGATTTCTCCAGCAAGCTAAGATTCAATTTGATTACCTTCCCGATAGTGTTATCTCTACCCAATCCTATCAATTAATGAGTTTTCTCGAAGGGACCAATCATGATGGCTTTAGATAAGTCTACCGTTCTTATTACAGGCGCTACCAGCGGTATTGGCAAGGCCGCTGCGGTAGATTTGGCAAAGCAAGGTGTAACCCTTGTCTTCAATAGTAGGGATTTGCAGAGGGGAGAATCTGTGCGAGAAGAGATTATTCGTGAGTCAGGTAATTCCTCCGTTCATGTGCTCCCTTGTGATTTTGCTTCTTTGCAACAGGTCAAAGCTTTTGCAGAGCAATTTTTAGCCCAATTCCCGGCGCTGCACGTGCTTATTAACAATGCGGGAGCTTTTTTCCCTTCCTACACCACTACAAAGGATGGTTTAGAGGCTACCTTTGCTGTCAACCACCTAGCGCCTTTCTACTTGACACAACTCCTGCTGGAACGTCTGAAAGCTTCCGCTCCTGCTCGAATTATTACCGTCTCTTCAGCAGCACATAAGGGGCAAACCCTAGAATTGGGTAATACAGAGGCAAGTCTACTTCTTACCCCAGAAAATTATTCTGCCCTAAAAGCCTATGGTCAGTCAAAACTGGCCAACATTCTGTTTACCAAAACCCTGGCCCATAAATTGGAGGGGACTCAGGTTATGGCAAACTCCCTACATCCTGGTGTGATCCGAACCCGCATTACGCGAAGGGCCAACTGGCTGCTGCAGGCTGGTTTTCTAGCAATTGGGAAGTCCGTCAAGAAAGGAGCGGATACAATCCTTTATCTAGCTAAATCAGAACCAGGAGGAAAGGTAAGCGGTGAATATTTTGTCAATCGACGTCAGACAGCTACCTCAAAAGTTGCACAGGATACGCAACTTGCAGCCCAACTTTGGCAATTTAGTGAAGAGAAAATACAGCAACTCACCTAAACAACTTCTTCCAATTCCAGTCTTTTCCCTTTTTGCCTACTGCCTTGGACAGGTTTCGAAAATCCTGGGAAGTTAGGGATTTGTATTCTGTCGTTTTTTTACCGTACAAAATTTGACCACTGCTTATATCAATTACATAAATCCAGGAAACAAGTGGATGTATATGTAAGAATGCTGCATCCGGCCTTTCATCAGCAAGGAGTTGCTGAAGTTCATCTTTGCTTACAAAAGTCAATGAATGGTCATAAAATTCCGTAAGTCCCTTGTATTCCGCAGGAATATCTTCTTCAGTCACATAAAGGGTCTTTTGGGATAAGGAGGAATGAAATTGGTTCAAAAAGCGATCAAGATCCTTTCCATAGGTATTTTTGCGGACTTTACCTTGCGAGGCATATATCAGGTATTCATGCATGGCATGAATTAACCCCTCTAGTTTATAAAGGTAGGTTTCCACTTTCTGCAAAGAGTCCACCCGGATTTTTGCATATGCGTCCCGGGCGTGGAAAGCCTAGTTTTCAATCGTGCGATACCCTGGATACAAAGCAATCTCATTAAATTGAATTTTTGATTCCCCTTTTACGCGTTTTTCTATTCTCATTGCCTGATTCTTGATGAGAAAAGAGTACTCGCGCTTCCCCAAATAGGGAATAATCTGCGACTCCGTGGTGAATGCTATAGGAGAAATTTTCCAATACTTTTCTACAGCCCTTCGAACAATTTTATTGAAGGTACTCGCTGTATCGTCTAACACAACCACGGTTGTAGTAGATTTAACCTCAAATACACGTTCGCAGGTGAGGTAATTACCGGTTTGACTATAGGATGGTTGCTGGGACACCAGTACAAGTAGACAGAGAATAAATAAAATTCTAACAAAGGTTTCCATATTATTCCAAAAAATGATAAATCCAGTCGTTAAATTACTTGCAACAACTGGACCTATTTCTTATCTGTACACAATTTTTTTTTGGTAATTTCACGGGGAAATGTTGGAATTGTTCCCTATCAGCAGAATATTCCCCCCAATCTTTATCTTATGATGCCAAAAATCCATACCATTGATTTACATTTTCTCACCAATCGATCTATTGCAGCCTATGTGGTAGAAAGTTCAGATGGCCCCATTCTCGTGGAAACGGGGCCTCATTCAACCTATGAGAGACTGACAGAGGCTTGTAAAGCGTTGGGATTTTCTATGTCGGATTTTCGCCATGTACTGCTTACCCATATACACTTTGATCACGCTGGGGCTGCTTGGGCCATTGCAGCGCATGGTGCAAAAGTGTATGTACACCCCTTAGGGTACAAACATTTGAAAGACCCTACTCGCTTGTACAATTCTGCAAAAATTATTTACAAGGACCAGATGGAGACCTTGTGGGGGATAATGAAGTCAATCCCTGAAGAGCAGCTCATCTCAGTAGCGCATCAAACTAGCATACAGATTGGCGAGCATAAGTGGACGGCTTGGCATACCCCAGGACATGCTCGGCATCATATAGCCTGGCAGCTAGACTCCCAAGTATTTTCAGGAGACGTTGGTGGGGTTTTAGTAGGAGATGGACCAGTTGTACCTCCCTGTCCTCCACCAGATATTGATTTGGAAGCCTGGAAAGAGTCTATTGACCTCCTAACAGGTCTCAACCTTGAGGCCCTATACCTCACGCATTTTGGTAAGGTTGGGAATGTCGTTGAACATTTACAAGAACTAGAAAAAATTCTTTGGGACTGGGCGCTTTGGATCAAGGATAAAATGGAGCAAGGCCTTTCCCAAGAAGATATGGTTGCTACCTTTGAAGCCTATGATAGAGATCGCCTAGTTAGCAATGGCGTTGATAGCGAAGCACTCAAAAGTTACAGTGTCGCCAACCCCGCGCGATTTAGCGTGGCCGGATTGGCAAGATATTGGGAGAAAAAAGTCAAAACCTAGATGATACTCCGTCGAAGAGGAATTCAGATTGCATTGGGAGTTTTGGGGCTAGCCCTCATGTTCCAAGTATTTCTGACGGTTTGGCTCAACCCAATCGCAGAACGTACGATCTCACAAGCAATTCCCATACTTACAGACGGAACTTATCGGGTGGACTCCTTGGATATTTCAGTTGGCGTATGGAACCGTACCGTTTCTATTCGAAACTTTGCGTTGGGCTTAGTAGAAAGTCTTGGGGAGGAAGAGCTCGAATCTATACAGGAAAAGGCTCATTTAGTACGGTTAGAAGTTCCCGAAATAGAAATCCAGGGCTTGAATATCCTGCGGCTTCTTTTCAAGAGGGAATTTGAATTAAAGCAACTTCATTTTGAACGTCCCTATACCCATCTTCGAATTCCGTCCAATGCAGGTAAACGCAAACCTGGACTGGGGAATACCCCTCCCGATCCCGATCTACACAACTTTATCGCTCCGATTCTCAATGCTGTATACCTGGAAGCATTTGAATGGGAATCTGGACAGATTTTACTAGAGCAGTTGGGTGCTGAGCAATTTAAACCCATCAATGCAAAGGAGATTTCACTGGCATTGACAGAAATTGAAATTGACTCTACCTCCTATGAGCGATCAGGTAGGCCCTTGTATTCCGAGAAGTTATATTTTAAACTCGATATTACAGACTATGCAGTAGTACTTCCCGATAGCCAATACCAGATTCAGGCAGGGGAGTTGCAATATGCCAATGAGCGAAGTTATTTTCAGATCGATGAGCTCCGCCTCTTGCCCTATAAAAATCAGGGCGCTAATACTGCCAGCCCTCTGGAAATAAGGGTGCCCAAGTTAGTTATTGAGGGGATTCATCCTGGAGAGATTCTGTTTGACCGCTACTTGGGCTTAGATTCCCTTATACTCTATCAGCCGGAAGTTCGTATACGCCCTCAGGGAAATAAGCGTGTAACAAACTCTCCGCTAGTGGATAATCCCAATGATCTATTTCCCTTAATTTCTAAGGTTTTTGATGATGTGCACCTGGATTATTTCGGCATACGTGGGGGAAGTATTACCCTTGCTCAAAAGCAACAGGAGGGAAGGAGTCAACTTGAATTAGATGAGCTTTTTCTGGACCTCCTCAACATAACAATAGATGAAAATACCCACAGGAAACGAGACCGATTATTTTGTACTGAGACGATTAAGCTGGGAATTGACAGCCTTAGGTATTACCTACCAGAACAAGGTATGGCCCTCCAGGGGAAGAATTTGGCTTTTTCTACGGCTGCTCGATCTCTCACACTTTCTGAATTGGAGACGCTTTCCTTGGCTTCGGAGGAAAATCCGTCTGTTTCGGGAGAAATGACCCAACTTACACTACTAGACCTGGATATACCTACCATGTGGTTTGGCAAAAAGCTTTCCTTTGGGGAACTACGTTTGGACAATCCTCAGATTACCTACAGGGAAGTATCCCGCAAAAAGAGTATAAGTCCCAAGAAAGACGCAAAGGCAACAAGTGATGCTGATGTTACCGAGTTGCTGGAAACGCTCGATATCCAGAAAATTACCCTTACGAAGGGTGAATTGGATTGGGAGAACCTGAAACAGACTCCTGCAAATACGGGAAAGGTTCGCGAAGTCGAATTAGAACTAGAAAATTTCCAACTGAGGGATCTGGATGGTAAAGAGCTGGCTGATAAGGTCTTATTTGATCAGATTAATTTTGGGGGAGCTGTGGATGATTTCCAGTTTGTACTTCCCGATAAAAGTTATTCCATTCAATCCCCTCGCCTGGGGATCTCCGCTGTAGATTCAATTATATTCATTGATTCGCTTAGCTTGCTCCCACTTCTTTCTGGCAATGAGGTTCCCCAAAATATTGTTGCCTACGTCCCTAAAATTGAGGTGAAAGGTTGGGATATAAAGGACATTTTCTTTGGAAAAGTTTTGCATGTGGATTCAGTTTTATTAGAGGATCCCTTAGTGCAGCAAAACCATTTCTACCAGCCAGATTCTGTTCCTTCGCTTGAGCTAACAGATCTCAATTTATATGCGGCTATAGAAGACCAGTTTACATCCTTAGCCATACATCATATTGGAATTGAGGACCTTCAACCTCAAACTGTAAATCTATCAGGAGTAAAAAATGATACCGTATTTGCTCCTAAGCTTGACATTCGGGTTTCGGACTTTTTTCTTGAAGACTCCAGTAGCATGACTGCGGACCGAATGTTTTTTGCAAACGACATTCAAGTGTTCGCTCAACCTTATAGTTTGAACCTGCCAGATAGTTCCAATAAGCTCACTTGGAAATCTATAGGCTTCTCAACTCAAAAAAAGGAGCTGCAAATTGAAGCGTTGGAACTCTTACCGATCAGCCCTAGCAACAAGCCCTCCTTAAAGATTTCTGTTCCCCAGATCAACATAGCCAATACAGATGTATACGAGATGTTGGCAGAAAGGAAATTGGCCCTGACTGAGGTCAACGTCTTGGATCCCTACTTGGAAGTTCCG
>JBCCTX010000201.1:0-14196 GCA_039197765.1 Bacteroidota bacterium
GAGCTTTTTCTCACAGACTGGGTAAAGCGTCAGTATCCCAATCATGGAAAGGGAAGGGTCTGGCGGATTCGTTCAAAGGAGGTAGGCTATACAGGAAAAGCACCTCCCAATGTTCTGAGCATTCACCGATTTGACTCTCTTCAAAGCCTGGCTGCGATTCGATCTTCCCTACAATCAGAAGATCCCTTTCTGCAAACAGTTGCCCGCAAGCAATTGCGGCTTAAGGCTAGCTCCTCTTTGTTTAGCGAATGGGTAGCAGAACCCGATTCCGTGCTACAGCTGCAAACCCTTCTTGCAGCCCTACCTGTAGACGGAATTGGAGATTCCAGACAATTGGAAAGCTTACTTGCTTCACCGTATCAATCTGTTCGAATGGCCACCTTGCGCTTCATCGCACATAATCGCCGAGTGGATTTGCTTCCAGCTCTTAAGAAGATTTTATACCAAGTACCCATAGATGCGGAGTTTCTGGATAGCTATTTAGCCTGTATCCGCCATATACAAGCAGATTTTATCGAGGGATATACCAAGCAGGAGGACCGCTATTCCAGAAAGTTAGTACGTGAGCTTCCCATTGGTTTTTTACAAAACCTATTAAAAGATTCCAAGCTACCGGTTGAAGTGCGAAGCGCCTTAATCCCTTTTATTCAACAAGATACATTAGACCTCCATATTTGGAGCGCCCTTATTGTAGCGTCCCCTCCTAATGTCCAGCAAGCGCTAATTAAAAGCGTAGAAAAAAGGTCCGACACCTTTATTGGAGATACCCTGTTGGAATTACTTAGGGATTCGAATTCCTCTGATCTGGTGAAAAAGCAAATCTTGGTATCTCTTGCCTATCAGCCTAAAAATTACTCCAAAGATATTACCGATTGGATCGGATCGGCAAATTTCGAATTGCTCCCGCTTGCCCTTAAATACTTGGCAAGGTATAAGCAGTCCGCGAATGAGCAAGAAGAGATCAAAAAGATTGTAAACGAATCAACAGATTCCCAACTCAAAACCCTTTGGGAGTTCTACAAGGGGCAAACGGCAGGAGGACAGGAGGAAAAAACAAGGGCTGAATGGCTGTCTTGGACTCAGCAGGCAGGGAATCCCGAACGGGGAAAGTGGATCTTTCAAGACCCCAGTGCCCAATGCCAACTCTGTCATCAAGTAAATGGCTGGGGAGGAGCTTTTGGTCCAGATCTTTCCCATGTAGGCAGTAGCAAGCCCCAAGAAGAGTTACTTTCAGCAATTTTAGAACCCTCGAAAAAGATGTCTCCAGAGTGGCAAGGCTGGTTTGTAAAAACCTTAGAGGGAAAAACCTTCACGGGACGCCAAATAGATGTAGGCGAGAAATATGTGGAACTCCTCATGGCAAATGGAGAATTTCAAAGCTTCAAGAAACCCGTTCAATTTGGCCTCTTGAATACCTCACTCATGCCAGAAGGCCTAGAAAAACGTATGTTACCTGAAGAATTTCGGGATTTAATTGCCTACTTATTATCCCTGAAATAATCCCAGTTCTATTCGATAACCTCAGATAAACATGGCTAAGTTACGCCTAGAAATAAAAAGTAAATCATTGCTTGCACAACTACTCAAAGAATGGGACGGAAAACATATAGCCTACCTAAAGGACATATATGAAAACTATGCGGATCAGGCTTCATTTTCCCCCTTACTTATGGAGCTATACACCCAAGAACCTGGACTCCAAACAGCCACAACCTGGCTCATCAAACACCACTACGATAACAATCACGTTATACCATCAGCGCTAATAGATCCCCTACTTTTCATGGCAAAAGAACTGGTATACTGGGAGGCCAAACTGCATGTGCTCCAATTACTCCCGATGTTGGAATTAAGGCCTGAACACATTCCTTACTTGGAAGATTTTGTAAGGCGATGCTTAACAGATAAAAAGACCTTTGTCAGGGCATGGGCCTATCAGGGCATGTACGAAATCGCCCAGTTCAGATCAGACTTTATCCCCGAGTTAAAGCAACTATGTGCTGAGGCATTAGAGAATGAAAGAGCCTCCGTAAAGGCACGAGTGAGAAAGGTTCTCGAAAAACTACCTTAATATTTATTTTAATGGGACCAGATAGATTAACCCAAGTATTCGATGACCAAGCGCTTGCCTACGACAGGTTTAGACCTGCTTATCCTACAGCAATTCTGGATTCCTTTATGGAGTTAACGGGCTTGAAAGCAGGTGATTCCCTCTTGGAATTTGGGTGTGGAACGGGCCAGTTGACCTTGGATTTGCTCAAAAGGGGGGTTAATGTACTTGCCATTGAGAAAGGGGCAAAGCTCGCGGAAGTTGCGCAGAAGAACTTTGAGGACTATCCAAGTGCGAGGGTAGTAACTGCCAAGTTTGAAGATTGGCAACCAGAAGAGAAGTTTGATTCCTTTGTTGCTGCACAAGCCTTTCATTGGGTGGATAAACAAGTAGGTCTTGACAAGGTGTTTGAGCTACTCAAAGAAACGGGAACGATGGGCTTGATATGGAATGTGGATATTTCGCAGGAAACTGAATTTTGGAAGAAAACGCAACCTGTTTATAATACTTTTTTGCCGAGTTCTTCCCCAAAAGGTAGGGAGAAGCATGCAGTTGACGAATTTGAAGATTATGTATCTAGCCGTGAAGACTTTGGCCCCGTACAGCGTGTTGCACATAAATGGGAAAAGACATTTGATAAAGAATCCTTTCTGGGTTTATTATCCACTTTTTCCAACCACATGGTCTTAGCACCAGATCACAGGAAAGCGTTTTTTGAGCGCATAGGCACCCTCATTGATGCACAGGGTGGACAGGTTGAGCGGTATTATAAAACGGTTTTATTATTTTCCCGAAAACTTCTTGCATGAATCCAACAAACCCATTTACCATTGGCCTAGATAAAAACCCTGCCAACTATGTCCCGCTTTCTCCGCTTACCTTTATCGAGCGTTCGGCCGCTGTTCATCCCCATCATGTAGCAGTAGTAGATGGTACACATCGGTACACCTGGGCGGAATCTTTTGCGCGTTGCAAGCGCTTGGCCTCTGCCTTACAGAGATTGGGCATCCAGGAAGGAAATACCGTTTCTATCATGGCACATAATTGCCATGAAATGTTTGAGGCACACTTCGGTATCCCTGTTTTGGGTGCAGTGATCCATGCGATTAATACCCGTTTGGATGCATCGAATATCGCCTTTATGCTGGACCATGCAGCGTCAAAAGTTCTGATTGCAGATCGCGAGTTTTCTTCTGTGATCCGTGAAGCATTAGACCAAATGAAGGGCCCTAAACCGCTTGTTGTAGATATTGATAGTCCTCAGGCAACAAGCGGAGACCGTATAGGAGAAATGACCTATGAGGATCTTTTGGCCTCTGGTACTATAGATTTCCCTTGGACGCCGCCCAGGGATGAATGGCAAGCTATAGCCTTGGGATATACTTCGGGAACTACAGGGAATCCTAAAGGCGTCGTAACCCATCATCGAGGCGCTTACCTCAACGCCATTAGCAATTTATTGGCCTGGGATATGCCTAGGCATTCTGTATACCTATGGACCCTTCCCATGTTCCACTGCAATGGCTGGTGTTTTCCCTGGACGCTTGCAGCAATCTCTGGGACCAATGTTTGCCTGCGTAAAGTAGATACAGAAAAAATATACGAGTTAATTGAGAAAGAAGGGGTTACCCATTATTGTGGGGCACCCATTGTGCACAACTGGATGGTGGGTGCATCCCCAGATCTGCGGTCAAAAAAGCAGCATAAAGTACAAGGAATGGTTGCAGCAGCTCCTCCTCCTGCTGCCTTGCTAGCGTCTATGGAAGAGAATAATTTTCAGATTACCCATGTTTATGGCCTAACCGAAACCTATGGACCTGCGGTTGTGTGTGAACCCCATAAAGAATGGGAGAAACTACCCATAGGAAATAAGGCACGAATGAACGCTCGACAGGGAGTGCGATACCATATGCTGGAGGCACTCATTGTTGCTGATCCTGAAACATTGGAGCCCGTTCCAGCAGATGGAGAAACCATTGGAGAAATCCTCTTTAAAGGTAACAATGTAATGATGGGCTATTTCAAAAACCCAGAAGCAACGGAGAATGCTTTTCGTGGAGGTTGGTTTCATTCAGGGGATCTGGGGGTCATGCATCCCGATGGCTACATCCAGATTCGGGATCGTTCCAAGGATATCATCATTTCTGGGGGAGAAAATATCTCTTCAATTGAAGTGCAGGATGTACTGTATATGCATCCAGCTATCCAGGCAGCTGGGGTAGTAGCTTGTCCAGATACCAAATGGGGCGAAACGCCGTGTGCTTTTATTGAGTTAAAGCCCGGAAATGAATCCCTGACGGCAGCGGATGTCATTTCCTTTTGCCGGGAGCATATGGCAACATTCAAGGTACCTAAGCATGTAGTATTTGGGGAGTTACCTAAGACTTCAACCGGAAAAATTCAAAAGTTTAAGTTGCGGGAGATGGCTAAAGAGCATGCGGTGTAGCCGATTGTACGGGATTGTGTGTCAGGATTCGTATTTTCTGAATGATTTTTCAATACTTAATCATGAATGTCTTCTATTGTATCCTAATCCTCTTGAGTGTGGGGGACCTGTTTTCCCAGAATCTCTCATCAAGCGAGCGTTCCCCTATACCCCATAAGAAAGAGTGGGTAGACCTAATTGATGCATATGCCCTCGCTCGGGAGGCTAAGGATACCATCCTGTTAAAAGAAATTCTGGTGGAAGATATAGACCAACTCGTCTCATCTGGTGTTTGGAGAAGAGGGCTAAAAACCGCAATCCAAGGCATGCAACAAAGCTCTAGTCGTAACCCCGGTAAGCGGACCCTTACCGTAGAACACGTTCGCTTGATAACCCCAGCTTCTGGAATCGTTGATGCCCGGTACGAAATCCAACATACAGATGGATCCATTAGGAAGATGTGGAGTACCTTTATTGTCATTTTGGAGGGAAAAAAATGGAAAATAGCTGGGATACGCAACATGCTCCCAGCAAAAAGAGCAAACTAATTTTCTAGGTCTCACATATACTACAGAATTATTTTTTATTTTGACAATGGGTATTTTGCTCTATGAGCAAGTTGAGCAAATCCTAACCCTCAAACTTCTCAATAGATTCCTATGTCAACCATACAAACTCAAACCCCTTCCATTCTCCGAGAAGATATCGGTTCCATTTGCCGGCTTACCCTCAACCGTCCTAAGCAGTATAATGCCCTCTCCATGGAAGTGTTAGAACGCATGCTAACTCAATTGAATGACATTGCCCAAAGCGATAGCATTCAAGTAGTCATACTTTCTGCCAATGGAAAGGCCTTCTGCCCAGGACATGACCTCAAGGAGATGCGGGAAGACCGGACCCAAGAATATGGAGACAAACTCTTTGGCAAATGCAGTGAGATGATGCTGGCCATTCGAAACTTGCCGCAGCCTGTTATTGCAGAGGTACAGGGCATTGCAACTGCAGCGGGCTGTCAACTGGTGGCAACCTGCGACTTGGCGGTAGCAGCTGATCATGTAAAATTTGGGGTTTCTGGAATCAATATGGGACTATTTTGTTCTACTCCCTCTGTTGCTCTGAGTCGAAATGTAATGCCCAAGCAGGCTTTAGAGATGCTGTTGACAGGGGAGTTTATCACCGCAGCGCGTGCCCGCGAAATAGGACTGGTCAATCGAGTGGTTCCTGCGGATAAACTCCGAGAAGAAACAGATACGCTGGCAGAACTTATCGCTGCTAAAGCCCCAGCTGCAGTGAGAATTGGGAAAGATATGTTCTACAAACAATTGGGTATGAAGCTAGAGGATGCCTATACCTATGCTTCGGAACGAATTGTCTGCAATATGCTGGAAGATGATGTGAAGGAAGGACTGGATGCCTTTGCTGAAAAGCGGAAGCCTATATGGGGAAAAAAGAAATGAAATAATTCTCTGAAAAAGCTCATAATTCGCTCAAATTCTGCACATTCTTCTTCAGTCCAAAGCCTACATAATTCTTCGAAGGGATTGCTTCTATTTTCAGGATGAGGCTTAAGTCCTAACAATTCGGCAAGCAACAATTTGATCGTCGAATTTAGGTTTAACCCCTTAGCTTTGGCTTTTTTTTGATAAGGTCTATGAGCCTGTTATCAATTTTATAGATGCTCATAGAATTCCTCTCTTTTTTCTAAAATGAACCATCTATGGTATAAGGTAATACGCTTTGTACCCTAACTCATGAAGATATTTTTTAGATCCGTTTGCAATAGATTGGCTAAATTTTGTAGAAAGTCCTCAAAATTAACCTATATGAATAAACCTCTTCTGCTCTTAGCCATAAGCGGATGGATGATAATGTTCTGTATTCGAATAACTATCGCCCAGACAGGGAGTCCCGTCTATTTTCCTCTAATTACGGGCCCCATTCAAATTACAGATAGCTCGAAAGAGCACTTACTAGCAAGCTATTATGGCATCAACTCTTTCAATGCCTCTCAGACTTATGTTACCGTACTTCAGACGGATATCAAATACCGACTCCCAACGGAACGAGACCCTGCTACTCTAGGCTTAGTCGACCTGAAAACCCATGAGTTCATTCCCCTAACGCAAACCAAAGCCTGGAACTTTCAGCAAGGGTGTATGGCACATTGGCTGGGTAGCTCTCCAGATTCCCTCATTATTTTTAATGACCTGCGGAACGGAAAATTTGTGTCTGTAATCATGAACGTTCACACCCGGAAGGAGCTTAAGATCCTTCCGTATCCAGTAAGTGCTGTTGCTCCCAATGGAAAGGAAGCCATAAGCATTAATTTCGCTCGACTTCGGATTACGCGAGAAGACTACGGCTATGGGGGAGAAGGCCAGGATAAGCAAGAAGGAGTACGCTTTCCAGATAACGATGGGTTGTTTCGTATAAATTTGGAAACAGGAGAGGCAAAACTCATTGTCTCTATTAAAGAGGTAAAGGACCTAGTTCCCGAACTTCCTGAAGAGGGGATTGAGTACTTCAACCATACCTTATACAGCCGAGATGGTTCGAAGGTATTTTGGCTGGCTCGTGCCATCCCCCAGCGAAATACAACGGCTTTTACAGTCAATGCTGACGGGACAGATTTACAGCGGTGTTTCCCGGATAACTGGGGTGGCTCCCATTTTGACTGGCTGAGTGGAGATGAACTCATGGTAACAGCCGCCTATGAGGGGGAGCAATATGGACACATACTTTTTACAGTAGGGGAAACGAATTTCAAACGGCTGGGGCGTGGGTTGTTAGACTACGATGGGCACGGCACCTTTTCACCCGATAAGAAATGGATGATCACCGATACCTATCCTTCTAAAAATCGGGAGCAGAAAATATACCTGATGGACATGGAAACAGAAAGCATTTATTCCATAGGGAGGTTTTTCCAGCCAAAGGCTTACACCAAGGCCTGGCGCTGCGATATCCACTGTAGATGGAGCCCTAAAGGAGATTGGGTGGGATTCAATTCTACGCATTCGGGTAGCCGCCAGGTGTATTTGCTGAAAATAGAGGAGTGAGTTTGTTTAGAGGCCTACAAGTTCCCTCTTGGAAAACTTGCGATCTCTCAGGCAATTTTTTATTTTATATATATGAATAACACGAAGTCCCAAATAAGTAAAGTGGCTGGGATCATCGGGATTTTTGTCTGGGTGAGTGTTTCTGTAAATGCCCAGCAAGTCTCTCCTGATCCCGATGAACTGAGGGTGCTGACAGTTGAATGGAAGGGGGAGCGATTCCCAGATGGAAGACCCAAAGTACCCGATGATCTGATAGAACGACTTAAGCAGGTTACACATGAGGAGGCATGGGCAGTAATGCGCAATAACAACTACAAGTATCAATATGCAGAAGGTTGGCTTTGCATAGATCCAGAAGGGGTACTTGTTGGTAGAGCACTGACAGCAGCATTTATGCCAGGACGGCCAGATGTGCACCGAGTCATCGATAGCATTGGTCATGCAGAAGGACGAATCAAATCGCAAAATTCATGGCCTGTGGACCAATTGGTACCGGGAGATGTATATGTGGGCGACCAGTTCGGGCTTCACAGAGATGGGCCTACTATTGGAGATAACTTGGGCAACGCCATCTTTGCAAACTCAGGTAATGGCATTGTATACAATGGGGCCATACGAGACATAGAAGGACTTAAAGAAATTGAAGGCTTTACAGCTTTTGTGAGAAGCTACCATCCTTCTCACCACCTCAACAATCCCGATAAATTGTTAAATACTACCCTTGTTGGAATCAATATTCCTGTAAGAATAGGCGAAGTAATGGTTATGCCTGGAGATATTGTATTGGGCAAAGAAGGAGGCGTTAGCTTCATTCCTCCACACCTGGTAGAGCAGGTTGTGCAGACTTCTGAAGTAGTGCGCTTGCGCGACATGTTCGGCCATCAACGATTAAAAGAAAAAAAATACACCGCCGGCCAAATCGACAATCGTTGGACCGATGACATTGAACGAGATTTTTCGCAATGGCTCACGGCTCATATAGACGAATTACCTGTACCTAAAGCCCAGATCCAGGAACTCCTGAAAAAACGAACTTGGTGAGCTCCAAGAGATCTCGTTTGGAACTTGGATTACTAGGAATCTCTCGAAATGATGTACTGTAGATAATCGATTATCTTACTACACAACTCCTTGCGATGAACTATAACTTCCGTTCTTCTTCCCGAAAAAATCCTCCTACACGGCGAGATTTTTTAAAAAAGTCCGTACTAGCAGGTACCTACACTTTTTCGGGTTTCCAGGTCATGGGAAATGCCCTACAAAAGGTGTCAACCTATTCTTCTCCTAGCGACTTACAAATCACAGATATCAAGTGTGGATACATACGGAATGGGCACAGTCTGTTTGTTAAGATATATACAAATCAGGATGTATGGGGATGTGGAGAGGCTGTAGATGCAACCCCTGGTACCTACCATTTGGTCAAAATGTTTGCCAATAGAATTAAAGGTAAAAACCCCTTAAACGTCCACAGGATCTTTGAAGACCTGAGACGGAGAGGTTTTTTTGAAGGTGCTCAGTCGGGTATGTACATAGCTGTACTTTCTGCCATTGAAGCAGCCTTGTGGGACTTGGCAGGGAAGGCCTTAGATGTGCCGGTTTACCAGTTACTGGGAGGAAAGTTTCGGGATAACATACGCGTGTATTGCGATACGGCTTTGTATCAAAGTAAGCTGCCAAGTCCAGAGAAATTTGCCGAAGCTGCGTTAGAAGCAAAGGCTATGGGCTTTACCGCCATCAAATTTGACCTGGACCAAGCCAACGATCCCGCTAAATATGATGCGTATAACTGGACCGCCAGTCCAGGAGAACTCAGGCGTATGTACGACCAAATTGCAGCTGCAAGAGAGGCGGTAGGGCCTGATATTGATATTTGCGTAGACATGCACGGGCGATACGATATGACAACGGGCAAACGCGTAGCCAAAATGTTAGAACCATTAGATCTCATGTGGTTGGAGGAGCCCATTCCAGCAGAAAATGCCGAAGCCTATAAGGCTATAAACGATTCTACTTCTACCCCTATTTGTGCGGGAGAAAACCATTATTTGGCCCATGGATTTCGGCCTTTACTAGAGATTGGGGCAGTCGATATAATTATGCCCGACCTACAGAAGGTCGGAGGTCTAGGAGAGGGCCAACGGATCGCTAACCTTGCCAATTTATATTACGTGCCTTTTGCTCCTCATATGGTGGCTTCTTACCTGGGAGCCATGGCCTCAGCACACTGTTGTGCTTCCATTCCCAATTTTCTTATTCTGGAATGGCAAATTTACTTTCATAAGAACCCCATGTTCAAGGAAATCGTGAGCTTTGAAGGAGAAATGATAGAAGATGGTCATATTCCTGTTTCAGAAAAGCCTGGTATTGGGGTTGAAATCAATGAAGAAGGCATGCGAAAATATGCTACGGAGGGCATGCCTTTTTTTGAGTGAATAGGGTATAGGAGAATTACTGCGTGCCAGGAAGCAAATCATGGAATTGAGGGTGCCTGTTCGATGGCAATAAGGGCGCGCTCCATGTCTAACAATTTGTGCATGATCCCCCCTTCTGTATTGGAGAGGATAACGAATCGAATATCGTTATGAGGTAAATACATGAAGAATGCGTTGTACCCCATGATGTCTCCACCATGTGAAATGACTTTTTTCCCAAACTTCTCTGCAATTTCAAAGCCTAGGCCATAACCCCAGTTTCGGGTTTGAGGCGGGAAACGTCGGATATGTCCTTCTGGTAAGTAAAGGTTTGTGAATCCGGGTTCTCCTGAATTCAATGTGCTGTATTGCATCATTTTATCTAGGGTAGCTTGACTGACTAATTTCCCCTCTAGTAGAGCAGTAGAGAATTTCAATAGATCTGGAATAGTAGACCTGAGCCCGCCTGCAGAGAAGGGCATACCTGAGCTAAAGGGTTCAGGGCCTACAAAGGGCTGTTCTTGCTCAGGATTCCATCCGTATCCCCAGGCCCAGTTAGCTTGGCTATTTTCTTGGTACTCCATCTCTGTATGTGTCATGCCTGCAGGCTGGAAAATGTGTTCAGCTAAATAGGCCTCATAGGATTGTTCCGAAATGTGTTCAAGGATCTCTCCCAGCAGAACGTATCCACTATTGGAATAGTCATACTGTTTGCCTGGTTCAAATAGGGAAGGGGTCTCCATACGAGCTAGATATTTATGAGGCGTTTTACACATGGGAAAGTTAGTGGGTTCATCTTCAGGCATTCCCCCAATCCACCAGTTGGGTATTCCCGAGGTATGGGAAAGTAAATGGTATATAGTAATCCGGGAAGCATTTGGATAGTCGGGCAAAAAAGATTCGATAGGGGTATCAAGGGAAATTTTATCGCTTTCGATAAGTTGCATGATAGCTGTTGCCGTGAAAGATTTGGTAACGGAGGCAATTCGAAAAGAAGATTCTACCGACAAGGGTACTACAGGTTCTAGTTGTGCCAACCCATAGCTTTCCGACATAATAAGAGAATCTCCTACCATGATTCCATAGCTTACTCCTAGGGCTAGCTTTTCTGAAATCAGTTCTTGGACCAAGCGATCAACTTTTTTACAATTGTGGTCCAGGGAATGATGCGTACGGGACCAACAGCCTATCAAAAAGGGAAGTAGGAGGATGAGGTTTCGCATATCTTTGTGTTGAGTTATCCTATTTGTTTTGGTAACAAAGCTATGGCGAATACCACGTAATACACTACGACACAGGCCGCCAATAAGGCGACAGTTTTACGACAATCCCATTCTCACAGGATATTAGGAAGAAAATGGAGAGATGTATCTCCATTTGCCAGGGCGCGCGCTATCCGAATCGTATAGAATATATGGGCGACAAGTGATAGGTAGTAGATCGGGATAGCCCAGGGTACCCCTCCAGCCCTGTGGAAATTATAAGCCAATAGAATAAGAGGAGGGAGACCGAAAATAGCGATGACTGTTCCAAGGGTCCATATGATTTGGAAACTGAGTATCTTTCTTCCTGGTAGGATGAAGTCTTTTTCATTCTTTGTATTCCAAAAAATCCAGCTGGGAAAAATGAGGTTACAGAAGGGCAAAAAGAGAACGGATAAAGCACTTAAGTTCATTACTTTTAATGCTTGTAGTACTGCTAGGGGAAATGGCTCAGATTCCATCTTCTCCATAGGTAAAAGTTCCTCGACTCTTACCGCTAAAACTTCCGCTATGGAGCTGAGTGAGTGCGGACTACCAGAAGTTGGGTCCTTTTCTAAGCGCTGTATAGTCCTCAACGATAGACCAGCAGCCTCTGAAAGGCGCAGTTGAGAAAGCCCTCGCTTTTTCCTAAACTCCTGAATCCGGTTTGTGGTTTTCATGAGGTATATGCATTAGAGGAGGTACTTTGAGTGGGTAAATCTACCAGATAGGGCGCTAATGAACGTTCTAAAGGGGAAAAATCAGCATTAGCATAACCTAAATGCAGGCGCTTCCGCCAGCCCTCTGCATAGGTGAGGCCTGAAGCAAACCCTGCTACCTCTTTTCCCAGGCCTTGCATTGTGTGTAAGTAGGCATCCATCCCTTGGCTTTGGTCCAACCAGGATTTCTGGCTCATATGACAGGAAAGCATGTGGGTTTTTTGCTCAATTACTGAGCCTATATCTACACAAAAGTGTGGTCGGATAAAATTTCCTAAGGTATCCCGATTACCATGTGGCTGTGCATGGTAAATGGCTACGGGATGATCAACAGGAGCATGTTGCGGATCTGTTGAAAAATTTCGCATCCCCCGCGTGAAAGCAGCCGTTACCGCAAGCCTCACGGTGTTTTGGTGATCTTCCATGTAATCTTGTGGAGATTGTAGCAACAATATTTCAGGGGCTACCTTTCGCATAACCGAAGACAGACGAGCCAGTAGCCTAGGCTCATAAAAAATGGTGAAGTCATCGGTAAGACTCTCGTGGTAAATCGCTCCAACGCTGGCTGCCGCCTGTTGAGCCTCTGTTCTTCGGATCTCAATGATCTCATCTTTGGGGAGACTGGCCGTTCCACAACTTCCATTCCCCACATTCATGTAATGGACCTCATAACCTGCCTGGGCCAGAAGGATAAGTGTCCCAGCCATGACAAACTCGATATCATCGGGATGAGCGGCAAGGGCAAAAGCACGCTTTTTCATGATGGATATAAGATAGATTTTTTGAAATAAAAAAGAAGGAATTTGTAAGCAATTTTACAGTTTGCTAACATCCATTCCGTACCTTTAAAATAGTGATACAATTGTCCAATAGGAAGCTGACAACCGTCTGTTTCTCCTTTTTCCTCTAGCGCTCCTCACCTCTAAAAAAACTTGAAAATGAACTCTCAACTTGATCAACTGAAGGAATTTACCACCGTGGTTGCAGACACAGGAGATTTTCTCCAGTTAGCGCAATACCGTCCACAAGATGCCACTACGAATCCCTCACTCATCCTAAAAGCGGTTGAAATGGCAGAATATCAGGAAATACTTGATACAGCTATCCAAGAGAATAGCCCTAAAGGGATAGAAGCCATTATGGATAAGGTATTGGTCCTTTTTGGACAAAAAATATTAGCCATCGTACCTGGTCGGGTCTCTACTGAAGTAGATGCACGTTTGTCTTTCGATACGGCTGCTACAATCGAAAAAGCCAAAACCATCATTGGGTTATACAGTGATATGGGAATTGATAAGGAGCAAATTCTTATCAAAATCGCTTCAACCTGGGAAGGGATTCAGGCAGCAAAAGAATTGGAACAAGAAGGAATCCATTGTAATATGACCCTACTGTTCTCGCTTGCCCAAGCAGTAGCCTGCGCAGAAGCCAAAGCTACCCTTATTTCCCCTTTTGTCGGTAGGATAATGGACTGGTACAAAGCGAAAGAAGGAAGGGCGTTTGCACCACATGAAGATCCAGGAGTAGCCTCTGTAAAAGGGATTTACAATTACTACAAAAAGCACGGATACCCCACAGAAATTATGGGCGCTAGCTTTCGGAACAAAGGAGAAATCTTGGAATTAGCGGGTTGCGATCTGCTGACGATTAGTCCCGGCTTACTGGGAGAGCTGGCAGAGAGCCAAGAGCCCATCGAACGAAAACTATTTCCAGAACAGGCGGCTGCTATGGATATTCCTCGTTTTGACCTAAACGAGAAAAACTTCCGCTGGGAACTGAACGAGGATGCGATGGCTACTGAAAAAACCGCAGAAGGTATTCGCCGCTTCTCAGCCGATATCCGCAAATTGGAGGCACTTATCCAAGAAAAGATGTCCTTGCCACAGGCATAGGAGGGCAGAGACGGGATTGATAGGATTTACGGGATTAGGATAAATTGAGGCTAAGACTTTCTAATTCAATCTGTTTATCCCCGTATCGAATCCTCTCAATACATCTCGGTCTCGCCACAGGCATAGGAGGGTAGGGACGGGATTGATAGGATTTACGAGATTAGGATAAATTGAGGCTAAGACTTTCTAATTCAATCTGTTTATCCCCGTATCGAATCCTTTCAATCCCCCAATCCTGTCTCTCCCCAGAACTGCACAAAACGCTCAAAGAGCCTCTCAATACATCTCGGTCTCGCCACAGGCATAGGAGGGTAGGGACGGGATTGATAGGATTTACGGGATTAAAGGCTAAAATGAGTCTATTCAACCCTCTTATCCCCATATCTGATCCTTTCA
>JBCCTX010000202.1:0-14154 GCA_039197765.1 Bacteroidota bacterium
ATATACAAATACAGATTACCCTTGGTTGATAATTTCATGTAAATGGAATATATATGAGGTTAAACCGTAAGAATTCTCTATTCAAGTGGATTCCTGAAAACCCTTTCTTCCTTATCCAGCATTCTTGTATATTCCCTTTCTTCATAAAAGATACTCTCAGCTTCTGGGTGAGAATCTTTCACAAAAACATGTTGAGAGTCATTCGGCGTTTTGCATACCTAAGTACCAACTAAATTCAACCCTTAAAGACATGAAAAAAACGATCTGGCATAAGGTTCTAGAAGATACTGACCAACTACCCGAAGGGAGGGTCATGACGGTTCAGGCAGGGAATCACGATATCTGCCTTACGCATTTTGAGGGAAAATTTTGTGCGCTCGACAATAAATGTCCCCATCAGGGAGGTCCCTTAGGGGAGGGCAGTATTGAAAATGGTCTGTTGAGGTGCCCTTGGCATGGATGGGATTACCATCCTTGTACAGGAAAGGCTCCAGGATATGATGATGGGGTTCAAACCTTTCAGACTAAGGTAAAAGACGGAGTAGTTTATGTTGCAAGAGAGGAGGAAGAGGTTCATATTCCTTCTATTTCAGATGTGATGATAGAGACCATGGTGAACTGGGGAATCGATACCGTGTTTGGGATGGTGGGGCACTCAAATCTGGGGGTTGCAGACGCTTTTAGAATCCAGGAAGCGCAGGGAAAACTTCGTTATATCGGAATCCGCCATGAGGGAGCGGCTTCTTTTGCAGCTTCTGCCTATGGAAAGATAACCGGTCGACCTGCAGCTTGTTTTGCCATCGCAGGACCTGGATCTACAAATATGTACACGGGCATGTGGGACGCACACGTAGACCGCTCTCCTCTGTTGGCCCTTACTGGACAGGTAGCCACTCAAGTAGTAGGAACAGGGAATTTCCAAGAATTAGACTTGGTAGCGGCCTTTAGTGCGGTAGCAAAATTCAACCACCGCGTGCAAAAAGACTCTAAACATGGGGAACTGATGAGTTTGGCTGTAAAACACGCCATCCTCAATCGAAATGTATCACACCTCACCTTTCCCGATGAGGTTCAATTTACCCCTGCTGGCAATTCTCAACCTGCTAGTTCCGACCATAGGATTTCCTCCCTAGCTATCCATCCTCCAACGTCTCAATTGGACCATGCTATCCATATGATACAAAAAGCTAGGCGCCCAGTAATTATTGTAGGTCATGGAGCTAGGTTTCACATGGAGGGCGTTATAGCCATAGGCCAAAAGCTCAACTGTCCCATTCTCACAACCTTTAAAGGGAAAGGACAAATTCCAGACGCCCATCCCTTATCTGGAGGCGTTCTAGGAAGAAGTGGAACACCTGTTGCCTCCTGGTTCATGAATGAGGCAGACTTACTAATTGTATTTGGGGCTTCGTTTTCCAACCACACAGGAATTACCCCCAAAGTTCCTACTATTCAAATAGACTATGATCCCTTAACCTTGGCTAAGTTTCATGCTGTAGAAGGAATGGTCTATGGAGAACTTTCTGTAACCTGTAAACTCATACATGAAGCGCTTGGAGCTGACATCCAGGTAACTGATCAGCGAGAAGAATTAGCAGAAAGGTGGAAAATTTGGCGTACAGAAAAACGGCGACGTATGGGGGAGTATAGGGGCAAAGGACTTGGAGCTGTCCACGTTTTTGAAGCACTCAATCGACTCATTCCGGCGCATGCAGCAATTGCCGTGGATGTGGGGAACAATACCTATTCATTTGGGCGCTATTTTGAGCCTAAAGACAACCCTGTTGTTATGTCAGGGTACTTGGGGTCAATCGGTTTTGCCCTTCCCGCTTCCATCGGATTATGGGCTGCCGTAGGGCATGAACGTCCTATTCTTGCAGTAGCTGGAGATGGAGGGCTAGGGCAATACCTTGCAGAATTTACCACCCTTGTTAACTACAATCTCCCTGTAAAAGTACTCATTCTTAACAACCAGGAATTGGGCAAGATTTCCAAAGAGCAGCGAGGAATTGACCTCGATGTATATCATACTCACTTAACCAATCCCGACTTTGCAGCTTACGCAGCTTCTTGTGGAGGACTGGGGTTGAAAGTACGGAAACCCGAGGAAATGGATGAACAAATGAAGCGCTTTTTTGCCCACGAAGGCCCTGCCTTATTGGAAGTCCATCAGGATGTAGGGTTGCTTTAGCGGTCGGTGGTCGGTGGTTGGTAGAGTTTACTTTGATTCAATGTCAAAGGTTACTACGGACCACCGACTATTTAACTACCAACTAATTCCTATTCTACCAATACTTTGCCGGTTAAATGGACATTGGCACCGCTTACTTCCAATACATACAGACCTGATGAAAGGCTTGTTGTGGGTAGGGACAGTAGGGTTTTATGTTCTATAACCTTCTGTTCCTCACTGTAAATTAATTTCCCGTGGAGGTCGTACATCTTGATCTGGATTTTACCTAATTTCCCTAGGGTTAACTGGGCATTTACTCCCGATTGGGGATCTATAGGATTGGGAAAAACTGTAAGCGAAGAAGCCTCAATTTCACTCGAAGTATTTGGAAATTCGGAGAAATCTGCCAACCTAGCTCCCGTACCTGCACAGCCCCAAACTTCTACCTCAGCCAGGTGTAATATTACTGGGCTGGTAGATGAAAGTTGTACACGCACATAACGCCCTTCCGTGTTTATTGTGATGCGTTCACTATTTCCTGCAGAACCTGAGAAAAAGCTATTGGAAATATTGGGATCATTCAACAGGCTAGAAAGGGTAGCCCCTTGGGAGAAAGGAGTAGTTGACACCAGAACGTAGAAATCTGATAGCCTTGTCTGACAGCAACCCGTACGATTATATAGTATGACTTCCTGGATATCGCTCACCTGTCCTAAGTCTACCTGCCACCAGGGTTGAGCTTCGGATTGGGTGTGCATTAGGGTCGCATTTCCCCAAGGACTTCCTGTACCGTCTGTATTTCCATCCACGGCGAGAGATGCAACACCAAAGCCATAGACGCTGGATTGAGCTGCAGTTTGCCCTACAGCTATATTTGTGGGAGAACTACAGTTACTTCCAGCAGGAATGACCGTAATTGTCTCTGATACAGTTTGGGTACATCCATTACCATTGGTATGGGTGTAGGTAACTGTATAGGATCCCGGTCCAATAGCAGGATTAAATGTGCCATTGCTTGCAGCGGCTCCTCCCCAAGTACCTCCTGAAGGGGTAGCACTCAGCGTCTGAATTCCTGCGTCTTCAGCAAAGGGTCCTGCAGGGGTAATGCTCACAGGTTGTGCTCCTTGGCAAGGATCTGACCCTCCGCTACATCCCATTACTTCTACCTCGGACATGTGCAGGACTCCGCTACCTGATAGCTGAATGCGCACATAGCGACCTGTTGTATTTACAGGGATACTTTCTTGTAAACCAGCTATTCCTGAGAAGTAGGTCTGTGAAATTGAAGAATTATTCAATAAGTCATTGAGACTTGCTCCAGCAGCGAATGGACTTGTAGATACTAACACATAAAAATCTCTTAGCCGATCTTGGCAGCAATCTGAACGGTTATAGACATTTACTTGATCGATTTGACTGAAAGCTCCGAGATCCACTTCCCACCAAGGCTGGGCTTCGTTATTGGTGTGCTGTAAGTCGGCAGACCAGGGGGAGGTGCCGTTAGTAGCTCCATCTACCGCTAGTCCTGCTACTCCATTACCGTAGGTACTAGACTGACTGGTAGGTTTACTCAGCGCCAAATTGCCAGGGGTGGAACATCCCCCTACTGCTGTTACCTGAATATCTTCCGTATCTGATTGTGTACATCCATTACCATCTGTGTAGGTATAGCTTACCGTATAGGTTCCAGGTCCTACCGAGGGATTAAAGGAACCATTGCTTGCTGCAGCTCCTCCCCACGTTCCTCCGGAGGGGCTTGCATTCAGTGTTTGAACGCCTGCATTTTCGGCAAAGGGTCCAGCAGGAGTAATTACGACAGGACTTGCCCCATTGCAGGGATCATTACCAGCAGGACAGCCACTTACTTCAACTTCTGCAACGTGTAGAACCCCAGATCCAGCTAATTGCACCCGCACATACCTACCCTGGATCCCCAGGGAAAGGTTAACTACCAGCCCTGCAGTTCCAGGGAAGTGGTAATTCGAGACCGAGCCATCAGCTAATAATTGGGTTAAGGTAGCAGAACTGCTAATAGGTGCTGAGGAAACAAACACGTAAAAATTTGACAGCCTTTCCTGGAGAGCGTCCGTCCGATTGTAAATGCTTATGGCATCCAAATCACTCAATTGGCCTAAGTCTACCTGCCACCAGGGCTGAGCTTCACTTTGTGTATGTTGGAGGTCGGCAGACCAGGGAGAAGATCCTGTTTGATTGCCATCTACTGCCAAGGAGGAAATGCCCAGTCCATATGTGGAAGACTGTTCTGTCGCTTGGTTGAGTGCCAAATTCTGAGGAGATGTACATCCTCCTGGTATTGTTGTATTGATTTCTCTGGTAGCCTGATCGGATAATTGGCCATCATTTACGTACAAAATGGCCGTGTAACTACCTGCATTCGAATAGGTATGGGATACATTTTCTCCCGATGCTGTATTGCCATCTCCAAAGTCCCAGACATAAGTCAATGGGTCTCCTTCTGGATCTGAGGAAGCAGAAGCATTAAAATTCACCTCTAACGGCGCATCTCCTGATTGTGGCGTGGCAGAAAAAGCGGCAGTAGGAGCAGAATTGGATCCAGCCGTACACCCATTTACCACCACATCATCTATATATACCTGATCGCCATCCCCAGAAGCATCACAGCGAAAACGCAGGCGTGTGTTGTTTGTAAAAGGCCCCTGAATGGTAATGCTCTCATTCTTCCGCTGCAGATTTTGAAATTCATCGTTTAGGTTCCATTCTTCTACGGTTGTGTAAGACGAACCTCCATTTGTAGAGATTTGCAACCAGAAGTCTTCATTGGAATTGTCGAAGCTATTGACGATGTAGGAGAAATCTACCTTGAGTTCCGAATAGGCGGCTACATTCAGGTTGTTAGTAGACATTACGGAGGTAGAGTTATCATCTCGCAATCGAATACTATAGGTCCCACTATTTGCATAAGTAGCGTCATTTAGGCGGGTTGCATCGGTCCCTCCATCGTTCCAATTGCCATAACTTGATTCGAAGTTATCACTTTGAATGAGGGTGTAGGAGCATCCTCCCCCTCCTTGATTGGGATAGGACACTTGAAAGCTCCTATCTATTGCCTCGGCAGGGGCGTAAGTCCCATTTCCTCCCTGCGCTGCCCGAATAACGACTTCCCCAGGCTGACCTGTAAGGGTTACAGTATTGCCCGATATGCTCGCAGGTCCAGATACGAGGAACAGCACTACAGGTAAGCCAGAACTAGAAGAGGGATTGAGAGAAAAAGAACCATCTGTGGTCAACTTATCTCCAATAGGAGAAAAGGAAATATTCTGTGAAGACCCTCCACAATTTGGCTGGATATCTTTGTAGTAGGTTGTAGATAATCCCCCAGGGTCTGTAACTGTAAGAGTTATGCGATACCAATAGGTAGTACCATCACATCCTATCGGAGATAGCTGTGCATTTCCAGTAGGGTTGTTAATGGGGGGTTCATCGTGGCTGTGGTCGTTGTGGAATAGGGAAACAACCCACGAATAGCTCAGTTGGCTATTGCTCGACTCAGCATCTGTAACGTTGGCACTGAGACTCAAATTTGATGGATTTGTGTACGAGAAGGTGTTGATATTATCTACACTTGTTGATAAGATTTGGGGAGCAGTGTTATTTATGGAAATGTTCAAGGTCATTTCGTCCTCTAAGCCTCCGGGATCTCGTACGGTAAGCTTTGCTGTATATTGAACCGTGTTCCCATTTCCCTGTGTGTAGGTATGAATGGGATTGGGACTATTGCTTATGGGACTTCCATCTCCGAAATTCCATTCATAGGTCAAATTATCCTGATCTGGGTCGTAGGAATAGCTTCCTGTAAACTGCACAATCAGTGGACTTGCTCCTCCTACTACACTAGAAGTTGCAACTGCTGTCGGAGGCAAATTACCTGGTGAATAGGTGAACTTCCTCACATAATTACCTCCTCCTACCGTCAAGTAGTACAAGCCTCCCTGATTGGGATCTGTGGCGATGAATATTGGACGATCTACACTTTGCTTAAAAGATCGGCTGATGGTAGGGTCATCCTGGCTGTTAAATCCAAAATTTCTGATCCAATCCCCTCCGTAGTCCGCGTGGAAATACGTATTGCGATATTCTTCTGGGAAATCTGTCCCCGTATACCACACCCCACCGATAGAGCAGTTGCCTGTAAAGCTGGGACCTGGAAGCTGAGCGCTACCTACATTGACAATGTTTCCATTTATGAGTCCCCTTGCTGTACCATTCCTCCAGTCTAGCTTAGGCCTTTCGTGATTAGCAGGGACATATGTAGCATTGTTATACCCCGGCTCTCGGGTCATCCCTTCATACTTAGGCCAACCAAAGTTCAACGCTGGGCCATCGCACACACTCATTTCCTCTCTGCCTCCCCAACCCACATCCCCGATGTAGAATACGCCAGGGTCTGCATCTGCGATATCGTGGCTCCCGGTTCCAGGCTTTATGCTGAATCGACAAGGGTTGCGAAGGCCTCTCCCCCATGTCCTCGACTGAGGAGAACGCGGATTGGACGTATCGTAGTAAGGATTATTGTAAATCCCATCTCCTGTTTCGGGGTCCAGACGAACAATTTTTCCCGCAAGAGAACTCAAAATTTGGCTCCTATACGCCCCTATGTTATGAGAGGCTGGAATAATACCATCGGCAATCGCCTGCTGCCAGTACGTCTCACTCGCGGATCCCTCATCCGTAGAGCTATAGCTAGCTCCATCGCCGAAACTGGCTAGGAGGGTTCCATCTGTCCCAAAGACTAAATGTCCGGTACCATGAGACTGGTGCAAGTTGGGAAAACCTGTTGTAATGCTTTCCCCTAATAAAATCTTCCGTGTTGAATAGTCTACTGAGGTAAAGTTTGTGTTCGCTTGTGCAGTATACCTCGTAATACGTCCAATAGTCGCATCAAAGTATTCATCTGTATTGGGATTGTAATTGGACGTGCCAAAGTTAAGTAGGTGGTGTCTATCTACTATATACAAAAGATAAATATGGCCATTTGACAAGAAGTTGGGATCAAGGGCAACTCCCAATAAGCCGAAATCCCGCCAATTCCCCACCTCCTCACTGATGTCTAGTAGGGGCTGAGAAGATTTAACGCCATTATCGACCGTCCAGATTACTCCCCTCCGTTCCCACACATACATTCTGCCATTAGCATCGAAGGTCATTCCAACCGCGGTGTTAAATGGGCCTGCAAATTGTTCATCTACGAAGTCTGCTGGCTGGGCAAGGTTCCCCAGCGGTATGAGTAGACATAAGCTTAAAAACAGAACAAGAGGAATCCGCCCAATAGGTTTTTTCTGAGCGTGAAGTGCTTTAGTGTGCAAGTGTTTCATAGTAGGTAGTTGACGATGTATGATGTACATTTCTAATGATTCTCGCTTGGAAAGCGTGCAGTTAATAAATTAAGGCTTTATCCCCTTTTTACAAATCTCATCGGATTGTAAAGAGGCCTAATTTTTGTCGAAGTGCTATTTATTATTCTCTTGGAAAGAACGCGCAACCAATATTTCCTAAATTTAATTTTTTTTATGATTATTTCAACTTTATCGAACCATTTTCTTGGATAAAGAAAAAGAAGTCCCTCCACTTGGAGAGACTTCCGTCGAATATAAACAGTAATGATCGGTCGGTGGTCGGTGGTCGGTGGTCGGTGGTCGGTGGTCGGTGGTCGGTGGTCAAGGGCTTACTTTGATTTCCTATCAAAGGTTACATTACTACAGACTACCGACAATTTACCTTCTGGCTAATTATAGGGAACAATCACACTTTCTGACTGCTCTAGCCCTTCCGCTTCAATCTTCAATTGGTAGGTTCCACCATCGATGTCTGAAAAGTCAATCTCTACTACTTCAGATTCTCCTGTCCTTACCTGAGTGCTAAAAATTTCATTTCCATTCAAATCTGCAAGCTTCAGGGTGAATCCTTGTAGTTCGGTTTCGAGGACTACCATGTTTAAGATCTTGTTGAAATCAACATGAGAAACCAGGACGATTTCACTTTGAGTTTCTGGGTTCTGTACGGGTAATTCAGCGTTAGCAAAGGCTGAGATAGTGAAGCAGAAAGCGAAGAAAAGCGAGATTAAATTTTTCATTTTTTGTACTGTTTAATTCGTTCGACAGTACAAAGGTGGAGCTTTAGGAGTGCTTTGGAGGCCCCTTTCCGATGAGTGCGACCTAGCTATCGATCAATGACAGTTAGTAGCTGGTTGGACTAGGTTTACTTCTCTATTCTTATAAGCTTTCCAATTAATAGTAGTAAGTACTTAAGCTGAATGTTTGTCCCTAAAGGCAGAAGGACTGACTCCTACCTTTTTCTTAAATAGCCTTGAAAAATACTGCGGATACTCAAAGCCAAGTTCATAGGCTACTTCTGAAACACTGGTATTGGGGTGAAGTAACATGTCTTTCGCTTCATCTATAAGAAATAATTGTATGTGTTCAATGGCAGTCTTCCCTGTTTCCTTTTTCAGGGTATCACTGAGATACCGTTGTGAAACAGACATACTAGTGGCTAAATACTCTATGCTTGGAACTCCATTTTTTTCAAGCTGACCCGATTCAAAATATTGATTCAAATTGTGATAGAACTTCTCCCATAAGCTATTTGCCAGTTCCTTGCGATTTAAAAACTGCCTTTCATAAAAACGATTGGCATATTTCAGCAAGGTACTCAACTGAGAGATTATGATGTCTTTGGTAAACTCGTCCTGGTTGTTGTTGTATTCGATCTCAATGTTCTCTACAATAGCCTCCACCTGCGTTTCTTCTCTTGGCGAAAGATGTAAAGCCTCATTTACTGAGTAGGAAAAGAAGCCGTATTTCTTAATTTGATGGGCCAATTCTGTTCCCTTAAGAAAATCTTCGTGAAAGGTGATAGAAAAGCCTTTTTGTTCAATAATTAAACTCTTGTCCCATTGCATTACTTGTCTGGGTGCTACAAAAATCATAGCACCATTGGAAAAGTCGTACTTTGTCCGTCCGTAATTCAAATTTCCTTCGATTACTTTTTTCAGACTAATGTTGTAGCAGTCAGTAGTAATGGGAGGAGAACTTTCTTTTGGACAAGGAAGAAGGCCTTCTCCCTTTGAGCGAAACACGCTTAGCATCGGATGTTCAGGAGGAGGTAATTGAACATATTCGAAGTAGGAAGATAAGGTGGTAAAATGTCTCATAGGCAAAGAATAACAAGAAAATATCTCAGACTAACATCGGAGTATCCCTGTCAAATTTAATTGTATTGATCCCCCAAACACCGCTTACTTCTATCCCATTGGCAGCCAGGTTTGCTAAAGATATAAAACTCCCCATAAAGCCTGCATAAAGGTTTCCTGCAAGCATAACGTCTTGGCTCTTGAAGGTGATCTTGTTTGGTCCTGCTTTCAAGCTCACTTGATACAAAGTTATTCTATTCATATATGCAGACCCTTATACAGAATCACGTTTCTTGTATACTTTTTGGTTTCATGGATACCTTTGGGTATTCATAATGACACTTGTATACATAAATAACCCAAGGGTGTAAATTTCAACTGTTATTTACCGCAGAGATTAAGGAGAAGAAAAAGAGAAAAGCATTAAAAAAACTCTGTAGAATTTAGCCTTTACAAAGTTTTCTTTGATTCTAACCGGTTCGCTTAAATAAGAAGTATTATTTCTGCACCGCCGGATCTCCCAACTTACTTCCATTGGCTTTCCACAGGTTAAAATCCAAGCTGTTTATCACTCCATTCCCATCAGCATCAATCGGGAGGTATTGGTTGATTCCTGCTGGATTTTGTTTCCAGACATTGAAGTCTAGGCTATTGAGGAGCCCATTGCCATCGAAGTCGCCAGCATATAGGCAAAAAACCGTACCTACCTGCTTGAGTTGGGCAGTGCCTTTGGCTTGGTTGGTGGCAGTGGTAAAATCATAGGTAGAGGCAGTAAGCCCTAGCGCGAGAGGGCTTGCTGAAATTATCCCTAAATGGCCTCGGTGATAAACGGCTACATAATAATTCCCCTCTGTAACACCTGGGAATTCTAGTGTAAGATTCCCCCTTGTATCGACCAGTTTCCCCGTATCTGTGAGTAAAACTGCTTTACTTATCAAGATTGTATTAATGTCCAAACCAGAGCGAATTTCTACTAAGGCCCAATCCACAATACTATCGCCAAGGCTTGTAGCTATCTCTGGACCTGTATAGTTGAAGGGTGGTGTACTAAAGGGGTGTTCTCTCGGAACTAACCCATTTTCTAGAAGGTCTGTCCGCATCCGTCCCTCTTGTTCTATATAAAATCCTTCCAAGAGGAACCTTAGCTGTATGGCAATCTTTTCACAGGCGGGTAGGTTGAGGGCCATACAGTCCCCATCCTCACAGTCGGCCTTGCCGTCACCATCGTTGTCTATGCCATCTGTACATTTAGCCAGGGTATTCTCTTGTAGTATTTCTTCTGGATTAGGGATGGGTAGGTTCTCTGGGACAGTTGTGTAGGGCTTAATGGTGATCGTTCCTTCTCCCATGAACCCCTCTTCCAGGTCCGCCGCCCCATACACACCTGCAGGCATTGGGATTCCTCTGATGAAGAGGTTTTCAAACACGTGATTCCGTCCATTTAGGTCGAAGTTTCCCCCATTGTAAATGAAGCCTCTCCCATCCGTGAGATCAAATCCAAACCTCAATAGACCATTTGTAAGAACGATATCTCCATTCCAACTTCCCGCAACAAAGGTAATATCTGGTCCATTGACGCTAATCGGTCCATCTCCAGTAAGGGGTCCTTCAAACATAAGGTTTCCGACATTTCCAATGCCCAAGCCATTTTCTTCTACACTCACTTCTCCTTTCCAGTAATATGTCAGGGCACCACTTGCAAAAGCCATCCCTCCCCCACTGAAAATGGCTTTTTTGATGTCAATTGACCCATTTGCAGCCGTTTTTAAGAGGATGCTCCCTCCATTGACCACCTTTAAGTACTCTCCTGGAAAAATTGTGGATTGATTAGGCGGGGTTCTAAAGGTAGAGGCACCTTGCGACCGATCAATTAGATACTTTTTCCCAGCACTGGCAGGTAGGCTATCTTCCCATATCTCAGCTCGCTCCCACGAGGTTCCAAAAGGACTGCTCTGGATCATCAAGATTTCCTCGCTTCCCCAGCCGCTGAGCCGGCACTCGTACACCTCATTGGTCTCAATATTAGTTTGAATTTTAACAGTAGCGGAATAGGCCTCTTCCGAGGTAGGGGTAAATCTCACCTTGAAGGTAGTCGTATCTCCATAGCTAAGGTTGCCCAATCCAGCATCTTCTACCAGCGAAAAAGCAGCATCGCCTTCTATCTCTATTTTTGGGATACCTGTGAGGAGAAGTTGGGCCTCATTGGGGTTGGTAATTTTGTAGACAATCTCTTTGGAAGTATTGGGAGCAACCTTGCCAAATTCTTTTTCTCCTATCACTTCCATTTCTGGGTATCCTACCATACCCGAAAAGGATGTCCAGCCAAAAGAATGGTCTTCGGCCTGATCACTTACTATTACTACCGCATGTTGTCCACCTGTCAAAGTAGCCTGTGCGGGTACTGTGGATTGATAATCTACTCTTCCCAAAAGACCCTCAGAATGTACATAGGAAGCTATCCCTATGGGAAGTCGGTTCCGTTGTAGCGAGACCTGTCGGTCCTCTTCACTGGCATTTAACCAGACTTGAAAGGATCGAGTATTACCTATAGCTTCCAAGCCAATAAGTTCTTGATCACCTAGAACATTTACACTTGTTAGTTCATTCCCATCGGCCCAAGTAGGCCTTACCTCTACCACGAATCGATAATCCGTATTCATGGGATAGGTCTTTTCAGTTCCTGCATCCGCAGGTTCTGTTGCGCGATCGCTAAAGGTAAGTTCTGTAGCTGGGAATCGAGAGGTTCGGTATGGCTTTACGATTCCTGTCAGGCTGGTATAGGTTTGGTCATGTATGATGATATCCAATTGTCCATAGCGATAATGCGTAGGACTTATCATTTCTAGTTCTTTCAGAGTTTTTGCCCCTGTAGTTCCACCCGAAATAAATCGGAGAACCCCATGAACCGCATACCCTTTAGCATTCTCCTCTTCTGGAACGATCGATACCAGGCCCAAGATTCTATCAGGTAATCCGATCCATATTTGTCTCCCTTTCCATTCGGAAAGGGGTCCAGCGTAAGATCCCCCCCTACTGCGCTTCATCCCGTGTAAGGTAGCCCCAATGCTGTAATGCCTAGAAATGGTTGTTGCAGAAATTTCTTTATCGGTTAATTCTGCAAAGGCGGAATAGCTATTCTCCCCTTCCGGGGTAATCCATACTTTGGGGGTAACTTCAGCCAGGATGGAATTGAGTTGTCCATCCTCCGGCTCCACTGTCATAGCCCCTATCAGGGTTCTATGTCCCTCACTCCAGGGTCTAAAAGAACCTGCATAGGTAAAGTCTCCATACCAGGCCCTAGGTCCCCCAATATTTCTGTCGGGAATTGTGTAACTATTGGGAAGGGGAAGCAAAGGAATGTTAGGATTATACCAAACAGCTGCGTCCTTTCCCCCCAGCTTTCCAGAAACCACTCCTGTGAGTTGTTGGTTGCGGTCTATCAATCCTCTTACATAGGGATTTTCAGTAAAGGTAGCTACGGCTTCTACGCCTGCCTCTGTACCTTTTTGAATATTCCAACGGTACGCCTTGTCAAAGGGTGAGGTCCACCACTCTTCCGTACGGCCTGTAGTGGACCCTTTCCACTGGCTTTTTTCAATGGCATATCGAAAGGGTTCGTAGCCCGTTTGCTCGTACATTTGCAGCCATAGGCCATACACTACATTGTGGTAGTTAACGGAAGGTCTGTCATCCCCGTGGTAGGGCATAGCCCCATCCAAGCGTTGCATCTTCATAGCCTTATCCGCGTGCCTAAGCACCCTTTCTACAATCTCTTGATCGTTCAAATACAGTCCTATATTGAGCACACCCAGCATTCGAGCCGTTTCGATATTATAATTCCAGGGAGCTCTCCACACATCACCATTGCCCCTTGCCACTGCACTCCGTGCTGCTTGCATCATATTGTCCCAGGCCCGCTTTTGACTAGGTAAGAGTATATGAGGATGTAGTTCAACGATTTCATAAAAAGCGGGGAAGGCATATTCCATAGCGAATTGGTCATACCAAAGGTTGAAGGGAGAACCCAGTCTCCGATAAGGGTCTAGGCTCACCAGGTCTGCAAAAGTGTGCATACGCCTAAGAACCCGTTTGATGAGCTCTGGATGAAAACGCATAGGGCTTTGCTCGTGGGCAAAGAGCCAGAAATAATTGCGAGAAAGACTAGGTGCAGAACGCGTTCCATAAGTCCCTCCCAGGTCATTGTAAACCGGCTGACTAGGAGTAGTTCTGGGAAATTCCTTATCGGGAGAAGCTAAAGCATTAGCAGCACTGTTTACCAGACCTTCCAAATAGGGATTATCCTCAGGTGTGAGGATAGGTCCAAATCCATTCAGATGAGAAGCTTTTGGATTTCTCTCAATGAATTCTGAGGCTGGCTGATCTATAGCACTTAGTACATCCCGTATAAGGTCTTCCGCCTCTTGATTGTAGGAGACTGTTGCTGCATTGGTTGCACGTTCCAGGGCAAGTTCCAATACCGCCTTTTTCACCTGCTCAGCGGGAGTAGCGGTAGGTAAGGAGGTAACAACCGTATTCAATTCGGTTATCTGCTCTGCAATGGTCTGTGAAAAACCTATCTCCCAGAGGGAAAGGAAGAACAGGGTTAAAACTATATGTGTGCCTTTCATTGTTGTGCTTGACAAATTTTGTTAGAGAAGTTCGCCTTCTCACAGAAATTCAATCAATGGTAAATTTCATCAAAAATAAATATACTAACTTGTACGGTTTATGACCCAAGGTCATAACGTTATATTTCCACCTATTTTGTCCTTGTATTGCCATATCATACACGTGTCGAAGGTACCTTATG
>JBCCTX010000203.1:0-14151 GCA_039197765.1 Bacteroidota bacterium
AAATGCATATTGATACCGATGAGGGAAATGCCGCAGAGCTGAGAAGGCAGGATACGGGTGTACTTGTCGCCTCGGGTAACGCTGCCCAGTTTGTGAAGCGTAGGGTGAGTTGAGGGAAGTGAAGTTACGAAGATAACCCCTTGAAAATATTCATATGGATCCCTTTTATCTATTTCGTAGGACACACAGTTTCTGCATTAGATTCATTAATTCTTTCTCAGATAGGATTGTGGGTATTTTATTTCCATAAAAAGAAAAGCAACTTTTTTACGAGATTTTTTCACAAGATTTTAAACGGACATCGTATCAGAGGGATACAATACGAACTTTGGGATCACGAAGAAGGGTTTCTCAACGTGGTTTCAAAAATTTCAGACCACAAGCAATACCCAGAATTGAAGTATTGGTCCTACCTCAATGATATGATTAAATGCTTTATCTTTACTTTTTTCGATATTCTCATTAATAAGGGGAGACTTTTACCTAACCACAGTTTTTGTCGTCTTACTTATCGTTTTTAGACAAAGAGGCAGACTTTTTGGGAGGCGATATGTTACCTTCACACATATGATATACGAGGCAAGCGATAAGGATTCTCATTAATTTTCAGATTCAATCTTGGTATTGCTTTTGAAATAATATGAACGGATATTTTCATAGAACCCGATCTCCATTCTCCTAAGGAGCCTTTGAGAACCTCCCTTGTATCCATCGGAAACCTCAAAAAAGCCTATAAGAGCTATTCGAACTTTTGCCAGAATCCTTCACTTAACCTGTTCCTACTTTCTAAGGTCTTCCAAACCTATCTTACTGCCATTTCCTCTCCAAAGATTGAAGTCTTGGTTGTTGATAATTCCGTTGCCATCCCCATCAGAAGGGAGATAAGCATCAAGGGCTGCAGGGTTGCGCTTCCAGGCATTGAAATCCTGGTTATTAAGCAGACCATTGCTGTCATAGTCGCCTACAAATAGGGTCCACACGCCATTTACCTCCGTTAATTGCTCTGTACCCATGGCATTGGCTCCATCTGTGGTAAAGTCTACCATCGGATTGACTTCTGATGTTCCTATTGAGCCAGCACTCATTACAGCTAGGTGGTTCCTGGAAAATATCGCTAGGTGATAGAATCCTGAAGGAATATTCACAAAGGTGACTCCCATAGTGCCGTCGGTTTCCATGAGCATTCCATCTTTTCGAAGAAGTACTGCCTTTGTGGCGATAATAGTGCTCAGATTGGATGCATCCCGTAACTCTACCAATAACCAATCGACTGTATCTGTCGGAAAGGCCGATACAGATTCAGCACCTGTATAGTTGAATGGGGCATCTGTAAAGGGTTGTGTACTAGGTACCAGGTCCCCTTGCGTTAGATCCATCCGCATTTCTCCCATAGCCTCATCGTAATAGCCCTGTAGAAATACTTTTGCCCCTACATTCCAACCTATTTCCTGGACGCCTGGGACAAAGTAGCACTCAGGACTTACAATGGCATTGCTGTTTATTAGGGATAAATCCGTATTCATTTCTGTATCTGGAAATATAGCACTTAATGATTCATCACTTGTGCCCATCCAATCTTGCAGGATAGAACCGAAAACTTGTTTGAAATCGTATTCCTTCTGAAATTCATTAATAGCGCCTTGGTTATCTATATCAGTGAAGTCAACATTTTTGCCAGTAACCCCTGGCTGTACCCCATTTCCGATGCACCAAATTCCACTTAGGGTTCCATGGTCTGTCCCTGCAGCGTCATTATCTATTGCTTTTCTTGCAAATTCCGACCAAACAACCGTAAGGACCTTGTCTGCTAGTCCTTGGTTTTCAAGGTCATCTTGGAAAGCCTTTAAAGACATAGAAAGATCATCCAAGAGTCTGTCGTGGGATCCTCGGGTGCTGTCTCCCCCTTCTACTTGTGAGCCATGTGTATCCCAGGCACCAGAAGAAGTTAAGTAGACTTGGGTTTGGCATCCCCCTGAAATCATTCTGGCAACGGTATTGAGTTGGTCTCCCAATTGATTATAGGGATAGATGATATCGTTGGTAGAACCCAAACTGCCTCTGCCGACGGTATTTGTTCCATTGTTATAGGTCTCTGAAATCCTAGCGCCATACAAGCTGGCGGCTGAGTCGATATTTTCCATGAACCTAAGCTTAGCTCCGTGCTGCGAATTAGGGATTTGAGATAGGGGTTCACCAAAAAGCCCAGAAATGGAGTTGTAGTAGTTCCCTGCATTTCCTGATATTCGTAGGTGAATATCGTACGCTGAGGCAGAAAGAAACCCAATATTGGTTAAGCCTCCGTGCATAATCAGGCCCAAAGGATCTGGTTCCCCTTCAAAAGGTATACCTGCGTAATCTGGGTATCGATTGTCGAAAAAACGGCCGATCCACCCGGTACCCTTTTCAACCTGACCATACCCCGTTCCATCGATCCCTTCCAACATGATCTGTAAGGACTCAAAGTGGGATCGATTAGGGTTGTCATATCCTAGACGTTGGACAAGGGAAAGTTTTCCTTGGTCATACCACTCCTTGAAATAGGTTAGCCGGGGATGTAGCCCTAGTTGTTGGTCATTAGGTAGGGTAGAATCCAGGGTTATGAGCCTATTCAAGGGTAGATGTACCCTAGGACGCTGGTTGACATAGTTGTCGTACTCACTGAGTCCAACGAAGGTGTTGTAAAAATCATTCCCTCCATCCAATAAGACCAATACGAGGATTCTGTCATCAAACTCACAGGTTGCTGTAGAGCGAAGGGTTGCACCTAAGGATTGTACAGGTAGTCCTCCTACAAACAAAGGGATGGTACCTGCAAGAGAGGTATGTTTTAAAAAGTCTCTTCTTTTCATGGGTTTCAGAAAGTTTGGAATTCTACGGATCGCATGATGGTGTCAAATAAATTCTCAAGCGCCTCTTTTACCTCAGTATCGTTGCCATTACTTTTGAAGCTCGTCCATGCTTGAGACCAGCTGTTGGCATCGCCCTGTCCTAATAAACTTCCAAGGAAATAGTTAATTCGATCCGGGGCTGGGTATTCAGGAAGGAGATGCTCTAGCAACTCTCTTACAAGTGCATTGGCATCTGAGGGATTGGAAATATTCTTATCCACAAATGGAACGATATCCACCTTAAATGGAATTTCTTGATTGCTTTTTCGGACCGTTCCTCGTAGCAGTGATTCTCCGATGGTATAGCGGTAAAAGTTGGTGGTAGAATTGTACCAATTATTTGAGTAGCCCGGGGCTTTGTAGAAGCCAAAATACCCCTCCACGGTTTGGGGGCCGGTAGGGTCCATCCCCATATCTCGCATGAAGTCCGTTTGAAAACGTTCGTCTTCTTTGAATATCCTCAGATAGGTTGCATTATTTGGGGTGAGATCTAATCTGTCTCCCTCCCAAAGCATGATGGAGCTTATATACAATTCAAGGGGAGACTTTAGTTTAGCCCCAATGATTTCATCTGAGCTATCCGTATCATCCTCATCATAAAAGTGTTCACTTTTCAAGAGTCGTTTGAGGGTTGGTTCCAGGATATAGTCATCTCCTCTCAATTGCGTAGCTAGTGGATCAATGATATCAGATTCAATTTCAGGGGTAATTACATCACTGACAAAGAATCGATAGAACCTCCTGAGAAACGCTCGAGCAGTCTCCTGCTGGTTATACACCATGTTGACAAAATCCTGTAATTCACGGTACATATCATTCGCATCTAATGCGCCTGCTATCGTTTGATTGCCAAAGGCTGCAGAAAAGGTCTTAGGGTCTGCATCGTGATCGTAATGTTCCGGTCGGGATGTAGGGAGTCCAGTCTCTGGATCTACCTGGTTATCATCCATCTTCCAGCCTGTTAGGAGTCGAGCGGCGGTTGAGATATCTGCTTCGGTATAATTCGTATAGTTCCCCGTCTCAACTTGTGGTCCCCTTAGAATGGTGAATAATTCCAGAAATTCTCGTGCGTAGTTCTCATTTGGGTCAAATTTTCGGTTGCTACGATTGTCTAGGTATTCCATCATCTGGTTATCCAGGGTCATTTTGAATCCGAGACTTTTGAGACTGCCAGCAGTTGACTGGACCAGCAGAGCCCAGTTGTAATAGGGCCACCTCCCCCTAAACGCTGTCACAAATAGAGAATGCAGCCAATAGGCCAACTTCATCCTAATGGAAGGATCATACATCGTTTCATAGAACATCCACAGCCTGGTAGCCCGGTGAAAATCCTGTTCATTGAACAGTCCGGCCTCTTCCCCGAGATTTTGTCGGGTAGCTGGAACTTTGAAGATGGGACTGCCATCATGCCAAGATAAAGGGCCATCAGGGAATTGTAGCGCTGGGAAGGAAAAAAGCTCATCAACCGCCTGGCTAGCGGTCATATTTGCAAATGAATCTATCCGGTCAAAAGTAAAATTATAGGTACATCTTCTGAGCAAGTGGGAGGCTAACCGCCTTCCAAGTGTACCTGTTCGTTCATTCAAAGATGCCATTTCTAATGGGTTTGGAAATCTTCAATGAGGGTATTTGGTGTCAAATTTCATGTGATAATAATGCCCCCGCTTGTTTGTGATTACTAAAGTATACAGACCGTGAAAAATAATTTAATAGAATATTAATATTCAATTACATGAATTAAAAAAGAGGCGAAAGCTTCTGAAATGTGCTAAAAGAGGTGGGAAATCCCGGGTTTTTGGTAAAAAATGGGTTTTTTTCGATGAAATATTTAGGAAGAAAAAGAGTCAACCTCTTTTGGAAGAAGGACCTAAAATAAAAAGAGGGGATTTTCTTACAGGGATTTTCCTATTTTTTCTTCGCATATCCCTAAGTCTGCTTCCGATATTCACTTGGAGTACAACCGAATTCCTTCTTAAATACCCTACTGAAGTGATTGGGATCGGTAAATCCTACTGCATAAGCCACCTCTGAGATATTCTCATCGCTGGTTAGCAGGCGCTTTTGGGCTGCTTGAAGTCTTACCCAGCGGATGAAGTCAGAAGGGGGGCGGTTGAGGAGGGCTTTCAGCTTCCTTCGGAGTTGATAGTCTTTCATGTTACAGGCTTCTGCCAACTCCTCAATACCAAAGTCTGGGTCTAATAAGTGATCCTGAACAATTTTTTGTGCTTCTGTCAAGAAAACGTGTTCTCTTCTGTGTTGTGGGTCAATTCCTACCCCTAGGTTGTGAGAGGAGAAATATTCCCAAGTACGGACTTGGAGGTCCCGAATGTTTTTTAGGAGGAAAGTGAGTTCCTTCTCATTTGGAGGTTTGATGAGAAAACCATCGGCTCCCTTTGACAAGGCTTGCAGGCGCTCGGTTTCGGCGGCTTTTGCTGTAAGTAGGACAAAGGGAATATGGCTCGTGAGGGGATCATTTTTGAGGGTCTCCATGACAGCATATCCATCTACTTCAGGCATCATCAAATCACACAAAATAAGATTGGGAATCAATTCCTGTGCTTTTTCTATCCCTTCTTTTCCGTCTTTTGCAAGGCTGATTTCATACTGACTTTCAAAGAGCTTGAAAAGGTAGCTTCTGACATCAGGATGATCCTCAATGATGAGGAGGTGGTTGCCTTCTGGGCTTTGCTTGGTTTCGCCTATTACTTGTTCTTCTACCATCAGCAAAGTATGTACCTTGGGTTTTCCCTTCCAGAGCTTCCTGCCTGTGTTCATGGCAGGAAATAATAGGGTAAATAGAGTACCCTTATGTTTGACGCTTTCTACCCAAATACTCCCGCCCAATAACTCAACCCGTTCTTTGACGAGGGCTAGCCCCAATCCAATCCCATTTACATAATCTGAGCGTTGTTGTGCATTGCTAAAAAAGGGAGTAAAAATATGAGGCAGGTCTTTCTTGTCTATTCCTATACCTGAATCTTTAATACTCAGCCTAATAGCACCGGATTTTCCCGGAGAACGGTCTGTTTTCTCTAACTTGACCTCCACCTTTCCTCCCTCTGAGGTAAATTTCAGCGCGTTGGACAGTAGATTGACAAAGATATCCTGGTAAAAGAGTGGGTCCATGTCCAAATGGAATTCCGATGCTGCTGAAATAAAATCCAAGGCAATGCTTCTATCCGCTGCAAAAGTTTCGAAGGCAGTTAATAAGTATTTGCTGAACCCAACAAGTTCCACTTGCTTAAGATCTGGATGAACAGAGCCATTCTCAATTTTGGCGAGTTCCAAAATTTGATTGACCAATTGGAGCAGATTTTCTCCATTTCGCTCTATCGCTGATAGGCGGTCTTTCACTTCGGAGATTCTTAAGTCTTCCCAATTATTTGCCAGTTGCTGACTATTTCCCTGAATCACAGTAAGAGGGGTACGGAACTCGTGGGAGATTTGGGTAAAAAATCTCGACTGTAAAGCATTTAAGGCTTTTTGCTCTTCTGCATTTAGGCGTTCGCGTTCGCTTTCCTTTTGGTGCATATCCAGTCTGTAGCTCAAGCCAATGGCGAATGTGAGCAGCTCTCCTACAAAGAAGGATTCCATGATGGGGAGGTTTTCCTCCAATAAATTGAAGAAATCCAGTGTAACACCAAATACAGCACCAATTACCACTAGAAGAGAGCCCCACAGAAATATCCTGGCAGTAGTAATGGGGGAATTGAGATAACGAATAATAAGGGCAAAAAGAAAAGTCGAAATAAGGAGAATGACAACATTGATCATGAGGTTGAGGAGAGGCTCGTCATACGTGAAAAAGCAAATGACCCATTCTATGCAAGCAATTACACCTACCCCTATAATAATCCCTTTCGCCACACGATCCCACCTAGGTATCAGTCGTTTGGACTCGACAAAGGTTCGGCCAAACTGAAGGTAGGTGACGATAATGAAGTTGGTAAAGAAAATCCAGAAGTACAGGGCCCAGTAGGGGTGTTCTTTCAGAAAAATCTCCTTGAAAAATCCAGATAAGTACAGGAAATACAGGGCATTAGCAGCCATATACAGGGCATAAAATAAGTAGGCCCTTTCACGAGTCATGAAGAAGGTAATCAAGGCATAGGCGAAGAGAATCCAAAATACACCTTGAAAAAAAGCCCAAAACGTACTTTTGCGCTCGCGGTTGAGTCCTCCCCAGTACACATAGTTCAGTAGGTTCATGTTGACCGAAACCCTCTTTCCATCGACTTGGGACAAGCGAAAGTACAAGTGAGTCGTATCCTGGCTGGAGAACTCTAAGACAAATTGGTTATTCGGTGGCTTATAACTTTGGTGCTGAGAAGCAGGAACGTACCTCCCGCTTTTTAGCAAGGAATCGACCTTGCCATTATTCCCTACGACATGTAAGTCAATGAAACTATTTTGGGCAAGTCCCAAACTCCAATCGGGGGAAATCACATATTTTAGGGAGTTGGGGTAAGGATTATATATACTGATTTTTACCCAATATGCCTTTCCTTTTTTTAGTGTTACATCCTTTTTTAGAGGGGGTTGATTGCCTTGGAGTAAGGTCTTTAGCTCCCAGGTTTCACCCTCTTCCTCATACATTTGAATAGAGTCATCCAGAGGAAGTATGCGAACTTCCTCTGGATAGGGTAAGACAAATACGGCTTGACCAAAGCCCAGATGAAATCCCCAAATGGACAAAAATACCAGCAAGGAGGAGATCTGGTTCATCGTAGGGCAGTGATTAGAAGGTAATTAGGGTGCAAAACTATCCAACTTCAAGTAACTTAGTTGACGGTTCTCTCGGATATATCAGAACTAATAAATGGTACCTCTAACGCTTGAATCTGTTGGTTGAGTTCTGGCAGATCCTTTTCCATTAAGGCCTGAATCATTCCTCGTTTCTTTTCCCAGGCTTGTACCATTTCTGCCACCCGTTTTTTCTGTCCTTCCGTTACAGGAGGAATAGCTTCTTCCACGATTCCCTGTATGTGCTTGAGCTTTGCATTCAATTGGTTGGGGAAGTTAATGACATCTTGAAACGTCTTTTGTTTTTCCTGGACCAACTCGGACTCTATTTTTTTCATATCCTCTACCAGGGATTCTGCCTGTTGTTTTAAGGTTTCAGAGTCCCAGTCTTTCCTGCCCAAAAAGTTATCAATTTGGCTACGTATATGACGTATGTCATCCACAGACTCATACAATTCTTCCAGACTGGAACGCACCTGACTCAGCAATTGCTGCTGTTCTTGAAAGGCAGTCTCTGAAAGTTCCAGGCGTGGATCTGGAAGCACCTTAAACGTATGCGTAAGGGTATCGGACCCATAGGAAAGGCGCATCGTATAGGAACCTGGTCCGACTCTATGGCCGCCATTTCCTCCTAACGACATGATACCTTTAGGGAGCTTGTAGTCGGGGAGACGAAAATCCCAGACAAATTTGTTCTGTCCAGCCCTCTTACTGGCCTTTTTACTTTTTACCTTTTCTGTACTCGAATACGTTCTGAGTAGGGCACCCTCTTCGGAGAGGATATCTATCGTTACATCCTGACTATCAATGGACTCTTTGAGAAGGTAATAGGCAACTAACCCATTATCCGGATTGGTTCCCATATCTGGTAGACTGTCTATCCGTACGCCTCCGACTAAGTAAGGATCCCTAGGACTAAATAGGTGTAGGTCCTTTTGGCTAATTTCAGCATGTAATTCATGGAGTGATCCCAGGTCATCCAATATCCAGAAAGCCCTTCCTTGTGTACTAATCACTAGATCTTTCTGATGAACTTTGATATCTGTTACAGGGACTATGGGAAGGTTGTTTTGGAAAGGGTTCCATGAATTTCCATCATCAAAGGAAATATATAGACCTGTCTCTGTACCAGCATAGAGTAGCTCTTTTCTATTGGGGTCTTCTCTAATAACGCGGACATGGGCATCTTTTTCGATTCCCGCTACGCGTTCGCGCCAGGTAGTTCCATAGTCTTCCGTGATAAAAATATGGGGAGAGAAGTCATTGAATTTATAACGTGTGTAAGCTACATAAGCCTTCCCTGCCTGGTGGGGAGAAACTTCAATTGCATTTACCATCCCTTCATCCATTCCAGGAGGGGTAATTTCCTGCCAAGTATCTCCTCCATCTCGACTGAGATGAACCAGGCCATCATCTGATCCTACCCAAAGGTTTTGGGCATCATGGGGCGACTCAGCAAGCGCCATAATCGTGTGGTAATTTTCCCCACCAGCCCCTTCATTGGTTATAGGTCCTCCCCCCCAATCGATTTTACTGCTATCATTTCGGGTTAGGTCTGGGCTGATCTCTTTCCAACTCTGTCCCTTATCTTGAGACATGAGGACCTTGTTTCCCGCGTGGTATATGACGGAAGGGTCATGCATGGATACATGAATAGGTGCATTCCAGTTGAATCGGTAAGGTAGGTCCTTCGGATTTTCCCCTAGCCCCAAAAACGGGATAGCCATCACGTCTACCCCCGTTTCGAGCTCCTGGTCGTAGCGGGAGATAATGCCTTGATAACAACCCGCATATACATAGCGTGGATCATTGGGATCGAAGGCACAATAGGCACTTTCGCATCCGCCGACACTGTGAAAATCAGCATTTTGTATACCTCTCCCAAAGGTGCGATTGGGAATTGCAACAGTAGAATTGTCCTGTTGGCCGCCATATACCCAATAGGGAAAGCGATTATCTGCATTCACCCGATAAAATTGGGCAGTAGGTTGGTTGGCCTGGGTGCTCCAGGTCCTCCCCCCATTATAGGAGATATTGGCTCCCCCATCATTGGCGTTGATCATGATTTCGGGGTTTTCCGGGTGGATCCAGAGGTCGTGGTTATCCCCATGAGGAGTCATAATGCGGGTGAAGGTCTTTCCACCATCGGTAGATTGCATGAATGGTGCATTGAGGACAACGACTTTATCGGGATTTTTGGGATCTGCAAAGATATGCATGTAGTACCAGGACCTGGCGCGTAGAATGCGATCCTCATTCATGCGTTTCCAGGTTTTGCCTCCATCATCGGAGCGAAACATACCGCCTTTTTCCGCCTCGATTATGGCATATACACGGCTCGACTGTGCAGGAGATACCACAACGCCAATTTTTCCCATGATCCCTTCTGGCAATCCTTTGCTAAGTTCCTCCCAACTTGATCCCCCATCTACGCTTTTCCAAATACCACTTCCTTCCCCCCCACTACGCATCTTCCAAGGCAGGCGTTGGTGGTCCCAAAAGGCCGCATATAAGACCCTGGGATTATTCATATCCATGCTTAGATCACTTACCCCACTGTTCTCATCTACAAATAGTACTTTCTCCCAGCTGGCTCCCCCATCGATAGAGCGAAATACCCCTCTTTCTTGAGTAGCTTGGTAGGGACTACCCTGTGCCCCTATAAATACTACATCGGGATTCTCGGGATGAATCCGAATCTTGGATATGTGCCGTACTTCCGATAAGCCGATGTGTTCCCACGTTTTGCCTCCATCTGTAGATTTATACACCCCATCCCCATGGGAAGTCATGACTCCTCGTATTGGGGCTTCTCCCATCCCCACATAAACGACATTGGGATCTGAAGGAGCAACAGCTATAGAACCTACAGATCCTGTTTTTAAATGGCCATCAGATATATTCCGCCAGGTTCCTCCGCCATCCTCTGTCTTCCATACGCCACCGCCTACAGAGCCCATGTAAAAGGTATAGGGTTGGGTGGGCACTCCGCAAACTGTAGTCGATCTTCCCCCGCGGAAGGGACCCACATTCCGCCACTTCATCGCCTGAAATAAAGAAGCTTCATAAGTCTCAGTGGGTAAGGTAAGGGTAAGGTCTTTTTTCTTTTTCCTTTGAGCAGATAGGTCATACGTCAGCCCTAAAGTAAGTAACATACTTAGGCAAACAGGTAGAAGGTAGTTTTTCATTGGTATATATTGGATTTGGATACTTCGATTATATGTTAATATGCAAGAAATTAGCTCGATTCCCAAAACGATTGTTGCAGTGTATTTTATGATTTCTTAATTTAGTATATTACTGATAATCTAAATAAACCTCTCCCTTAAATATCCTCCTTAAAGAAGTGAATTCATTTTAAAGCCCTAACCTATAAGTCATTGGAACTATATAAATTTGCCAACCACCTGCTTAAGATAAGTGTCTTAAGCCTCCTTTTTCTCTTTCTTGGACAACTGCTAGCATATTCTCAAGCACCTGAACCCGACCGGATATTCTCCTGGGATCGCGGAGATTCTGGTCATGGTTTCTGGGGAAAAGCCATTAACTGTGGCATAAACAGTAACCAACCGGGAGGGGGAAGAAATACAAAGGGATCCAAACTGACCTTTGGTGTTACCAGCCAGCAGCGCTTTCCTGGTGCTCGCTCTGTTGAATTCTGGACCCATTCAGAATTCGAGGAGGTTTGTAACCAAAATTTTTCAGCTGAACGCTCTGAAATCCATGCCAATGATTCCTACAGAGGTCTAGGCGTTTCCGAGGGACAAAGTGTTTGGTTTGGTTGGTCGGACTTCTACAGCCATGTAGATTTTTCCCACTGGGCTACTTTGATGCAGTTCCGCAATAACTGTGGATCGGGAAGTCCTTCGACAGAAATTAAACTCTGGCCAGAAAATAAATACGGTAACTCCATAAAGGGCCTTTTAGTCCTAGCTACTCCTCAGGGAAAGAAAACCTTATCTGTTCGATTGAAGGAAGGGAAATGGTATGATTGGATACTAGAGATCAAGTATAGTAAAGGAGGCGATGGTTTTGTCAGAATATGGTGTGCAGAGGTCGGCACTTCAGAAAGATTGGTGTACGAAAATCCCATGTATGTGTATCGGGGAAATACCATGAAACCCGGAGATAATTGTCCCCACATTCGATGGGGCTTATATCGCTGGGAATCAGCAGATAAAAAACCGCATCAGATTCCTAGCGAAAATCATTTAATGGTAAAATACCTGGGAGAAGTTCGAATGAAGGTGGGAAATAACCTGGGCAAGGAAGGCTTTCAGTCAGTGATTCCCCGACCTCCCGGAGAGTTGGAAGCCCCTATTCCATGGGAAGAAGAGGAACAGCCTACAGCTTCATGTGATCTGCCATCAGACTGGATTTCAGGAGATATTGGGACTCCTAACGTAGAAGGGCAGGCTTGCTTACAGAACGGGAAATATCTCGTAGAAGGTGCTGGTGCAGACATTTGGAGTGCTGCGGACCAATTTCACTACCTGTCCCAAAAAGTTGTAGGAGATGTCGAAATGGTCGCACGCCTAACAAGTTTAGAGGAAGTTCACCGCCTGAGTAAAGCGGGGATCATGATACGCAAATCTCTTTCGGCATCTTCTCCACATGTTTTTCTAGCTTTAGAGGCTTACGGTACCCAGAGTTTCCAATACCGGGAGGAAGAATCTGGCATCACCTACAATAAGTCCCATATTTATGGAGGCTACTCCATCCCCCACTGGATCAAACTTGTCCGAAAAGATCACATGCTATCGGGTTTTTCCTCTTCTGATGGGCAAAATTGGAATTTTATGGACCAGATGTACCTACCTATGGGAGAGGAAGTATATATAGGTTTGGCCTCAAACAGCCATGACGAATCTCGGACAACTAAAGCCCGTTTTGATCAGGTGGAGATTCTGTCTCTAGAGTCTGTAGAAGATACCTTGACAGACTGCTCATTACCCATCGGCTGGATCGCTAAGGACGTGGGTAATCCGGGTAAGGAGGGCTGGGCATGCCAGGAAGGAGAATCCTTCCGCATAGCTGGGGCGGGCTTTGAGATCGGTAATACTTCAGATCAACTACAATTTGTATATAGAAATATTGGAAGCGAAACAGAAATTATCGCTCAGCTTACCCAAATCTCTATGGTTGACCCTTTGAGTATTGCAGGAATCATGATCCGCAATGACCTATCTTCCAATTCCCCTTGTGCATTTTTAGGGCTAGATGCAGTAGGAAATCAAAGTTTTATCTATCGGGAGAAAAAGGGAGATTTCACACAGATAAAATCTACGATACGGATGAGTTCCCAAGCTCCTAAATGGTTGAGAATGGTGAGAAGTGGAATCGAGGTAAAAGCCTATACCTCTCAGGATGGAGTGGAATGGGAATATTTAGGTCAGGTTGGGGTGGATCTTGAGGCAGAAGTTAAGATAGGGCTGGCTATTAGTAGCCATAAAAATTCCACCCTTGCCGAAGCGACTTTTGATGCGGTGCGGGTAAAAGAGATCATCACCTATGGGAGTACTATGCGGGGTAGGTAAGAGGTGAAGGAATTTGGGTATGGTAATACTTTGATCTTATATCAAAGGTTTGCTATGGACTATTTAACGGTTAACTACCCCTACAGCTTTGCTCCGGCGTTCTAGTAGAACCGTATTTATCCATTTTCCCTTAAACTCAGCGATCTTTTCGCGGTAGCCCACCTGTCGAAATCCTACTGCTTCATGCAGTTTTATGCTGGGTACATTGTCTTGGAAGACAATTGACTCCAGGGTCCAGAAGCCCGCTTCCTCACTGGTATCAATTAAGGCTTGAAATAATTTTTTCCCTATCCCTCTGCCGCGATGGGCTTCTCCAATGTAGATACTTACTTCTGAGACCCCGCCATAAACACACCGATGGGAAACTGGCGTAAGGGCAGCCCATCCCATAACTTCTTCCCGTTCTACCGCAACTATTCTACAACGCGGGTCGTGGTGCTTGTCCCAAAATTCCCAAGTAGGTGCCGAGGTTTCCAAGCTTGCCAAACCGGTTGCAATTCCTTCTTCAAAGATGCGTTTCACATCGGGCCAGTGGGAGGGGAGGAGAGGGAGAATTTGCATAAGAAAATGTCCAATTATGTTTGAAGAGTAAAAAGCGAATTTTTATCCAAAATTCATCAAAAAGTATACTTATCCTGCTCAAGTTTAAGACGAATATTTTTGAAAAGGACGCAACGTAAAGGGGAGGTTTTTTGAAATTTTCGAGAACCTATTGGGAGGGAATTCCACATTCCACGCGAATAGGGTAGGGCTAGATGATCATCTAGCTTCGATAGGAATAGGGTCTGGACCCAATATGAGTAATACACAAAATCATTTGATTCCTTCAATTTGGTCTGGAAAGACAAATACAAGCTTGTGATTTTCACTCATAGTGAGTACTTCATCCCAACAATTATGGATGATGGGATGAAAATCTTTCATTAGTATATTGCCAAGTTAAGTTGAATAACTTTAGGGGGCGGCTTTGAAAATAGGATTCT
>JBCCTX010000204.1:0-14063 GCA_039197765.1 Bacteroidota bacterium
CATTTCCTTCCGTTATGAGGCACCTCATAAACCCGTAATGGCTAAGGGAATTGTGGCCATTGGCCAATATGCCGCTGGGATAGTGAACATCAGTCAGTTTGGTATTGGCCTCATTAGCCTGTCCCAATTTTCCATTTCCGTCGTTACCATAGCCCAGTTTGCCATAGCGCAGCATGCGCTTGCCCAATTTGCCATAGCTCAATCGGGTTTTGCTCAGTTTGGCCTGTTCTGGGGAAGCTTATTTTGGTAAGGGTTATTGGATGAATACCTATGAAACGCGTAGTGAGGGCTTTGTGGATAGGTGTGTGCTGTTTATGGGCTTGCGCCGAAGGCTCCGAGGAAGCCTTTCCCGAAGATTTTTTGGAACAAACTGCCTTTCAAAAGGAATTTGAAGGAGTAACCGGGAGGTATCTATCCCAAATTCTCATCGAGCGGAGGGAGTGGGATTACGACGAAAATGGGAACTTTGATCCCATTGAAGACAGTACCTGGATTCGTGATACCTTGTTGGCGGTATCCTTTTTTTCCACAACGGATGAATTCATCGACTCGACTGTATTTATCGGAAAATATGTCTTTAAACTATTATTTCCCCGAGAGGAACCGCAATTTTTACCCAAAGAAGATGCCGTAACGTTTAGCGGTGTCAGCGGGAAATTTCCTTACGAACCTGAATTGCTGGAGTATGGTTCCTTCCAAGGAGGCTCTGCCTACTTTTTCACCCGTTCGGATAGCCTCTCTTTCATCTTAGCGAGCTTCAACACAAGAAGATGTACAGAAACATGGTATGGAACCGGGAAGAAGCTCCCTTAAGACCAGAATTTTCATAAAAATCTCACTTTTTTTGAATTAATCTCATCCTAAAATTTCTGAGCCTTTTGTTTTTCTTTCTGAGTAAAAATTAAACCTTCTTATTGAGAAGGTGAGCTTAAGGAATTGCCAAAATTCACGTTTGGGGGCGACTCCCAATAATTTTAAAGGGAAAACAAAAGGGAGGTGGAATATCAAAGGCTTTACACAAAAAGATAGAAACGTTTGCTGGGGATTTTTCTCCTAGTTTCAGGGGTAATAGATATTTATTGATCCATGGGGTAATTGATGTTGATTTTGCCTAACTTACTCAAAAATAGTTCTTTACATAGCATCCAAATAGGTATAGGTTCCCGATTCAGGGAGTAAAGAGAATCGTGTGAAAATCACGAACTGTCGCGCAACTGTAAGCCTTTGTTTTTCCGTAAGGTGAAAGCCTTTTATTCCAATGCCACTGTTTCGAGAAGGACGAAATGGGAAGGCGAATAAAAGTAGGGTAAGTCAGGATAACTGCCTATATCTAAAGACCGTGCTTTCGCGAGTTGAGGCAATAGTCAAGAATACGTTTTTTGGTTGGGACTTTTCCTTTTTGGTATCTCGACTTGAAACATATCTGTTCTTACTTTTATACTCCTCAACGTGCCGTATTTATTTTGACTCCAATTACAGGAGTTGATCTTCGTATGTAAAAAAACCTACTATGTCAAAAACGAAGAAAACTGTACCCTTGCTCTGCTGGGATGTATATATCATGCAGCTTGCTCGGTACCTATCCTCTAATGTACCGAACAGAGAGGCAGACCTGAGTATGTTAATGAAGTTCCAAGAAAAGTTTGGCTGGAACATCCAATTGGACAGAATTCTTTCTTTTCCCTATGAGGCGTTGGTTTTAACAGATCACAGTCAAAAAATTAAATGGGTAAATGAAGGATTTGCCGTAATGACAGGATATTCCTCCAAGTTTTCCCTTGGAAAGAGCCCTAAGTTCTTGCAAGGGCAAAATACCTCTGCTTTAACGATCAATCGAATCCGCCAAAAGTTGAGCAAAGGGGAAGTAGTGAAGGAAAAAGTATGTAATTATCGCAAAAATGGACAGGAATACCTGTGCGAAGTACACATACACCCCCTGATTAATTCGATTAGTGGCGTTACCCATTATCTGGCGCTTGAGCGGGAGCTTCCAGCTGCTTGAATGGAAGCTCGACTGTCAGAGACTGTCGAATATCTCTAGAAGAGGCACCTACTTGAATGTGATAGGTCCCTGGTTCAAACGCCCAATTCCCTAGCTCCTCATTCCAATACTGTAATTCGGAGGAAGGGAAGCGTATGGATAGCACTTGAGACGTGTTGGGTTCAAGCAATTGAGTCTTTGCAAAAGCCTTTAACTCTTGTAAAGGTCTGTCGATCGCTGAATTTTGCTTGGAAATGTATACTTGGGCAACTTCCTTCCCCGCTAGAGTTCCTATATTCTGAATGGTAACCCTTAGGGTAAGGTAGTCATTTTCCGATGATACTTCCATATCCCTAAATTCAAACTTAGCATAAGAGAGCCCGTAGCCAAACGGATAGGAGACTCCCAAGTTGGCCTTGTCAAAGTGCCTGTATCCCAAATAAATACCCTCTTCATAGTATGTATAGTCTTTGTTTCGTACCTTTTCTGCTTCTGGTATTTCTTTGTTGCCGAAAAGTACCCCAGAAAGCATATTCGTAATATTCATCTGTTCCCCTTCCAATGGGAAGTTTGCATGGGAGGCGTGATCGGCTAAATCTACTGGGAAGGTCATGGGTAATCTTCCACTGGGATTCACCTTTCCACTGAGAATGTCTGCTACGGAATTCCCTCCTTCCTGCCCTCCTTGCCATGCCAGTAAAATGGCATCAGGCTGGGCTTTCCAAGAAGCGGTTTCGATTACTCCCCCAACATTTAGCACAACCACTACCTTTTTTCCTTCTTGGTGGAAGGTCTCACAGGTAACTCTTATCAAGTCTTGCTCAATATCCGACAATAAAAAGTCATCTTTTTCTACTCGATCTCCTCCTTCTCCCGAATTTCTCCCAATGGTTACGATCCCAATATCTGCTGTCTCAGCTATTTGTTGCATTTCTGTCTCTGACCAAATCATTTCAGGTGGTTTGTAGGGATTGAGCATGGCTTGCATGCCTTCTGGTTTTACAAATGCCTCAGGGTTATTTGCCTTGTGGATATCAAACGCGTCTTTTGCAGCTTGATCAAGCGTAAAGCCCGCATTTTTTAAGCCTTCTTCCAGAGAAATTGTATACGCCTCATTTACATCCCCTGAGCCTGTTCCACCTGCAATAAATTCATAGGAAGTAACCCCCAGTAAGGCTACTTCTTCTGTGGATGGGATGGGTAGTGCCCCCTCATTCTTGAGAAGTACAATGCCTTCCGAAGCAGACTGACGCGTAATTTTGGCATGCGCTTTCAAATCTGGGTCATTGCTGAAAGCATATCCTTTCATCTTTTGGGATTGGAGAACCAGTTTGAGAATTCGTCCAACAGCTATATCAATTGATTCCAGTGAAAGTTCTCCATCTTCCTGTGCCTTTATTAAGGCTTTCCACTGTTTTTTTGTGCCAGGTTCCAGCAGGTCGTTCCCTGCTTGAATTTGGTTAGCAACATTTACTCCTCCAAACCAATCCGTCATTACCAGTCCTTCAAAACCCCAATCGCCACGTAGGATATCAGTTAGCAGATACCTACTTTCAGAAGTATGGATACCATTAACCTTGTTATAAGATGACATGATGGACCACGGTTGAGCATCTTTAACAATTATTTCGAACCCCTTCAAATAGATCTCTCGCATAGCCCTTTCGGACACAATGACATCGTTTACAAATCGATCGGTTTCCTGGTTATTGGCCACATAGTGCTTCACACAGGCTCCTACGCCATTTGCCTCAATTCCATTGACCATGGCAGCTCCTATTTTACCCGTTAAGACGGGATCTTCAGAATAGTATTCAAAATTTCTGCCGCAAAAAGGATGGCGGTGAATATTTGCCCCAGGACCTAGGATTACGTCTAGACCATATTCGAAGGCTTCCTTCCCCATGGCCTCCCCTACAGATTCTACGAGTTCCTGATTCCAAGTAGCAGCCAGCATAGTGCCGATAGGAAAGGCAGTACAATAATAAGTTTTGGATTCGCCTTCCCGTGTGGGTTGAATTCTTAGCCCTGCAGGACCATCTGATAAATAAACTGTCGGAATTCCCAGTCTTGGGGTGGGGACAATAGTTCCTACGGCACCTGGGATACCCTCTCCCGACTCCGTCAAACCCATAGCAGAAGCTAATCCGGAACCCTTTAGGAGGTGGATTTTTTCTTCAATTGTCATCCGAGTTACCAAGTCCGAAACTCGATCTTCAACGGAATTCCGTTCATCTTCATATATATCTAGTTCCCCATTGTTGTTTCGATCCCAAAAGGTATATCCATCCTTGGTAATTTCCTTAAAATCAAGAGATTCGGTATAACCTTTTTCAAAATCTAATAAGGAACTATTAAAATAACGCCACCCTGCAAAGGCAATTATCAAGCCTAGCAGAATTATGGATGCGAATACGATCAATGTGATCTTTAGTCCTTTTTTCATAGTGGGTATATATTTGTGGCAAAGTGCCACAAATATAGGAAAAAATAATTTATGGCAAAATGTCACAAATACTTACTTTTAACCCATGGATTTTAGAGAATACCTAGAAAAAGGTTCAGATCATTTCCTGCCAAATTTGTCTATTGATCTGGTTATCATTGGTTATAGGGATCGTGAGCTCAAGTGCTTATTACTGAAGATTGGAGATAGGTGGTTACTTCCTGGAGGGCATATTAGGATTGATGAGTCAGTTGTAGAGGCTGTGAGTAGAATTTTAAAAGACCGTACTGCCCTAGAAAATCCTCATATGAGTTTTTTATCAGTTTTTGGAAATGAAGATCGGCATTTCTCTGAGGAGTTTCAGGCTGCCTTTGAAAATTTGGGAATAGCTTGGAAAAAAGACTATTGGATAAATAAGCGTTTTGTGACCCTAGCCTACTATTCACTGGTTGACATAGAAAATACCTATCCTGAAGTCAAAGCGTTTGACGAGGCTTTTGCGTGGTTTAGTTTTGATGACCTACCAGAAATGTGGATGGATCATAAGACAATTGCGCAGAAGGCCAGGGATCGTCTAAAGCAGGATGTGAAGAAGGAATTAGTGGTTCACAATCTTCTGCCAATAGAGTTTACCATGCCAGAGCTTCATAGGCTTTATCAAGCTATTTTAGAAGAGAAACTAGATCGCAGTAGGTTTCAAAAGAAGATGCTTTCTACAGGAGCATTTGAACGAATGCCTGAGCAACACCGGAAAGCTCCAGGTCGAAATCCGTATCGATATCGGATCAAGCAGGGGTAGAACAAACTTTTGGAAAAGCTCCTAGGGATTCCCCAGGAAATTTCTCCTATCCCAAGGTAAACCATTATAGGTTTGTACAGTTGTTTTTTCAATATGCTGAATGTTTCGAATCTTCGGCTTAAAATGTACTTCACATGAAACTTCTTGAATACCTTTTTCGTGGGGTGGGTCTTACGGCCTCCATCAGTCTCTTAATTTTAGGCATGGCCGTGTTATTATACAGCATAGTAGAGGGATTTCATGTGATTCAAAATATCCTCCTGTTCTCCACTGCTGAAGACCGGGTCATTTACAATGCGATGGGTATAGTGGACTTGATTCTTTTGAGTTTCAGCATTTTTATTGCTGCGGTGGGTATCTATGAGCTGTTTGTAAAGCCCATCCAAAATCTTCCTGCTTGGATACAGGTTAAAGATCTCGACTCATTGAAAGGTATGCTCATCAAAGTTGTGATTGTTGTCATGGGAATATCTTTTATGGGGCGTGTGGTAACTTGGGATGGGGATGAAAATTTACTTGGCTATGGACTTGCAGTTGGAGCAGTGGTTTTTGCTCTTAGCTACTTTATAAATGTGAAAATTAAGGACAAAGGAACGGTCAATTTCTAATAGAAATCTCAAGTTGCCCCTATCTCCCTACTTTCCATTTCCACCCGTGTGTCCAACTTCTCGTCCCGCTGTTTATACAGCCCTTTTGTAAAAATCTGACTCTCCCTTCAGGGTAAAAGGAAGTTGAACGGTTATCATATAAAATCAACTTATGATACGGAGAATGATCCCCTTAGCCTTCAGTTTCTTTCTAGTTTTTTCTGCCTGTACCGAGGAGGAGGAAATAATCCCTACACCCAATGATCCCACACGTACTTCCCTTAATACAATTATGACTTTAGGGGCATCCCGAGTAGAAGGTGCTCGACCAGAATTTGAGAGCTATCGATATGAGCTCTGGAAGTTACTGCTCGATGGAGGCTGGGAATTTGATTACATTGGCACGCAAAAGGACCCAGCCAACTATCCTACGCATGCTAGCAAAAGCTTCGACACAGACCACGAAGGAAGAGGAGGCTGGACGTCTGGACAAATCTTATCGGGAATTGAGGATTGGTTGAATGAGGCGGGAGCACCCGACATTGTCTTATTCAGTTCTCCCGGAGGGAATGATGCCTTGGAGGGATTATCCTATGAGGAAGCCCTTGCGAATGTAAATGCCATCATCGATGCAATACAAGTAGCCAATCCGAATGTAACCATTATTATCGAGCAATTAGCGCCTGCACGTTCAGATCTTATGACGGCTGAGTTGACTACCTTTTTCAATAGAATGCAAGAAGATGTAGTAACCTTAGCCTCACAACAAAGTACCGCAAACTCACAGGTATTGACGGTCGATATGGCAACGGGTTTCAAAGATTCCTTCCTGGCAGATGATGTCCATTACAATGAAGCAGGTGCTAGGTTTATCGCGAATCAGTATTACGATGTCATGCAATCTGTATGGGAGGCAGGCACAAATTGAAGTAAGCTGGGAAAGTAATGGAGTCCAATTTCCTATTCTAGTATTGCTGGTAAAATAAAATCTTGCATCATTTTCTCAACCTGCGGATGGCCATAAGGCTGACCATAGGCGGTTGCTGTAATTACAATTACAAATGGCTGATCGGTGAAGACAATTACTTTATTTCCCCCATTTCCCCTACATTGAAAAGCTTCATACCTTTCACCATTTATCGTGTAGGTATGATTCCAGAACAAGAAGCCGTAGGGAGTTTGCGTGGGGGTTTTGGAAAAATAATTTGTGAACGTCTTTTCCACCCAATCGACCGGTAAAACCTGTCTTCCGTTCCAAAGACCCTTATTTTTGTAAAGTTGTCCATACTTTGCAAAATCTAAGGAATTCATTTGTAGGCCTCCCGCAGTACTGGCAACATTTTGTGGAGTGTACTTCCATTGGTACCTAGAGATCCCCAAAGGGCTGAACAGCTTTTCATCTGCGTATTTTTCTAATCCTTCAGGCACAGATTTATCAAGAATATCACCAAGAACCACTACACCGGCTGTGAAGTACTCCCACTTTTTACCAATTTCCTTTGTTTTATCCATCGATAAATCTAAAGCAAACTTCACCCAATCGTCGGTAGGGTACATTTTTTCTTCATTGCCTGGGGAATCGTAATTGTCGTCGTTACCTTCAAAGCCTGAACTCATTGTCAAGAGACTTTTTAGGGTTACCCTGTCTTTCTTGGGCGAATAATTAGCAAATTGGGTGAGATCATAAAATTCGTTGAGCCTCTGATCAGTACCTTGAAGATGGCCTTCTTCAAGTGCTATACCTGCCACAGAAGAGGCAAAAGATTTTCCTACGGATCGCGTATCGTGTAAGGTATTCCGGTTTGTGCCATTAAAATATTCTTCAAGTAAGAGTTTACCCTCCTTGATCACTACTACGCTTGTAATATGTTTGAACCTATTTTGAGCAATTTTTTCATTGAGTGCCCTAATTTTTTCTTCATCATAGCTGGCTGTCGAAAGTTCCCAACCGCTATTCGGTTGAATGGGCTGAATGGCGATCTGCTCTTCGTTTACCTCTTCTGGCTCAGCCATTTTTAGACGTATTTCCCCTTGTGCAATCAAATCGCCAACAATCAGCTCCTTGTTTTCCAAATAAGGACGTATTTCGATTTTAAGTACGTGCGTCCCGGTTTCCAAGGCTGCTTCCCCACCATTTCGGTGAAAAAAGCGCATCCATAAAAATCGGCCCCACGAATCTGCATTTGTACTACTTAGCAAGGGTTTACGCAAAATGGTATCTTCGTTTTTTTGACGAGGTAAGCCCGCACCTGTATTGAGATTTTCTGTGTAGAGCAGTTTGCCATCTATGTAAAATGAAAACTGATAATTTCCTCTTATTACCAATTCATCTGCAGTTAGGGAAGTATCTAATAGATGCAAGTAATTTGTAAGGGAGTTGCTTAGAAAAGCGGTGAAATTTAAATCACTGTTTTCCCTTATTTCAAAAGAGGTTAGAAAATCGCTTGTATCACATGCCTCTAGCGGACGTGTGTGCGACATGAATACAATTTTTCCAACATTTGCTTGATGGAGGCTAGTAGAGATGCCCTTATTTGGGACGAAACCCGGTAGTTGATTCGGAGAGCTTTGTCCACAGGATGTTAAGATGGAGGATAGGCTTGTCAAAAGAATGAGGGTGAAATTTCTCATTTGGGAATAATATTGGGGATGAAAACACAAAGCTATACTGGAAATGCGCTATAAAATAGAATAGAATTAACATCAGCGACATTTCGTACAAAACGCTCTTGGAGTCATTCCCATATACCTTTTGAAGGTCCTAGAAAAGTGACTTTGGTCGGAAAAGCCACATTCGTAGGAAATATCAAAAAGTGATTTATTCGTGGAGATCATGAATTCAAGTGCTTTTTTTACTTTAACTTGACGGATATAATCCCCTAAAGTCGTATCAAAATATTGGGGTATGGCCCTGGACAAATGTCCAGCGTGAATTCCTAATTGCTGAGAAAGGGAGGTTAAATTGAAGGGTTCATTACTATGATGGATAATTTCAATGAATGAAGCAAGCCATGAAGGATGCTTTTCCAGTGAGTAGATTTTTTCCTTTTCTATGTTATCACACAATTCGCATACTAAGAGTTCGCATGAGAGTTGAGAATGAACGTCTGCGAAGTTGAATTCTGCATAGAGCTTTGCTAGAATATGGTGAAGCTTGGGGTTTTTGATGAGCTTACTACCTTCCCAAAGCGTAATGTCTATATTATTTTTTTCAAACCAACTCCTTTCAAGTTCAATATGAAATCCGCTTGCATGGATAGATTCCTTTGAATTGAAATGTGCTTCTTGCCAATTGTGGAGGAGAAAACTTCCCGATGGACAGGTTGTCTTGCACTTTTTATTTACGTCATATAAATTCCCCTCTAGCACATACATGAAGTAAGGGTTTTCGTGATAGTGCCAATCCGTTTGGTCTTCCAGATAATCGTATTCTGAAAATAAGATATCGCTTATCTGTTGCTCAGCTCTCATTTCTCCATAGTAGGTGCCTTTGGTCAATATCTTCATTCTCTAGTAGTTCAGGCAAAAAGATAGGCTTATTCCCTAATTTTTTCTAATTCTGGCAAAGCATTCTTTACGCCCTCGTTTCTTCGATTCAGTCCCAAAGCTTTTTGATTGGATTCTTTGGTAAGTTTTTTTCTCCAAGTCTTACATAGGCTGTAGCAAGATTTTCAAAAGCATAATCTTCATTGGGATAAAGCGAGACAGTATAGGTGAAAATCTCGATCACTTTCTCGGTATGTCCACTTTCCTTAAGTCTATGTCTTTAATAAACAATGTAATCAACAAACAGGAGGCAATGCCCAATGCCAGGCCTCCGATCTTGATCACGGCGAATCCTCCTTGTTTTACCATCTGTCGCCAAGCGATTTTAATATGTTCTCTGTACATAAGATTAGGGTTGATTTGTTTGAGGAAGGTAAAGGGGCTAATGATTCCAGGGCGTAAGAGCAATAGGACGTCTTTCCACAACAGCCATCTGGCTTTTTTACACCCAATGTTTCCACCCGGCGGTCAAATAGTTCCAGTAAATCTCCTTCTATATCAAGGTAATAGTCGGGCTTGCAGAACCATTTGAGTAATCGCAGAGGAAATTCTGGGGGTGAAAAATCATCCATAGCCTTACAGGTTTAGAACAAATTGGGGAAGGGCATCCCAGAGGGCATTACGTGTCTGCCAGGTATATTCTATGGCTCTTTTACCTGTATAAGTGATCGTAAAGAAAAGTTTGGGACGACCCCGACGAGAAGGGGAACCCTCTCCGTGGGTTGAGCTTAGTAAGCCCTTCTTCTCCAGCCGTCTCAGGGTTATTTGCAGGGCACCGACACTTACCTGTCGGCCTAGTCGTTTCTCAATTTCGTCCTTGATCGAGACGCCATAGGCATTGCCGTGTAGAATGCCTACCGTAAGCAGAACTAACTCTTCAAATTCTCCAAGTCTAAATTGCTCCATTTTATTAATACGATAAGTCCTCTTGTATCACAATTATGCTTTCAATGCTTTGCTGCACCTTTCCACAAAATTGAGGGTATGAACCTTATGGTTCATAATCCCCTTTCGAAGGGTAAATTATTGCCGCAAGGCATGGATCGGATTTACTATAGCTGCTTTTAAGCTGTGGATACTCATTGTCGCAATGGCAATCAGGCATGCTAGTACTCCCGGAAGAATGAAAATCCAGATGGATACCTCAATGTGAAAGGCAAAATTATCCAACCATCTCTGGATAAAGTACATCGCTATGGGGACGGCAAAAAGAAATGCCATCCCAACTAACACCAGGTAATGCTTAGATAATTGCTCTAATATATTAAGGACATTAGCCCCTAATACCTTTCGAATAGCAATTTCTTTTCTCCGCTTTTGTGCTTCAAATAGCGTTAACCCAAGTAGCCCTAGACAAGAAATAAAAATGATGATGCCGGTAAAAATTCGCAACAATACACCTGCTTTCAGTTCCTCCTGATGCAGTTGTTGAAAGGTCTGATCCAGAAATGTATATTCAAAGGGTTTGTCCTGGAAAAATTGTTTGAATTTTTCCTCAACCTGAGCGAGTGTTTGGTTGATATTATCTGGCTGCAGCTTCGCCAAAATAATTGGGCCTCTCCCCCCATTATGCCAAATAACCAGCGGCTCTATGGATTGACGAAAATCTGCGAAAATAAAATCTTTAACAACGCCAATAATTTGGCCCTCTCTTCCTTGAAAGCTGGACCATCGACCCACAACGGGCTCTGGTATGCCGAGTATTTTGACCGCACTTTCATTAACAATAATGTTATTTCTGTCATGGGTATTTTCAAGGGAAAACCATCGCCCCTTTTTTAGTTTGAGATCAAAAACCGTGATAAGGTCTTCATCTGCTCTTAACTGAGAAACTATCACTGACTGGTCTTCAGGTTTACCCTCCCAATCTAGGCTACCACTGTTTCTATTGTTGATATTGGCCATATTGCGATCGGTAATAGCAATAGATTCAATTTCAGGAATTTGCTCCAACTCACTCTTCAACAACTTGAAATGGTCAAGGTTTTCACCATAATTATCTCCAGGTGTGAATGTCAGGGGTAAGCTCACAACTTGTGCTCTGTCATATCCTACATCTTTGGTTAGAATAAAGCGCAGCTGTTGGTAGATGGTAACGGCACCTATAAGTACTACAATAGCCGCAGTAAACTGAGTAACTACTAAAATTTTTCTCAGGGTTCCTCCCTTAGAAATTTCTCCCTTTTTATGAATTAACTGGATTGGCTTCAATCTGGCGTGAAGGAAGGCAGGATACAAAGAGGCCATCAGAATAGCTATTCCCAGTATTGAAGCGAGAAGTATCCATAAATACCCACTCTTCACATTCAACTGCAGGTTTTGGCCTGTATACTGGGCTAGGTAGGGCATAAAAAAATAAACCGCTATTATAGCTAGAAAAAAGCCTGTTATGCTCATAATGGCCGATTCCGTCAGTATTTGAGAAAATATATTACTGAAATTGGCGCCAACTACTTTCCTAATACCTATCTCCTGAATTCTTTTGTTTATAGTAGCGGTTGATAGATTAATGTAGTTGAGAATGGCAACCAACAAAATAATTAGGCCTATTAGGGCAAATATATTTACCATTGCCCTGTCCTGATGGAGAAATACATCATAGGTAATACCTTCATAAAATCGCATATCAGTCAGGGCAAATACCGAACAGGAAGTGGGTTTATTTTGGTCAATCTGGCTCATCAGACTGGTAAACTTGGCTTCCACCTTTTCCTGATCAATACTTATCGGACTTCTAAAGAATGCGATAAACTTGTAATTGGAGGAACGGACTTCTTCTTCATAAGTAAGTCGGTTGGGCCAGTAGGATTGAAGCGGAAGCAATACTTTCTGCTGAAAACTGGAATTGGGGGGAGGATCTTTCAATACTACTTCTACCGTGTAATCGGTAGAAAAGATTTTCATAGTATTTCCAATGGGATCTGCATCTCCAAAGAATTTACGGGCTCTTTCTTCGGTAAGTGCCAGTCCAAATTTATTATCCCGGAAACTCGCAACAGAACCTTTTACTACTTTATACCCAAATTCTGTTAACCAATTATCACTGATATAGGCCAGTTCCTCTTCCTCAAATAGTTCTCCCGTATGGGTCTTAATCAAAGGTCTTTCAAATGTTTCAGGCTTCATAATAAAAAATTCTTCAGCCTCGGGGATTTTCTCACTCGCCATGTCCCGAAGCCTGATAGGAATAGCCGGTATAGTTAAGTGTTCCCCTTTTCCTTCCCAATGGCAAATGACCCGATAAATCTTTTCTGAATTAGGATAATATGTATCAAAACTCCACTCATTTTGGGCCCATGTGAGAATTAATAGAATCGTAGTCATGCCTACAACCAGACCAACAAGGTTTATGGTTGTAAACACCTTGTTTTTGAGTATTTGTCTGCTGGCGATTTTTAGATTTTCCTTTATCATAAACCTGTACTTGAAAATGGATAACTGAATGATTCCTGGTCTAAAAAGCAGTAGTATATCCCTAAATAGTAGCCACTTGGCCTTCTTTTGTCCGACTTTTTCTACTCGGCGATCAAATAATTCTAAGAGATCTCCTTCTATATCCTTATGATATTCGGGTTTACAGAACCATTTGAGGAGCCTGAGGAGAAATTCTGGAAGAGGGGCATTATCCATAATGAGTGTATTTCTAACTCTCTTGCTTGATTACGACCCCATAGGAGGTAAGGCGTAGAATACCCGTCATAAGCAGGACTAACTCTACAAATTCTCCGATCCTAAATGGTCTCATAGTATTAATACTATAATGTAGTATTTTAAATATACGCGGTTTTCCCTATTAAAACAACTTTGTAGTATTAATATTTACCCTGACATACCCTTTAGGAAGCGATAAAATTTAGCTGGGAAGTTGTATATAATTATTTTTCATTATATTGGCTACATAATAGCTTTTTATATGCGAGACTTACAACTTGGTGGGTTTGAAGAAATAGTTTTACTATCTGTGGCAGCTCGATTCGGAGATGCCTATGGCGTCACGATAAAACTTCATATTGAAGCGAATTGTGATCGAAAAGTGAGTATTGGAGCATTAAGAACGACTTTAAATCGACTAGAAAAAAAGGGATTTCTAGATTCAAGGTTAGGTGAGGCTACTAGCATGAGAGGGGGGAAAAGAAAACGATTCTATGTTGTAACACCCTTTGGTAAAAAAGCACTAGACCAAGTGATGGAAGAAAGGAAAAAACTTTGGCAAACCATTCCTAAAACAGCCTTTAACTTTTAACTCACTTCCATGGAATCAAGGGATAATAGATCCACTCCGCCGAAATGGATATTAACTTTTTTCAGGTGGTTTTGCCGTGAGGACATGCAAGAAGACCTCGAAGGGGATCTGCTCGAGTTTTATAAGCTCAGATTGAATCAGTCGGGACGAAAAAAATCAGACTGGATATTGATTCTAGATGTCCTCCTACTTTTCAGACCAGGGATTATTCGCCCCTTTTATCGAATACAACCTACAAATCATACAATTATGATTAACAACTACTTCAAAATCGGTTGGAGAAATCTACGCAGCCACACAGGCTATTCATTGATTAATATCCTAGGCTTAGCACTGGGGATCACAGGTGCAATTCTGATTTTCACCCTAGTTACTTATCATTTAAGTTTTGATACATTTCATTCAAACGTTAAGCGGATTTATCGCGTCACAACTGAATTTCATCAGGAAGAAATAAATCA
>JBCCTX010000205.1:0-14056 GCA_039197765.1 Bacteroidota bacterium
GAGGAGGCCAGTGGGTGAAAGGGAAATCTTGTCCAGGGTTTAGCCCAGTAGGTCCCTACCTAGTAACGCGCGATGAAGTAGCAGATGCAGGTAATTTGGCTATGAATCTATTTCTCAATGGCGTACAGATGCAACGAGGAAATACCTCTACCATGATTTTTTCTCCCACCTATGCGATCTGGTATATTTCTCAGTTTATGAAACTGGAGGCAGGGGACTTGCTTTCGACGGGTACTCCTCCTGGAGTCGGTTTGGGAATGGATCCTCCCGTTTATCTCAAAGAAGGGGATACGGTAGCGCTAGAGATAGAGGGTCTGGGACAACAAAAGCAGGATTATATCTCCTATCAAGCATGAGAAAGTTCATCAAAATTTTAGCGATCTCTCTACTAGGACTTTTCATATTGGGACTTGTCGCTTTCGGCGGCTTCTATTACAAGGTTCGGTATGGACTTCCTTTCTTTGAGTCAACTCCTCCCGAGATTTCTATGGGAGCAGCTAATTTTTCTGTTCTGCTATTCAACAAGACCAATGGTTTTCGACATTCTGCTGCGATTGAATCTAGTACCCTGGCCTTTCAGGAAATGGCTAAAGATAGGAATTGGAACCTATTTGTTACAGAGAGTGGAGCAGTTTTTAATGAAGAACAACTGAGCCTCTTCGATGTCGTTATCTGGAATAATGTAACAGGGCCTGTCCTAACGGAGGAACAGCGAACGGCCTTTCGAGCTTACATGGAAAATGGGGGAGGCTATGTTGGAATTCATGGGGCAGGAGATTTTTCCCACTACTGGGATTGGTATGAAAATACCCTCATTGGAGCTACCTTCTCCCACCACACCATGAATCCGGGGATACAGCCTGCAAGCATGCACCTGGAATGTGATTCTAGTGGTTTCCACATGTGTCAGGGGCTAGATGGGTATATTGAGCGTAGTGACGAATGGTATGTCTTCCTAGACAATCCCAGGGAAAAGGGGTTTACTGTGTTATATACCGTGGACGAGGAAACCTTTGATCCCAATGGGAATTTCCTTTTCCTTGCTAGAAACAAAGACTTTGGGATGGGTGCAGATCACCCCATCGTATGGTTCAAAGAATTACCGGGTGGAGGAAGGACCTTCTATTCAGCCTTGGGGCATGCAGGAGAGGCCTTTCAGGAAGATCTTCACCTGCAAATGCTGAAAAATGCCATCGAATGGACTGGTAAGACCCATATCCCTTAAGGCTAGGAAACATTCTTTGTACTGCCCATAATATAGGGATGTTGGGCAGGAGACACTTAGCTGTCAATGTCCAATTGCTGACAGCCTATATGAATTGTATCCATCAATTTTACAGTATAGAAATTGATAAGCAAATGCTTTTCCCTACGCACCATGTTCAATGAATCTAGTTACTCTCTGTTCTTGCTTCTCTAATCTCACTTCTCCTTATGCATATAGTCATAATCGGTAATGGTATTGCTGGGGTTTCTACCGCTAGACACGTCCGAAAGATCAGTGATCATAAAATTACCCTTGTCTCTTCTGAAAGTAAGTACTTCTGGTCTCGTCCAGCATTGATGTATGTCTACATGGGGCACATGAAGTTTGAGCATACCCAGCCTTATGAGAATTGGTTTTGGGAGAAAAATAAGATTAACCTATTGCAGCAATATGTTGAGCGGATCAACCCACAATCTAAAACCCTCCAGCTAGCTGATGGAGGGGTATTAGAATATGATAAATTGGTGTTGGCTACAGGATCACTCCCCAACAAGTTTGGCTGGCCCGGACAAGACCTAGAAGGCGTACAAGGAATGGTAAGTAAGCAGGAGTTAGAGTCCATGGAAGCATACAGTAAGGATACAAATCATGCGGTGATTGTAGGAGGAGGACTCATAGGAATTGAAATGGCGGAGATGTTTCACTCCCGGCATATCCCTGTAACCTTACTAGTACGGGAGGGTAGCTTTTGGAACAATGCCCTACCTCCAGAAGAGTCCCAAATGGTAACTCGGGAGATTCAGCGTACCCATGGGATTGACTTGAGGCTAGAGACCGAACTCAAGGAAATCCTCCCTGATGCCAAGGGACGTGCTCGATCTATTATAACAAACAAAGGGGAGGAAATAGCCTGTCAATTTGTAGGACTTACAGCGGGCGTTCACGCGAATAATAGCCTAGCAGAGGGTGCAGATTTAGAGACAAATCGAGGCTTTTTAGTCAATGAGTTCCTCGAAACCAACGTTTCGGACATCTTTGCAGTAGGAGACTGTGCAGAGCTGAGAAAGCCCGCTACAGGTAGGAGAGGGGTAGAAGCTGTCTGGTATACCGGAAAATTGATGGGACCTATCTTGGCCCAAACCCTGTGTGGGAACCCTACTGAATACCACCAAGATGTATGGTTCAATTCGGCCAAGTTTCTCGACATTGAATACCAAGTATATGGTTCTGTAGGAAATAAAGTTCGGGAAGGGGAATCGCATATATATTGGGAACACCCTGAAGGCCGGCATTCTATTAGGCTTGTATATGAAACAGCCTCTGGAAACATACTGGGCTTTAATTTAATGGGAGTCCGGTATCGGCAAGAAGTGTGTCAAGCTTGGATTCGCTCAGAGACGCATGTGGAGGAAGTTCTGCAGAACCTAGGTGCTGCCAACTTCGATCCAGAATTCTTCAGACAGTATGAACATGAAGTTGTAGACCAATACAATCAGCAAACGGGTAAACAACTCACCCTAAAACGCAAAAAAGGCCTGAAGCATGCAGTTGCAGTGCTTAGTAAGTTGAAGATTTAGGAGGATTAGTCGGTAGTCAGTGGTCGGTAGTAAAAAGTTGACAGAGACCTGTAATAACAGACCGCTGAGAACGGACAAGAGATCAAATAACAAAATTTATGAAACTCATTCAGTATACAGGATTAGCCCTCTTTCTAGCGGCATTAGGTTTATTTATTGGCCTGTTATTTATGTCCCGGTATCAAATAGATTCCGAAAATTTGGACGACTTACAAGCGCAAGTCAAGGACCAACACCAAGTCTATGTCGCTTCAGAGCTAGAAAAGCTAAAAGGGCAGGAACTCGTAGGGAAATTTGCATTTCTTTCACAGGTTAAGGCGGCCTTAGCCGCTAGTAATGAGGCGATTGTGAAAGATAATGGTATTTCAGCAGATGTATTGGCGCAATACCTAGCCGACTCTCGAGATGAGGAAGGAGGCCAAATCCGCTTTACAGAAGCTTCGCGAGAAAGGGCCAGTGGCTTATTGCCTGAAGCCCTCAGGCAAACTGTAAAAGACTATACGGGATGGCTAATCGGAAGGGAGTTCGAAACCATAGAGGCCTTTGAAGAACAAGTGGGACAAGGGGTTACAGGTGCAGTTGATGGCTTTCTATCGCAAAAGAAAATAAATACCGAGGACGAGAAAAACTACCTTTATGCCATCATGAAGACAATGGCAAAAGGTCTGTATTGGGATAATCCTTATGTATACTTTTTGCTCGTCATAGGTGTCGGTACCCTAGGAGCTTTGATGTACATTTTTCCTGCCTTTTTTGACGGGATGCCAGGAATTAAGCATAATCACATTTACCATGCTTCTGCCACTTCTCAAGGGTTGATTGGGATTCTGATTGGGGTATTCCTCATCGGCTTTTATCTCCTGCTGTATTTCCGGCACTACTGGATCGTTGAGTGGATTACCCTAACAGATCCGGTCGCGATGACCTTGAGAGGGGAGCCTGCTAGCCAGTGGTTTATGTATGGATTCTTGTATACCTTGGCTATCACCGTTATGGGAATTCGGATGTTTGCCAAGTATCGCCACAGCAATTACCACAAGATTCGGACAGCTTCCGTCATGTTCTTCCAACTAGCTTTCGCCTTTTTGATTCCACAGCTCCTGTATCAGCTGAACTTGCCGGATGATGACCTAAAAAATGCATGGCCCCTGAATTATTACTTTCTGTTTGATTGGAGTATTCAGAAGCATATTGATTCGGGTACTTTTGGAGTGTTTATGCTTGTATGGGGATTGGTGCTATCTTTCATTCTCGTTCCTTTATTTTCCTATATCTGGGGAAAACGCTGGTACTGCTCTTGGGTATGTGGATGCGGAGGCCTAGCAGAAACGCTTGGGGACCCCTTTCGGCAATTATCTGATAAAAGTACCCAAGCCTGGCAAATTGAGCGGGTGGTCATTCATTCCGTACTGGCTTTTGCAGTCTTAATGACCGTTGCCGTATTGTATACCTATTTAGGCCCAGGAACCTTTAACATAGGATTGAATCGTTGGCTTTTTGTTGCCCTGTTATTGGCAGCAGCAATAGGAATCATTCTATATCACCGAAAAAAATATCCCCATATGGGGAGTCAGAAGGTGATTGCCTGGGTAGCTATTATCTTCGGCTCTATGATAGGGGGCCTGATCTGGGGATATACCGAGTATGGAAGTAGCTTGGTGAATTTTTCCAGTTATGACATCCGAGGGACTTATGGACTGGCTATAGGTTCTATTTTCGCAGGTGTAGTAGGAACTGGATTTTATCCGCTTATGGGAAACAGAGTCTGGTGCCGATTTGGGTGCCCACTGGCAGCCATACTCGGCTTGCAGCAGCGGTTTGCTTCTCGCTTTCGCATCACCACCAACGGCGGGCAGTGCATCTCTTGTGGTAATTGTTCTACCTACTGCGAAATGGGGATCGATGTGCGTGCCTATGCCCAGCGTGGTCAAAATATTGTGCGCTCTTCCTGTGTAGGTTGTGGAGTATGCGCAGCTGTATGTCCAAGGGGTGTTCTTTCTTTGGAAAACGGCCCAGATACAGGGAAAAGTCGGATGGACAAAGTATTGTATTAAAGAGGAATTGATAGTGGAAAAGGGAAAATGAAAAACTAAATTGAAGGCTTGTATTCAAACGAATTTACCTATGCCCACGCACAACTGGATCAATTCCCTTCAGCTTCAAGCTCATCCAGAAGGAGGCTACTACAAGGAAACCTACAAGTCTGCAGAATTTATTCCGCAGGGAGGGCTTCCCGCTCGTTTTCCGGGGCCTAGAAGCTTCAGTACAGCCATTTACTTCCTTTTGCAAGGAGCTGACTTTTCTGCCTTCCATCGCCTCAAAGCGGACGAAGTATGGCATTTTTATGCAGGGACTACCCTAAGGATCCATCAGATTAGTTCTGAAGGAGAATATGAGCAGAAAGACCTGGGAATTCTTTCTGGAACTTCCGTTGCACCTCAAGCTGTAGTACATGCTGGGACTTGGTTTGGAGCAGAGGTCCTGGACAAAACTAGCTACGCCCTCGTAGGGTGTACAATGGCACCTGGTTTTGATTTTGCCGATTTTGAGATGCCTTCCCGAGCGGAATTGCTGGGGTTATTTCCGAAGTATCAAGAAGTCATTTTGCGGTTGACTCGGGTATGAGAAATGTTTCTAGTAGGTATTGCTTTTGGAATCACCGAGAGCCCCAGTGTCCTTAAAATTTAAAATGACTCCCCCCTTCTCTCCATATCACTTAGTTAAAGCTAAATCCCTCAATTCTGTGTCCTTCTGCGTCTAAATCTAAATTCCTACGAGAAAAACTCTCGCATCTTAGAAAAGAAACTTTTCTCCTCCTTAGAAGGATCAGGCGTGAAATTAGAGGCCTTTTGCAAGCGCTGCATTATTTTTCGTTCCTCAGAAGTCAGATTTTTGGGAGTCCAGACATTGATGTGTACCAGGAGGTCTCCTGTGCCATATCCATTAAATACAGGTAATCCCTTACCGCGAAGTCGAACTACTTTTCCTCCCTGTGTTCCTGCACTTACCTTGAAACGGGCCTTGCCATCAAGTGTAGGTACTTCTACAGTAGTTCCAAGTGCTGCATCCGGGAAGCTTAGAAAGAGCTGATAGATGAGATTCTGACCGTCGCGCTCAAAATGTTCGGAAGGTACTTCTGTGATGTGAATGATCAAATCCCCAGGAGGGCCTCCTCGGGGGCCTCGGTTTCCTTCCCCACGTAGGGTTAGATCCATCCCTTCCTGCACACCTGCCGGAATTTTTATAGAAAGGGTATCGTCCTGTTTTAGCCGTCCTTGTCCAGAACAGGTTTGGCATGGCTTGGAGATTACCTTACCTTCTCCTTTACACGTTGGACAAGTGGTGACAACGATCTGCTGAAAAAAGCCTCCTCCAGCTTGTTGGCGAATTTCCCCAGAGCCTTGACAAGTGGGGCAAGTATTAAAGGAGCTTCCGTTTTCCGCGCCTGTACTAGAGCAGGTCTTGCATCCTACATAACGATTGAGCTTGATCTTCTTTTCTACGCCCGTAGCAATTTCTGCAAAAGTTAATTTCAGGTTGATGCGCAAGTCAGAACCCCTCTGCCCTCTGCGGCGGCGTCGACCCGTCGTCGTACCTCCAAAAAAGCTATCTCCAAATATATCACTGAATTGGCTGAATATATCCTCAAATCCTCTGCTTTGAAAGCCTCCGGCTCCTCCTACACCTTGATGGCCAAAGCGGTTGTAAGCAGAGCGTTTCTGTTCGTCACTTAATATCTCATAGGCCTCAGCTGCTTCTTTAAACTTTTCCTCTGCGTCTTTGTCATTGGGATTTTTATCGGGATGAAATTTCAAAGCCAACTTTCGGTAAGCCTTTTTTATTTCGTCCTTAGAGGCATCCCGAGAAACCCCCAAAACTTCATAATAATCTCTTTTTGCCATGCTATTCTGCTACAATGACTTTGGAGAACCTAATAACTTTATCCTTCAATATATATCCTTTCTCTACCTCATCTAGAATGGTCCCTTTTTTCGATTCGTCTTCTACCTCTAGACTTGAGATAGCATCGTGATAGGAAGGATCAAAGGGTTGCTCCTTACAATCAATAGGCTTCAAGCCCACCTTTTCTAGCTGCTGGCGCATACTGGAATCCACCATTCCAATCCCTTCCTTAATTGCTGCCAAATTGTCACTTTTTTCAATGGCATCTAAGGTGCGATCAAAGTTATCCAGAATCGGTAGGATCATTTTGATAAGGTCTTCGTTCGCAAAACGAATCATTTCTCCTGTTTCTTTTTCTTTCCGTTTCCGGAAGTTAGAGAATTCCGCTTGCAACCGCATCAGCTGTTCCTTATAGTCTTGGGCCTCTCGCTGGCTCGATTCTAATTGTTCCTCCAGAGACACAGAACCCTTCTTTTCTTCTGAATTATCAGGGCCTTCTTCTGTATCAATAGCTTCTTCCTCGCTTACTTCCTGATTTTCAACTACCTCTTCGTTACCCTCCTCATTTACTGTTACTTCTTCCTTCTCTATTTCCACTGATGTTTCGTCCAGAGCGTCTGGGTTCACTTCCTTTGTACTCATATGTTATCCTGATGTATGATTCGTTGTAAGATCCACAAAAAAATGTGTATGCCTAGAGAAACACAATTTATGCCAATGACACTTTGGCTAGTTTGTGTGTTCAATTTGTCAGGTAGGGGGAGGGAGGGGGAAATTAAGCGAAGATCAATGGCTATTAGTCCATTTTCTATAGTAATTTAGTTGAATTGGTACAACTCAATCTGTAGACATTGGGCGAAATACCTTATTCTACCTACTTACTCCCCGATTCTACATACTCTTGAAAGCTCATGTTCTCATAAGCTTCTGTATGAGTGTATTCAAGGATTTGAGAAAATTGGGTGGGTTTGATAAAGCCAGGTACAGCACCAATCATTGAGTGATCAGAATCTAAGAATGTCGTTGAGGGAAAAGACATTTGACCTGCGAGTAGCCAGGCAGCATATTCATGGTAGCCTCTTCGGCCTTGGTTCACAAATTTGTAGGTTTTATCCCCGATAGTGATTGACTCTTTCCCTTCTGCATCAAACTTAACTGCGTGAAAATTTTCATTGATATAATCAGCGATGTTTTGATTTCCATAAGTTTGCCGATCCATTACTTTGCACCACCCACACCAATCTGTGTATACATCTACGACGATTTTTTTCCCATCCTGTTCAGCCAAGGTTACAGCCTCTTCCATGCTTACCCAGTTTACTTTTCCACCAGGAACTCCCGGATGGAAAGAGTAATGATTCACAAACCCATAGCTTACCCATACAATTCCTACGATTAGCAAGAGGGGAAGTATAATACCTAACTTTTTCATATACCCGTTTTTACGCTCAGTGTACAGTGAAAGTTTCCGTTAAATATACATACAAGTTAGTAATTTCTGGGGGTCAAAAAGTATCCCATGGCTGACATAAGTGACAGTACGTTCGAAAAAAATGTGTTCTAAGTGGCCTAAGGCAATGCACTGAGCCTATTAGGGCTTACGCTGGATTTTAGCTCCCAAGCGGGTAAGCCGATCTTCTATATGCTGATATCCTCTATCGATTTGCTCAATATTGTATATCTTGGAAGTTCCTTCAGCAGATAAGGCGGCAATAAGGAGGGCAACTCCTGCCCGGATATCTGGGCTGGTCATTGAAATTCCTCTTAGGGCCTGTCTACGCGCCAAGCCGATAACTGTAGCTCTGTGTGGATCGCAAAGAATGATCTGCGCACCCATATCGATGAGTTTGTCTACGAAAAAAAGTCGACTTTCGAACATCTTTTGGTGGATGAGTACAGAGCCTTTGCACTGGGTAGATAGAACCAGGACAATACTGAGTAAGTCGGGAGTAAATCCTGGCCAAGGGTGGTCGGATACTGTCATCAGGCTACCATCTATAAAGGTTTCTATTTCGCATACCTCTTGCTCGTGCACGCGAATGTCATTGCCTTCTATATCGAGTTTCACCCCCATTCTTCGAAATATTTCAGGGATTATTCCCAAATAAGCTACATCGGCATTTTTGATCAATAGAGAACCTTGGGTCATTGCAGCCATTCCGATGAAACTTCCTACCTCAATCATATCCGCTAGCATCCGGTGTTTTGTTCCTCCAAGGCTTTCCACTCCTTCAATGGTCAGTAAGTTGCTGCCTATTCCCTGGATTTTTGCCCCCATTCGATTCAGCATTTTAGATAGCTGCTGAACGTAGGGCTCACATGCGGCATGGTACATGACGGTAGTACCTTTGGCAAGTACAGCTGCCATAAGAATGTTTGCCGTTCCTGTCACAGAGGCTTCATCCAAGTGCATGTAGGTACCTGACAGGTTTCCCTTGGCGTTAACTTCATATATGCCTGTTTGGGAATGGTACTTGAACTCGGCTCCAAGTTGTTGGAAGCCCCAAAAATGCGTATCAAGTCTTCTCCTGCCGATTTTATCGCCTCCTGGCCGCGAGATGAAGGCTTTTCCAAATCGAGCCAGCAAGGGGCCTACTAACATGATAGATCCACGGAGCTTACGTGCTTTGGACCAAAATTCCTCTGTTTGGAGGTATTCTAAATCAATATTATCGGCGCGAAAGGCATAAGTATCCTCACTTTGCTGGTCTACTTGTACCCCCATTTCCTTCAAGATATTGATGAGGCGATTTACATCTACAATATTGGGGATGTTGCTTATGGTAACTTCTTCCGCTGTCAACAAAACTGCACAGAGGATTTGCAAGGCTTCGTTTTTGGCACCCTGAGGTGTGATCTCACCTTTGAGAGGGTTCCCGCCTTCTACTTCAAAGTATGCCATAGAGAATCAATAGTTGCGCTTTTTCTTTTTCTTGCGTTTCCCAGAATAAGAGGAAGATTGATTTCGCGGGTTATTTTTGCTTGGAACAATTTTGTGTAGCGTGAGGTCTTCTGGTTTTACCTTAATTTTTCCCTTAGAAATCTCTTTGATCTGGCCAGCAATAACTGTTTCAGGGGTTGAATTGCGGTTCATATTCCAGAGAAACTGATTCATCGTATTTGCGAGAAGATTAATATATTTCTTCTTGGCTTCTCCTTCTTCCATCTTGATAGCCTGCTGGACCATTAATTCAACATTATATCCATACTGACGGTAAGAAGGTTTACCAGAGTAATACTCCATCCGTTTTTCTTTTTTGCCTCCAAACATCTCTTGAGAGGGGGCAGGAAAGGGGGAATCAACATCCAGATTAAAGTCAGCTATGAGAAATAAACTGTCCCAAAGCTTCTGTTTATAATCTGGGTATTCTTTTATTTGAGGCTGAAGATTTCCCATGATAATGATGATCTCTTTGGCGAGTTTTGTGCGCTTTTCGCGGTCATCCAAGGTTTTGATGTATTCTACCATTGCCTGGATGTTTCTGCCGTATTCCCTCATCTTCAGCGGTGTGTCAGAAATTTTATATTTCATATAAATTATTTAACCCTAAATGGTAATTAGAATTGTATGAGGAAAACATTTAACGAGGTAAGATAAACCATAAAAGCCGTTTCATTTCCCTGTGATAAAATTGACTTGGTGTGTCTTGAAAATAGAACGATTGATTTCCTTCTCTACTTTTTTGCAAACGAGGATCAGAATCAAAGGTTACTCGCTAATAAGAAACGTTTATATCGAGCGGGTATTTTTTGTTTTTCACCTTTAAAAAAGGAGGAGATTTTTGGGGTGAATTTTAGCATCAACTGAATTTGCCCTTTCACAATTTCCTATTTCCCTCTACAAATTTGATGTAAATTAAGTAAAAATTATTGTCGGTCCGATAACTCTGGATTTTTTTTCTTTCAGACTCTGCCCATTTCGAAGGTTGAAAGTATTTGTTTGCTTTCTGCTTCAAATTTTGCTTTATTTGTATAAGCGGCTAGTTACGGGCATTCATTACTTGATAAAAATTAAGGTTTTTTGAAACTTCACTTGTCTTTCCCCGTAAACGCCAATACATTTATAATTAAAAGAATCCATTATAGGTTAGTTTTTCTAACCTAAAATTTTTTTACTACATTTTATTCATTCTTTAAGATTATGCTTACCTATTCCCAACAGAACTTGCTGTTCTTCTGGTCCACCTACCAGGAGCTGGGAAGGGGTTGCGCCAATATCTGATCGAGTTTACAGAATCAACGTTTGCGAAGCCTCTAGGGGCTTTAGGCAACCGTAATAGCACTAGTTAAATGATTGTATTATGAGTGAAGTGACTTATCTTACACAAGAAGGTTTAGATAAGCTGAAAAGTGAGCTTCAAGACCTAAAAGGAAAAGGCCGGCTCGAGATCGCCGCCCAAATCCAAAAAGCCCGCGAAATGGGCGACCTGAGTGAAAATGCAGAGTATGATGCCGCGAAAGATGCTCAGGGCCTGTTGGAGTTAAAAATCTCCAAGCTCGAAGGACTGATTGCCAATGCTCGTGTGTTGAACAATCAGGATATCGATCTTTCAAGGGCATATATTCTTTCTACCGTCCGTGTTAAAAATCAAAAGGTTAACAAAGAATTTAAATACACTCTGGTGGCAGAGCAAGAGGCAGACCTTAAAAGAGGACGGATTTCTATCAAATCCCCTGTTGGTAAAGCCCTTTTGGGTAGAGAAGTGGGGGAAGTCGTGGAGATTAAAATTCCTGCTGGGATAATGAACCTCGAAGTCCTGGAAATTACTCGAGAGTAATATGGCATCAATTTTTTCCCAAATTGTTGCAGGCAACATTCCTAGCCATAAGGTAGCAGAAACAGACGATTTTCTGGCGTTTCTAGACATACGCCCTCTTAAACGGGGGCACACGCTCGTGATTCCCAAAAAAGAAATCGACTACCTTTTTGATTTGCCAGATGATCTGTACCTGGGACTTCATATTTTTGCTAGAAAGGTGGCAGACGCTGTACAGCGATCTGTGCCCTGCAAAAGGATAGCTACAGCTGTGGTGGGACTGGAAGTCCCTCATGCACATATCCACTTAGTCCCTATCGACGCTATTTCCGATTTAAACTTCGAAAATCCCCGCGTTCAATTAAATCCAGAGGAATTTACCCAACTTGCTGGGGATATTCGCTCAAATTTGAGATGAGGGAAGCAAGGCAACTAACCTGTTGTTTGGAATTACAACTTATGTCGAAAGGATAAAGTAAGGCCTAAACCATCGACTACTTACTACCGACTATTTTCTCTTCTTCTTCACCCGGTCGGGATTCTGATTGATAAACGCAGTCCAGTCTTTGGCAGGTACGCGATTTCCCGCACCTGGAAGTCTTAACTGGAAAAAGTGGCAAACAGCTACTGCAAGCCCATCTGTAGCATCCATATATTTCTCCTCCGCAGTAAAATTCAACAATTGCTCTAGGGTTTTACTTACCATGAGCTTACTAGCAGTTCCATTGCCCGTTACAGCCTGTTTGATCTTACGTGGGGCGTATTCAAAGATTTCTACCCCATTTACCAAACCAGCTGCCATCGCAACTCCCTGTGCCCTCCCCAATTTCAACATAGATTGTACATTTTTTCCATGAAAGGGGGCCTCTATAGCGAGTTCCTGCGGTTTGAATTCCTGAACAAGGCTATTTACCCGATTGAAAATTTTCTTCAATTTATCTGGATGTGATGCAGCTTGCTTATCCAATCGGATTACGCCATAGGTGAGTAAAGTCATCTGTTTACCCTTGCAGGAAATCAGACCATAACCCGTAATCTGGGTTCCGGGATCAATGCCGAGGATAATTCGATTTGCCAAGGGAATTGGAGATTATTTATGTAGATTACCCCTTCGGGAGGCGGGGTATTTGTATATGTAAGGACAATATAGTCATAAAAGGAAAAGAAATAATTTTTACACTACTACTAACCTATGACCAAAACATTTCAAGCGCTTGTTGCCCAAGAAAACCAAGAGCGAAAATTCTCACAAGAACTACAAAAAGTATCTGCTGATAGCTTACCAGAAGGAGAGGTCCTCATACGTGTGCATTTTTCTTCCCTAAATTATAAAGATGCGCTCTCGGCTACAGGGCATAGAGGGGTTACACGAAAATATCCTCATACTCCGGGAATCGATGCATCCGGGGTGGTAGAATCCAGTACAGACACTAGGTTTACTCCGGGGATGAAGGTTATTGTAACCAGTTATGACCTGGGGATGAATACAGCGGGTGGCTGGGGGCAATATATTCGCGTACCTGCCAAATGGGTCGTTCCTTGTCCAGATTCCCTGAGTCTACGAGACAGTATGGTGCTGGGGACTGCAGGCTTGACTGCTGGGCTAAGTTTCTTCAAATTGGTTCGAAACGGGCTGAAGCCCCAATCTGGGAAGGTGTTGGTAACTGGTGCCTCCGGTGGAGTTGGCAGTATGGCTGTGGGACTCTTTGCTAGCCAGGGCTATGAAGTAGTTGCCGCAACAGGGAAGGACCATGCCCATGACTTTCTTCGGACTTTAGGGGCAAAGGAAATAATCCATCGGTCTGAGCTAGGCGCACCAACTCCCAAACCCCTACTGGATCGTTTATACATAGCTGCGATAGATGCCTTGGGAGGGGAAACCTTGCACAATGTGCTCAAACACATGGACCGCGAAGGCTCCGTAGCCTGCTGTGGACTGGTTGATTCTCCCAAAGTTGCAATGACCGTATATCCCTTTATTCTAAGAGGGGTAAACCTACTTGGAGTAGACTCAGCTACCGCTCCCCAGGAGATTCGCAGCCAGATTTGGAAAAACCTTGCAGATACCTGGCAATTTGAATATCCACAGGCTCATGTACAATGCACCTCCCTTGAAGGGCTCAAGGAAATCATCCCCACGATGTTGCTAGGGCGAATAATGGGGCGGGTTCTTGTAGAACATGCAGTATAGCTTTAAGGGGGATAAATAAGAGGATATGGTATAGGGTCGTATGGGAAAATAAGAGTTGAAATCTATTTTGATGACGTAGCAAGGCGTTATTCCCCTTACCATCATTAAATTTAAAAATTGAACAATTTGTATTCAAAAATACACATGTATTCGTAAGAAACTGTGCATCTTTGTATCACGATGTGCAGCTAATTACTAAGGAATGACTCCTGGCCTCCCCGGCCGGGAGTTTTCTTTTTTATTAAGACACGAAAGGACACTGAATTTTATGAAGGACACGGAAATTTAGGGATTTAGAATATGCTAAGAGACGCAGGAAACCGTAGACTATGGACTATCCAACTAGCCCTTTTTTTTACCACGGACTACGGACTATCGACTATTCAACTAATCTACCCTCCCACCCAGAACCCTTTTCGAC
>JBCCTX010000206.1:0-13960 GCA_039197765.1 Bacteroidota bacterium
CATACCTCATACCTCATACCTCATACCTCATACCTCATACCTCATACCTCATACCTCATACCTCATACCTCATACCTCATACCTCATACCTCAACTATTTCCCTCCACGAAAGTAACTTTTTCCTAGGGCTTCTACGTATAAAGTTGTAAATTCGAAGAAATAAATAGTTTTAAACCCAGGCTATCTATCTATCTCCTACCCAAAAGGTACGAGATAATTATGTGTTTTATTAAAATTATTTGCCGCCACATGTATCAGATTCGAGCGATACTTCTTGGATTCATACTTTGCTTATGGAGTACGGAAAATCTCTATGGCCAGGCTCCTTTTGAATCTGAGTCTGCAGTAAAGTGGGCAGACAGCCTCATGAGAAATATGACGCTTGAGCAGAAGTTGGGTCAGGTATTTATGGTGGATTTATATACAGGAAAGTCCGGAAATAATTTCCAAACAATAGCCTCTTATGTGCGGACTTATCACTTAGGTGGAGTGATTTGTATGAAGGGCGAACCTAGGCAACAGGTTGCTATGTTAAACCGCTTGCAGGAGGCTTCTGATATCCCTTTACTCGTGGGGCAGGATGCGGAATGGGGCTTGAGTATGCGGCTGGATAATACGCTGCAATTTCCCAAAAATATGACACTTGGTGCAATTAGAAATGATTCACTCATCCGGGATATGGGTTTTGAAATAGGTAAACAGCTCAGAAGAGTCGGTGTACATATGAATTTCGCTCCTGTAGTAGATATCAATAATAACCCACTCAATCCAGTTATAAATCACAGATCCTTTGGGGAAAACAAGTTTTTGGTTAGCAGAAAGGGGCTAGTTATGAGTAAGGGGATGATGCAAGCTGGGGTATTTCCTTGTATTAAGCATTTTCCTGGACATGGAGATACTGATACAGACTCACATCGGGATCTTCCGGTTATGTACCAGTCTCGTACGCGCTTGGATACGCTAGAATTTTATCCCTTTTCCACTCTGATCCGATCGGGTATACCTGCATTGATGGTTGCCCATCTGCATGTCCCCCAATTAGATTCTACACAATATCAACCTGCTTCTCTTTCGCCAAAGGTGGTCTCAGGGATTTTGCGTGATAGTATGAACTTTCAGGGTTTAGTATTCACTGATGCCCTGAATATGGGAGGAATTACTCGACACTACGGACCAGCGGAAGCTGCCTTGAGATCGCTCAAAGCAGGCAACGATGTACTGGTTTTTCCAGGGGACGTTCCACGAACCTTTCAATGGTTGATAAGAGCTGTACAGGAGGGAGAATTTCCTATGGCACAGCTCGACGAGCGGGTCCAGCGGATTCTCATGGCAAAATACCAATTAGGGCTTTCCAGAAGGCCCGATTTGTCGGAGTATGAGGTTCTGTCAGATATTAATACTGCTAGTGGTCGCCTATTAAATAAACAGCTGTACGAGTCAGCCTTAACCCTAGTGAAAAATGACCGTGGGGTACTACCTATTAATAATTTGGATCAACGGAAAATTGCCTACATCCAAATTGGTGGAAGAAAGGAGAACTTATTTGAAAAAACGCTCAAAAAATACGCAGGTATAGACAGTTATTATCTTCCAGCAAATTTTAGTCCCTCCCAGCGGCTACAGCTGTTGAAATCGGTAAGCTCTTATAATACGACCATTACAGGCTTATTTGGAATGAATAATAACTTTCGGAGAAACTATGGCGTGAGTGCTGAAGCGCGTGTATTGCTCGATGCACTCTCCAAACGAAATGCAGCCTCGGTCCTCTGTGTTTTTGGTAATCCCTACAGCCTAGAATTTTTTGGTAAAGAGGATGCTATTCTCTTGGCTTATGAAGAAGCACAAGACGCCCAGCGAGCGGCCGCATCCGCTGTATTTGGGGGAATTGGCGTGAATGGAAGGCTACCCGTAACGGTTTCGGACTCATTTCCAGTGGGTACTGGGGAAGTTTTGAACCAGGTAAATCGCTTTGGGTTTGCCCTTCCTGAAGAGGTGGGAATGAATGGCGCGACCCTTGCGAAAATTGATTCTATAGCGAATATGTATATACGGAAGGGAGCTATGCCAGGATGCGCGGTCTTAGCGATGAGGGGTAGAGATATTGTCTACGAACGCGGATTCGGAAGTACGAATAAACTAGGAGAAGTAGTCGATACCTATCGCCATACCTATGATGTAGCCTCTGTAACCAAAGTCGCCGTTACTACTCTGGCTATTATGCGTTTAGTAGATGAAGGGCGACTTAATCTCGATCGGTCGATTGGAGCCTATTTGCCAGAATTCAGAAAAACGGATCTCGCCATACTTACTCCCCGAAGTTTATTGCAACACACAGGGGGACTGCCTGGGTGGATTCCTTTTTTCCGAGATACCTATTCTGACGAACGCAGAACGAGGCTGGACCCCTATTATTACAGCGTACGACCTACAAAAACGCATTCACTCCAGATCGCTCCTAGGCTATATGTAAACCCGATTGCCCAAGATTCTATTTGGGAGCGTATTGGCGATTTAGAAGTCAGGCGCACTACGCGATACCGGTATAGTGATATAGGCTTCATCCTGTTAGGCAAGATTGTTGAGAAAGTTACCCAGGAACCTTTGGAAATGTATCTTCAACGCAATTTTTACGCACCTCTGGGAATGAACCAAAGTCTATTTAACCCCGCCAAGCATGGGTTAAGCGCTAACTGTCCACCTACAGAGAAAGATCGCCATTGGCGATTTACTACCATACAGGGTTATACCCACGACCCTATGGCGTCTTTGTTGGGGGGAGTAGCAGGGCATGCAGGCCTATTTTCCAATGTATACGACCTTGGGAAATTAATGCTCATGCTCAAAGAAGATGGTATGTATGGCGGAAGAATGTATGTGAAGCCCCAGACGATTCAATACTTTTCAAAGCGGCAGAGCACGAGATCCCGCAGAGGCTTGGGATTTGATAAACCGGAGATCTTAAGAGGAGGTACGCATCCAACCTCACGAAGCTCATCAGGCTCTACCTTCGGGCATACTGGGTTTACCGGCACAGCTGTGTGGGTAGATCCCCAGTTTGACTTGGTTTACGTATTTCTCTCAAACCGAACCTACCCCAATAGCAACAATCGCAAGCTCATCAATGAGCACGTGCGAACAAAAATCATGGACGTCTTGTATGAGTCTATTTTTGCCTACAGTCAGAAAAGAGGATTTGAGCCATAAGCTAAATAGGTCAAAATTTATTAGGATAGTGCTTGCAAGCCTAGTCCTGGCCTATCCGTCACCCGCATAACTCCATTTTCCAATACAAATCCTCCGCCTACTAGGTCCCTAGCCAAGTCTAGGCTTCCGTCGAGGTCAATGTAACGTGTTTGAGGAGAAGCCAGAGCCAGGTGTAAGGCTGCTGAGATGCTCACAATACTTTCATCATTACATCCCCACATGAGGTGAATACCTACATGTCGAGCGATTTCTGCGATTTGTTGACCTTGGAAGATTCCCCCACACTTCATGAGTTTGATATTAAAAATGCCGCAAGCAGGAGTTGGGGTTGCTAACTGCCATGCATCTTGTGGAGAAACCAGGGATTCGTCTGCTGCAATTTCTTTTTGCACTTCTTCCGGGAGTGCTCGTATCGCCTCTATTTGGTCTGCGGGTAGGGGCTGTTCTACAAGTTCCAGCCTTAAGCTACGCGTTTTTTCATAAAATTTTAACACTTCCTCTACTCCATATCCCTGATTCGCATCTACCCGTATTCCTATATTAGGCCACCTTTCCCTAAGTTTGTGTAGGCGCTCCAAATCCTCTCCTAGGTCATTCCCTAATTTCACCTTTAGAATTTGGAATCCTCTGCCTATATACTCTTCAGCTTCATTTAGGGCCTCTTCTATTGATTTAATGCCAATAGTAATAGAGGTGGCAAACTGGGTGTGGGCTTGTCCCAGAAATTTTACAAGGGGGACCCCTAAGTATTGGGTAAAGGCATCGTGAAAGGCAATATCCAGTGCAATTCTTACCCCTACATGGGGGGCAAAATGGGTGTGCATTTCTTTCAAAAGAGAATAAAATTCTCTAATGTCTCTACCTATAAATGGGGATAGAGCCTCCTCAGTCAATACCCTTGCGGTATCTTCCAAGTCTTCCCCTACAACATACTTGCTGGGATTGGTAGCCCCCCATCCTATCATTCCATTTTCTAAATGTACTTGCACAAATAGGTTTTCAACAGAAGATACAGTTTTGTATGCGATTGTGTATGGACGTACCAATTCCAAGTTCTCACGACGGATGGATATATTGGAAATTTTCATAAATGAAAGGGTAATGGTGGGTTTGGATAAGAATTATTTTAACCCTTGGATAAGGGGGATCAGGCTATCTAGTCCCTCGTATAAGGGGGCAAGAACGGGGATACCTAATTCGGCTTCGTATTCCTGCTTTATTGCCATTGTTTCATCTCTTGACATATCTTTTGAATTTATTGTCACAGCGATTACGGGCGATTCAAACATTTCTATCAGCGCTATTTCCTTTGCAATGGGCGGAATGTCAAAGCCTAGGTGGCCCCAACCTTTGAATTGCTTGCGGGCGGGAATTGCTTGCAGTACCACTCCATCGGCTTGTCCAGATACCAAGAACTCAGCTCCACAGGGCCCACTAGGGTTGCGTAGAGCTGCCTGGCCTTCTACAAATATCATATCAGGGCTTTGTTCTTTATAGCAGGAAACTATAGCGTGTTCCAATTCTCCCGATACAAAGTCATTTACCGTAGAGTCTAAAATAAAGCCATATCGGTTCCCTTGTAACCATCCTGTCTGGCCTGTATAGATCATCTCCGCGGTGAGACCTGCACGGCGTGCAGCCTCTGTTAAAAAACGTGCAGTAGTTCGCTTTCCTACAGCGCAATCTACCCCCATTACAGCTATTTTGGGACAGGATACCTGTTTGATTTCTCCTGTCCAAAAATGGAGGTCTTTCCTATGCTTAGGCTTGCGAACATCTATAAGTTGCGCTCCGTGTTTTTCAGCAAGTGCAATGAAATCTGGCATTTCTGACAAAAATTCATGTAATCCGCTTACCAAAGAGATTCCCTCTGATAGCGCAAGTTTAAGCACAGGGTACATCTCTTCTGGGATTTTTCCCCCGGAACTCGCTATACCAATAATGGCATAGTCGGGTCGCTGTGAAGTTTCTTTTACAAAGGCCTCTAGGCTTGCAAAAATAGGGATCCCTCGATGTTGACCATCCAGAATAATCCCTGCATCCTTTCCAATATCTTTGGAATCTATAACACCCAAAATATCATATCTTTCTGTACCTCTTACGAGTCCGTGTGCAGTTTTTCCTGCGTTTGAATTGTATAATCCTGCGGTGAGGATTACTGCTGTACCATCCATGGAGATTATGTAAAAATTCTAGAACTAAGGAGCTATTTTTTTGTTATTCTTAGGGTTTTTCCCGGCTAAAGATGTAATTTGACCGAGCAAATTTATTATCACATATGGAAAACTGGCGTGAATATAAGAAGGTAATTCTTCCAGACATACCTAATCTGCATGAAATTGATGTATACGAGAAAAAGTATGAGGGATACAAAGCGCTGAGGAAAGTACTCTCTAGTAAGGATTGGACTTCTAAAGCGGTTACGGATGAGGTGAAAAAGGCGAATATCCGAGGAAGAGGAGGAGCGGGATTCAACGCTGGTTTGAAATGGTCATTCATGCCCCCAAAGAAGGAAGGAGTCCCTCGCTATTTAGCTTGCAACGGGGACGAATCAGAACCCGGGACTCATAAAGATCGCCGAATATTTGAATATAACCCCCATCTATTCATTGAGGGTGCCCTTATTGCTTGCTATGCAATGGATATGGAGGCAGCCTACGTATACATTCGTGGGGAATATGTAGACTGGATCGACATGATGCAGAAGGCAGTAGATGATGCCTATAAGAAGGGATATGCTGGTAAGAACATTATGGGTTCAGGAGTTGATATTGATGTATATGTACACAGAGGGGCTGGTGCCTACATTTGTGGAGAAGAGACTTCTTTGATGGAAAGTCTTGAGGGGAAGAGGCCTTATCCTAGGTCTAAGCCGCCTTTTCCTGCACAATACGGACTTTGGGGGAAACCAACAACCATTAATAATATTGAAACGCTTGCTCACGCTACCCTCGTGATGCGTCATGGGGCGGACTGGTATTCACAAATTGGTTCTCCTACCTTTCCTGGACCTATGTTGTATGGGATTGCCGGACATGTAAATCGTCCGGGAATGTATGAGTATCCCTCAGGAATGCTCCTAACAGATCTTATCTATAAGGTAGCAGGTGGAATGAGAGGGGGTAAAAAGTTGAAAGCGGTTGTACCAGGTGGTTCATCTGTGCCAATTCTTACAGCGGAGATGATCGAAGGGATCACGATGGATGCCGATTCCCTTCGTACTGTGGGCACTTTTGTTGGAACAGGCGGCATGTGTATACTCGACGAAGATACAGATATTGTCAAGTTCCTTATTCGCATCGCGAAGTTCTACGACCACGAGTCCTGTGGACAGTGTACGCCATGCCGTGAAGGAACAGGATGGTTTGTGAAGATGTTGAAAAAAATCGATGCCGGAATGGGAGATTCCCGCGACTTGGATACATTATTGGAACTTTGCGATACGATGGAGGGAAGAACTGTATGCGCCTTGGCCGATGCGGCTGCATGGCCTGTGAGGAATACCATCAATCGCTTCCGAGATGATTTTGAAGCAAAAATTAAGAAGCGTGCACGGGTAGTAGTGGGGTGATAATGTCTCCCAATGCGAAGCCTTTTCCTGTCTGATAAAGCTGTTTGACCTGTGTGTGCCTACAGGATAGATTCTATACTTTAATTTGTCTCTTCCTATTAGGTCAAATAATCCGTTTACTTACCTAAGTTTATGAAAAACCCACCTCATAGAGACTTTTTGTTCTCTACAAGATGGGTTTATAACGCAATAGTTTAAGTCCCTAGGAACCTAAGCTATGTTTAATAATCCTCGTCTTTCCCTTCGATCACCTGACGGCCTCTGTAGAAGCCACTTTCCAAACAAACGCGGTGATAAAGTGTAGGCTCTCCACTTGCTGGATCTAAGTAGTAAGCACGTGGCTTAAGTTTTAGGTGAGTCCTTCGCTTGTCTCTTCTTGTTTTCGATATTTTTCGCTTGGGATGCGCCATAATTAGAATATATATTTTGTTTGTTTATCGCTTTATGTTTCTGTAGAGCAGCAGAGTATCACTATGGACTATTCATAGTCAACTATCCTAATCCTTTCTTATTGCTCCATTTGGTCTTTAAGTTTTTTTAACTCTTCCCATCTTGGGTCTATTTCATGTTCCTGGTCCTCATGCTCCTCCTCCGGTAGGGGATTACCCCGTTCATCCATTCCCAACATACGCAACGTTTCAGGTGAGCAGAGGTGAACCTCTGGTTTTGGAACTCTTCTCAATGGTACTTCCAGGTTAATGAAGTCATACAGTTCCTGTATGATGGAAAGGTATGCTTCATTTGGATCTACATACATTACCTCCTGTCCTTCTGCCTTAAAATCCTCATCAAAGGCGTAGAATACGCGTGGAGAAGCATCGATTTGATGCGGGTAAGGTTCCGAACAGCGATCACAGGGAAGTATGATAGATCCAGAAAGTAAGAACGTAACATCCAAATGTGATTCATTTTTTCTAATTTTAAGCGACACTTTTACAGAAGCATCCTGTATAAGATCATGTTGGAAGTACTCAAAAAACTCAGAACCAACGAAAAATTCGTCCGTATGTTCACCAAGTTTTAGACGAGCAACATTAACCGTATACTGCCTTTCAAAGGACTTGTCTCTGTCCATTACGTTTGACTTTCGGGATGCAAATTTACGAGTAAATCCAAGCTTTACCAAACGGAATTTGATATGCATACTCAAAAAATATTCTCCTCTTTTTTTTCCAGCTCCCTTTACCTAAGGGAAATGAGCATTCTAAGCTTAATATTCATCTGTATGTCCTTGAATTCTCAGGCCCAGAAGTCAATTGATTGGGCAGTCTTAGGCAAGGTCTCCTTTACAAGTACATACGATGAATCAAGTCAGCAGTACATTGAAAAACCTGAATATGCCCCGTCGGTTACAGCCTTGAATAAGCAATCTGTAACTATACGAGGCTATGTGATGCCCCTAGATGCAATAGGGGAGCAGTATATTCTATCCGGACTGCCTTACAGTTCATGTTTCTTTTGTGGGGGAGGAGGGATTGAAACCGTCTTAGAACTGGAGTTAGCTAATAAGAACCTTTCCTTTGATTTAGATGAAGTCATTACCTTTCAAGGCACGTTTTATTTGAATGATGACCCATTAGGCCTACTTTACCAACTTAAAGCAGCAAAGCCTGTGAAGGAGTGAGGAGAAATCAGGAGTTGGATAAGGGAGTTGAGAGAAAGTTAATAATAATTACAATGCAATCCTGTTTTCTATTTTCCAAAGAACCGATCTCATTTCTCACATCCCTAATCAGTAAATCAACACCACAAAACTTATCAACCAGCCCAAAATAGTGAGCTGAAGAAAGCGATCTTTCCACAGAATCAAGGTAGGGGTACCACTTCGTTCCTCTACCAGTGTTAGCTGCATATAGCGCAGGATACCCAGAATGACAAAGAATACGGTTACATACAAGTAGGGATTAGAAAATTTTTCTTGCGTATCTGCTGAGATCGTATAGGAAATGTAGGAAACAATCAATACAGAAGCCATAATCATCATTGCTCCATTTATGAAAGGTAGGTTATATCCCGATATGGACTTGCGTACATTTTTCCCCTCTGCGGCAAGGCTCACATCATCCCTTCGTTTCGCTAATCCAATAAATAGTGCGAGTAGGAAGGTCATGAGAATGATCCACATAGACAAAGGAATAGCATCCACAGAGGCTCCAAGCGCAATTCGGATGACGAAGCCCATAGCGATGAGGTAGAGATCTATGATGGGAATTTGCTTGAGGAACAGGCTGTAGGCCAAGTTGAGGAATAGGTATCCCAAAGCCCAATATCCGGCCTGTAGACTCACCCAAAAGAGAAGGCTAAACCCCATGATCAATAAGACTCCAAATAAGGTAAATGCACTATTAATACTTACAGTCCCTGCTGCTAGTGGACGGTTTCGCTTACTTGGGTGTAAGCGATCATCTTCCCGGTCCTGATAGTCATTGAATATGTAAACGGAACTTGCTATGGCTGAAAACCCTATAACTGTGAGGCTAATTTTCCCTACTAGGAGACCCTCTGTAATCCGTTGGGCAAAAAATGCAGGCAAATACAGAAAAAAATTCTTAATCCATTGATGAGGCCGCAATAAATGCAAGTAAGGAGGCATAGGGAGGAAGATTCTGAGTTCTGTGAGTTTTGGGTTAAGAGTTAGCTTCAGGGATACTTAATTACCCTAGAATTCAACTACAAGTATACTTTAATTGAATACATCAAGCTAATTCGTATTATATTTAGCGTCGTAAAGGTACTGCAGTGATTTTCCTTGCTATGAGGATACGAAACGCATTTTTACTTATCGGATACCTTTTTCTATCCCCTTATATACTCCTGGGCCAGTTACCCGATAATTTCAAGATTGAATCTGTGAGTTCCAGATGGTTTTCGGTTACAGGCATTGCCTTTGATGAAGCGGGTCATCTATTTGGTTGGTCCAAATTTGGGCAAGTTTATTTGGCCAAAGAGGATTATACCCAACCTGAACTCCTCCTGGATATATCCGAGGAAGTAGCGAGCTTCGGTGACTTAGGGCTTTTGGGCTTTACTCTTCATCCCAATTTTCTGGAAAACGGCTATATATACCTGCTCTATATGGTGGACCCCCATTATTTTCATGCCTATGGAACCTCTTCATATAATCCACAAGAAAGTTGGACACATCGCGCTACCATCGGGAGGATTACTCGCTATACAGTGGATATCGAAGGCGAAATATGGGAGGTAAGTCCCAATAGCCGGAAGGTTTTACTCGGAGAACAAGGAGGCCTCCCTGGAGAAGCATTTGCTATGCTCTTTGATTCTCATGGAGTGGGTTCTTTGGTATTTGGTGCTGATGGGAGCTTGCTGGTAAGTTGTGGAGATGGAGCCTCCTACAAAGGAATAGACGCAGGCGCCTATGGAGAAGACACTGAATCCTATCGAGAGGAGGCTCTGGCAACAGGAGTGATCCGTCCAGATCAAGATATCGGCACGTTTCGTTCCCAGTACCTTCATTCTGCGAATGGGAAAGTCTTGAGAATTGACTCAGAGACTGGGGCAGGTTTACCCAGTAATCCTTTCTACGACCCAAAACAACCCTATTCAACAATTTCCAAAGTTTGGGCAATGGGTTTTCGCAATCCCTTTCGCTTTAGCCTCATGCCAGGTACGGGAGCTCACAATCCCGCTGAAGGAAATCCGGGTACCTTCATCTTGGGAGAAGTGGGCTGGGCCTGGTGGGAAGAACTCAATGTCTTAGATGGTGGAGGGAAAAATTTTGGTTGGCCCATGTATGGAGGGATGATAGGCAGGTGGCAGTTTAGTCGCTGGGCGAGTCCTACCCCCAATCTAAGGGTTCCCAACCCTTTGGCTTCCTGCGACAAGCCCTATTTGCTCTTTCAAGACCTGTTATCAGATCCCCTTAAATCGGGTGCCCCTACCTTTCCAAACCCTTGTGCTCCAGAGATCGGACTAGCAGACAGCATTCCCTTTTTTATCCACCAACGCCCTATCATCAGTTGGAGTAATCAGGATCACAATCCAGAAGAGCAAGGAACCCATGTTCCTGGCTTTGATTCTGTGGGGAATGCGGCCATTATCCGTTTTGGGGAACCTGAGAATCCGGTAAAAGGAGAAAGCTTTACTGGGACCTGCTCCATAGGAGGTACCTTTTACACGGGGAATAATTTTCCCGCAGAATACCAGATGGTATATTTCCATGCAGATTATTCCGGATGGATTCGCCAATTTATTTTCGGACCCAACAATGAACTCTTGGAAGTAAAGCCCTTTGCCGATACCACGAAGAACATAGTTTCGATGGCTGTTAATCCCAGGGATGGGGCCTTATACTACATTCGCTATGGGTTTTGGTCTACGCTCAACAAGATTCAGTATGGAGGAAATTCAACTCCCCAGGCCAAAATTGTAATGGATAGGATATATGGTTCCAGTCCGTTGAAAGTCCGGTTTGATGGGAGTACATCTGTCGACCCAGATGGGGACAGTCTTACTTACAAATGGGATTTCGGGAATTTTTCCCTTCAAGGCAGTCCTACTCCAACACATGTCTTTCGATCTGAATCGGATCGCCCTCAATCCTTCCCCGTAAAGCTAACGGTTTCAGACGGCAAAGGCGGAAAGCATACGACTCAATCCTTTGTATCGGTAAATAATACCCCACCAGAAGTTAAGATTGGAGGGCTTCCTGACAGTGCACTTTATGGAAGATCTGAAGTGAATATTTTTGATCTACAGGCAGAGGTAGTAGATGCGGAACACCCCTCGGAATCTTTGCGATACGAATGGCAAAGCTTCCTACACCACAATACCCATTTTCACCCCGAACCTGTGGAAGAAAGCAGAGAAAAATCCTTTTCCTTTTTGCCACTAGGCTGTGAAGATGAGATTTATTACTACCGGGTCCGTCTTACAGTTACCGATCCTGCTGGGCTCCAAGGAATAGATGAGCGAGAAATCTATCCCGATTGTGGTCCATCAGCAGCTGCTTTTGGGGAGATTCAATCCATCTATAGAGAAGATGGACTTGAGTTGAGGTGGAATACCTTGTTTGAAAATAGGTGCAAACAGCTGGAGATTTATGAAGTCAATGGGTTGGGGGAAACAACAAAAATTGGAACCCTCGCAGGAGGAGGGACACTTCCCGAGGGGAAGACCTATGCTTTCGTCCATTTGGGAGCAAAAATTGGAGAAAATATCTATTTTTTCCGCGCGGTAAATGACTTTGGAAGCTATGTAGAGGAAGAAGCTTCCTTTATGTACCTTCCCTTGAATACCTCCTTTCGCTTGTATCCCAATCCAGGAACGGATGAATTACAGCTATTGGTTTGGCGTTTTGGGGGGAGGGTGAATTTGAGACTATTTGACCTTACGGGTAGAGAAGTACTTGCCTATTCATATTTTCCTACTCAAATCCGACCTCAACAGATTTCAACTCAGGGTTTACCTATAGGAATTTATACCTATATTATGGACAATGGGCTCGAACAGGTAAAAGGAAGATGGATGAAGCAGTAGGATTCAGAAGTCAGAAGCGGGAGGAAAGGATAGCCTTTAATAAGTTGTAAAAAGCCATAAGGACAAGATAAATTCCTAAGCAATAGTTCGGAATTTGGTAATTAATGCGCTTTTCCCTTAGATTTATACAAAACCCTTAATATGGGATTAGATATTTGTTAACCTTTATCATTAATCCCTAGGTCCCAAACTCAGAATTCAAAACCCCATTTTTCATGAAACTTTACACTAAGATACTGATCGGAATGCTCCTCGGCATTGTCGTTGGGCTGCTGTTGAACCAATTAGGTGGTCAGGAGCTCACCGTTTATATAGAATGGATCGGTGAAATATTTATCCGATTGGTAAAGATGCTTGTGGTGCCTTTGGTACTGGTTTCTTTGATTCTGGGAGCAGCAAGTTTGGGAGATATTCGGAAGGTGGGAAAAATGGGTGCCAAAGCCTTTGGCTTTTTCATGCTGACTACGGCTTTAGCCGTAATCGTAGGCCTCATGATAGCCAATGTAGCTCAGCCGGGAGTAGGACTCGATCCTGAGAAAAAAGATGAACTAGTAGCTCAATACCAAGATCAAGCTGCAGCCCGAAATGCACAGGCGGCAGAAATGGCTTCCAAAAGTGAGTTTGAGAAAATCATTGGCCTTTTTGTTCGGATGGTACCTACTAATCCCTTCCAGGCCTTGGGAGAAGGTGATATGCTTGGGGTAATTTTCTTTTCCTTGTTCTTGGGAATTACCATTACCCTCATTCCCAAAGAAAAGGCCAAGATTCTCGTAGACTTTTTTGACGCCCTAAATGATGCAGTGATCAAATTGGTAACCCTTGCGATGGAAACAGCTCCTTATGGCGTATTTGCCTTAATGGTAGGCGTTGTATCTCAATTGGGATTAGATGTATTACTACTCTTGATCAAATATGCCCTTGTCGTCCTCGTGGGATTGATGCTACACGTAGCGATAACCCATTTTTCTTTTATTCGCTTTATTGGCAAACAGAATCCACTAAAATTCCTCCAAGCCATTAAGGAAGCAATCGTTCTGGGTTTCAGTACCAGCTCTAGTAGTGCTACCCTTCCGATTAGTATGAACGTAGCTGAGAAAAACTTAGGCGTATCCAAGCAGATTGCCAGTTTCGTTCTACCCCTTGGTGCGACCATCAATATGGATGGTACTGCCCTGTATCAAGCGGTAGCTGCACTTTTTATTGCGCAGGTATTTGGGATTGATCTTACCCTGACTCAACAATTGACTGTAGTACTTACCGCCACCCTGGCCTCTGTAGGTGCAGCAGGAGTTCCGGGTGCAGGAATGATAACCTTAGCCTTGGTACTGGGGACCATAGGCGTGCCCGAAACGGGACTTGCCCTGATCTTTGGCGTTGACCGACTGATTGACATGTGCCGCACGACAATCAACATTATTGGAGACCTAACCCTTACCCTTGTAATGGCTAAGACAGAAGGAGAAGATGTGGCGATACAGCTCGATCGAGATTTGATTCCTGGATAAAAAGCAAAAGATAGGAATGGGGTCGCTGAGTGTTCAATAATACTTATCGATCCCTCCAAATCCCTTTATGAGCTTGTGTTCCTTTGTCTTCTCTATAAAATTGCGTAGCCGCTTGGCAAATTCTTCCGGTCGCTTTCTTGCGCTCTCGATATAGGCTATGCGAATTCTCTTATAGGGATC
>JBCCTX010000207.1:0-13946 GCA_039197765.1 Bacteroidota bacterium
CTATAAGGTTCCCCCGGCGGTCGCGCTCCAAGGCGTTGTGTTGGCCGGCGAGTAGGGCCAGCTCGTTGAGCCATTCGGGCTGGTAGCGTTGGGCATAGACGCGCAGGGAATTCAGGGCATCCTGGGTATCGCTCACGGCTACAGCCGTCTGAATCTGCTGCAACATGTTTCCCTGCCAGTTTTGGTCTCGTTTTCGTAGCAGACCTTTGGCTTCACAGCGTTTGTGAAGTTCCCGAATGAAGTTACCTGCCCCCACTTCTATGAAGTTGATTTCGTCGAAGTGCTCTTCATAGAAGCTTTTTAGCTCTCCTTCTACCTTCCCTCGCTGGCTACAGGCTTCCACCAATTTTTCCTGATGCAACTTCAGTAGACGAAGCAGAAGCTTCATATACCATTTTTCATACTGGATGCCCAAAAAAATCAGGTGATTGGCCTCTTGTATAGCATCTCGTAGGGTATCGGGAAGGTCGTAGGCCCCAAACATACCCTCCAAGTAGGAAAATAGGTCTTCATAAGAAAAGACGAGCGATTGGTCATCGTTGGCTGAGCCGAGCAAATTGTATAACAGGGGCTGATCGGGATAGGGTTTAGCCAGGGCTTCTGGGTTTTCTCCCATTTTGTAATAGGCATCTTGGTAGACAAAACCCTTGTCCTCAAATGCCTTTGCCAATAAATGGTCAGGAGATAGGGAGAGAATCAGGGAAAGGGGAATTTCGGCCAGTAGTTCGTGGAGTTCATCCGGCTTCTCCCGTTCATAATATTCCTGAATGGCTTTGTAGGTTCCCCGCTTTTGGGAAATCTTCTGAAAGGAGAAGAACTCGTCCTCAGAGTAATAGGGCATAGAGCGACCTGCCTTTGCTTCCAGGTGCGTTCGCAGGCGTTGCTGAAATGAAGGCCCATCTGGCTTGCTCAGCAAGTCTGGTCCTATAAACAGCACGCAGCGCGCTTTTTCAATTTCACTTATGAGTAGGTCCCAATTTTGGGATGCAGGCGTTGGTTCAGACATGGAAAGTATTCGATCCCTTGCAAATTACCGAATATACGAAGGAAAGGGGAAAATGGCTAAATAGTAGAATAGTCCACGGTCCATAGTTAAGGGTAAACCATGAGTTGTTGAAAACCTCGTTTAAGGTAGGGTACCTATATACCCACGTAATTCAAAAAATACCTTCCTCATTCTCCATCTCCTTCCCAACGGGATTATGGGGCTCTTTATCCTTGGTTTCTGCAGTAAAAATCAATTGAATGGAAAAATCCTTTGAATGACACACATATATAAAATTTTAGCAAATATTAATACAAGATCTCCTTTTGTTAGGTTTTTTTTCGAAAAAATGTAGAAAATACTAAATTTAATAGCTAGATCGGGTCCTAAACCGTGAATTCCTCTACGATGAGTAAAACGCCCCATCATAGCTATGACAAGATCATCAAGGAAAACCTGGAAGCTGTCCTTTTGCCACTTTCAGAGCTACCCCTGGGAATCCAAATCCACAAAAGTGAAAAACTGACTGGAAAGCTCCAGACGACCCTAGAAAGAGAACCGGATTTCATTCGAATTGTCGAAAACCCAGTAGGCGAGCGATTTATTCTTCATCTGGAATTCCAAAGTTCAGATGAAACCCACATGGTGTATCGAATGAAGGAATACGAAGCCATCTTATCGAGAAAGTACCGTATCCCCATACGGCAGTTTGTCGTATATATTGGGGAGGGAGTTTCAAAAATGAATCCTCGAATAAGAGCAGAAGAAGTATTCCGAGGTTTTGAACTTCTTAATCTTTCTTCTCTAGCCGCTGAGAAATTATTGGAAAATGATGTCCCGGAGGCTATTCTTAAAGCCATTTTGGGCGACTTCAAAAGGGAGGATTATTTTGCCCTTTTCGAACGCATCTTCTTTAAGATCAAACGACTAAGCAAGAGCGAAACCCAACTCAAGAAATACTTAAAGCAGCTGGAAGTATTAAGTAGATTGCGTAATTTAGAGGAACAAACAACCAAATTAATACAAGATATGCCTATTACTTATGACATTACTAAGGATTATGTGTACAAAAAGGCAAGAGAGGAACAACGGATCGAAATTGTTCAAAACTGGCTTTTATCCAAAGCTTTCTTATCAGGATCACTGAAGTATGAAGATATTGCTGGCTCCTGTGGAATATCTGTAGAACGAATAAAAGAAATCCATGGCCAGTTAGGGAAGAATAAGGAATAAGAAATTTTGTGGGAGTTGTATAGTTCAATCCCCTCCCTTTCTAACTTTTTACATTTTTACTCGTCTTTAGGAAGTATATCTAAATTCCGAGAGGGAAAGGAAGTAGAGGAAAAGAATGATCCGTTATAGGCCCTCACCTCTCTCTTCCGACTTCTTGTTTCTCGCATTTGTTCAATGAACGATTTTCTACAAAAAACGCACGCGCGGATTCAGCACTTTAAGGAGCTTCGCCCTCGGGTATTCAAAGCCCTCTTGGTCAATCTCATAGTAATAGGGGGTCTTTTTCTAATTTACCTCCTCTTTTTTGCCTCAATTTATTTTGGCGCCTTTGGGCCTATTCCCAAAAAGGCGGAACTGGCTGCAATTAAGCAACCTGTGGCTACGGAAGTCTATGCTTCAGATGAGGTACTCTTAGGTAGATACTACGTCCAGAACCGAACGGAAGTGGAATATGAATCCCTATCTCCCTGGTTGGTTCAAGGACTCATTGCGACGGAAGACGCCAGGTTCTACTCCCACAGTGGGGTGGACTATCGCAGTATGGCCCGCGTAATGTTCAAGTCCATTCTCATGGGAGATCGCAGTTCGGGAGGGGGAAGTACAATTAGTCAGCAGCTGGCTAAGAATCTCTTCCCTCGAAAATCCTATAAGATTCTCTCTACTCCTATTAATAAAATTCGCGAAGCGCTTACTGCCCGAAGGCTAGAAAAGATTTATACAAAAGAGGAAATCATAACCCAGTACTTAAATACCGTTCCCTTTGGAGAGACTACCTTCGGCATTCGCACAGCTGCAAAACGCTTTTTCAACAAAACCCCTGCTACCCTTAATATAGAAGAAGCAGCAACACTGGTAGGCATGCTCAAAGCTACCTCTTACTACAATCCCCGCTTGCATCCTGAGCGCGCCCAGGAGCGGCGAAATACCGTGTTGGATCGTATGGCTACCTATGAGGTAATCAAACCTTCCATGGCCGATTCTCTGAAAAAGTTGGAAGTACAATTGACTTATAAGCGATTTACCCCCATTGAAGGTTTGGCACCCTATTTTCGTGCCCACCTTACAGGCCCTGTCCAGGAGATATTAGAGGCCTATGAAAAAGCTACTGGGACCTCCTATAACCTCTATACCGAAGGACTAAAAATTTACACTTCTATTGACAGTCGCTTACAAACACATGCGGAACAGGCGGTTACGCATCACATGAAGGGACTACAAGAGACCTTTTTCAAGCATTGGAAAGATCGAACTCCCTGGGGAAAGGACGTCTCAGTCATTGAACGCGCGACGCTGCGCTCGGACAGATATAAGATCCTCAAGGATCGAGGCTTATCCGAAGAAGAAATTATCCAAAACTTTGCGACTCCAGTACCCATGCGGATCTTTAGTTGGGAAGGAGAGATTGATACGGTCATGAAGCCCATTGACTCAATCATGTATTACGCAAAGTTCCTCAATGCAGGATTTCTTGCCATGGATCCTCACAATGGAAAAATACGGGCCTGGGTAGGGGGAATTAATTTTCGACATTTCAAGTATGACCATGTTCTCGCCCGAAGACAAGTGGGTTCTACCTTTAAGCCCATTGTGTACGCTACTGCATTGGAGCAGGGATATACTCCTTGTGAGTACCTGGAAAATGAACAGGTAGTTTATGAAGAATACGAAAATTGGTCTCCAGGAAATGCAGATGACCAATATGGAGGGCTTTACTCGCTTGCTGGTGGTCTTACCCATTCAGTCAATACCATTTCTGTAGCCCTACTGATGAAAGCGGGTGTAGGCCCCGTAGTCCAAAAGGCCTATGAAATGGGAATAGAGAGCGACATTCCCTTAGAGCCCTCTATTGCCTTGGGAACGGCAGACTTGGCGCTCTATGAGATGCTTCCAGTCTATGCAAGTATTGCCAATGGAGGCTACAAGACCCATCTGAATTATTTGGAACGCATAGAAGCCCCAGATGGAACCCTAATTTATGAAGCTGATCCTCCAGCTTCAACCATGGACCAAGTCCTTTCACCCCAAACGGCTGAACTCATGCAGCGCATGCTAGAACAGGTAGTAGACAGTGGAACTGGCCGCTCCCTTCGCTATCGCTACAACCTCAAAGGAAAAATTGGAGGAAAAACGGGAACTACGCAGGCTCATGCAGACGGATGGTTCATGGGCTTTACCCCCAGTTTGGTGGCTGGAGCTTGGGTGGGAGCAGAAGACCCAAAAGTGCGCTTTCGCTCGCTAAGTCTGGGACAAGGGGCGAAAACAGCCCTTCCTATTTGGGGAGAATTTATGCGAAGCGTGCGAAAAGATCCCAAATTAAAAGCCTACAGGGCTCAATATCGGCAAAGTGAAAATTTCCTCATCAGCGAGCAATTGGATTGCCCGATGTTCATAGAACAGCTCGAAATCCACGAACAGCCCTTCCGAGAGGTGAAAGAGTGGTTCGATACCTGGCGCGAAAGACGTAAACTGAGTCCACAAGAGCGTAGAGAACTGAGAAAGCGAGACCGTGAGGAAAGAAAACGAAAAAAGAGAATGCGCAAGCAGCAACAGGATAACTTCGACTACCTAACCCCAGAGCAGCGATCCCTTCGTGAGGAACTCAAACGCAAATATGGATATAAGGGGGGAACCCCAACCCCTTAAAAGGGGTAAATGGTTTGAGGGTTGAGGGTGTACTTTGATCTCGTATCAAAGGTTACTACGGACTACCGACTACCTTTCCACGGACTATGGACTACCGACAACCTTACCACCAGCCATTATCTAAACCCTAAGGCATTCCCAAAATATTTGGCTAAATTCCGGATAAGATCGGATTCATTCAACCCCAATCTTCCATGCGGCACCTCTATTTGACCTTGGCATTTAACATTTGCCTGTTTTCTTTTGCTTATGCCCAACTTCCTTCAGACCTAGATAGTCTGCTCGTAGGCTACGAACAAGCACCTAATGATTCTGTAAAATTCTTATATGCAGATGAACTCTTTTGGCAATATGTCTACAAGGATTTAGAAAAGAGCAAACCCTTCATAGAAGCCTCTCTTTCCCTGGCCGATCGACTTCAAGATTCTACCAAGCAGGTAACTGGCCTCAATAACTACGCCATTTACTACCGAATTTCGGGTCAATATCGGAAGGGAGACTCTGTGCTGAGAAAGGCTATTCAGATCAGTGAACGCCTGAAAGATACCATACGACTTTCAAGAAGTTATGGGAATCTATCCAATATTTTAACAGGTAAAGGAGATTTTGAAGGTAGCATTGAAGCGGACCTACAGGCCATGCGGTTTTATGAAGCATTGGGAGATTCTGCTGGCATAGGCATTTGCCTGAACAATGTTGGAAGAACGCATTTTGCCCTCAAGCAGTACCAAGAGTCTTTGGAGTATTACCAACAAGCACTTGTAATTTCACAGCAAATTCAGGATACACTGGGATTAGCTCAAAACCTGGGGAATATTGGAACGGCAGAAAAGCAACTAGGAAACCTCGATAAAGCCCTTGAAGCCTATCTTTCCGCTAAAGAGCTATTTGAGCAGCTAGGGTATAAGCGAAATGTCAGTTTCACGTTGAACAATATTGCGCTCTTATACAGAGAAAAGAAAGCATATAAAAAAGCAGAGAATTACCTCCTGCAATGCCTCGCATTACTCCAGGAGCGAAACAGCCCCCTAGATATGGCAAATATCTATGATAATCTCGCCAAAACAGCGCTGCTACAAGGGAAGTATACCCAAGGACTTGCCTATGCTAATAAAGCCTGGAATCGGGTCCAGGAAGTAAATGCCAGACCTGTTTTGAGAAAGGTTTACCAATCCCTTTCTAAAGCCCATGCCGGCAAGAAAGACTTTCGTACAGCCTACGAATTCCAACAAAAATTTATCGCCCTGAATGACTCGCTTATCAATGAGGGGAATACCCAAAAGATCCAGGAAATGGAAGCTCGCTATGAGGCAGAGGCCCGAGAAAAGGAAATCCTGGTATTAAATAAAGACAAAGAAGTCCAGGCCCAAACCATTGAAGCACAAAAAGCCGTCTTACGAGCCAGAAACGCGGTTATTCTGGGGGCATTATTTGCATTAGGACTTGCAATTTTTGCCTCTCTTTTCTACCGCCAAAAACAACTTCTCGCCCAAAAAGAAAAGGACCTTGCGGCCCAGCGGAATCGAGAACTAAAAAGCCAACAGCAAATTATTCGAATGGATGCCCTCATTCAAGGAGAAGAAAGCGAGCGTAGACGCATCGCCCAAGACTTACACGACGGTATTGGCAGTATGCTAGCCTCAGCCAAACTTCAGGTAAGTACCCTGACCGAGAAGGTTCCCAATACCCAAGAAATACGGGAAACACAATCTTTACTGGGAAGTACCTATGAGGAAGTCAGAAGGATTGCACACAATATGATGCCCAAAATATTACTAGAATTAGGGCTTATCCCCGCAGTTAAACATCTAGGGGAAAACCTAGAAAGAACGGGTTACATAGATGTTCACATAAACGCTCTTAGTGATTGGCCTACCTTACCAGATCATGAAGAACTCATTTTATATCGCATCATCCAGGAAGTCCTCAATAACATCCAAAAGCATGCGCATGCTACAGAAGCATGGGTTCAGTTTTCTCACTTTGAGGGAGAATCAAGCATCTTAATTGAAGATAACGGGGTAGGATTTGATCCCAACTCCGACAAGGAAGGGATAGGATTGGAGAGCATGCACAATCGAGTAGCTTACTTGAATGGAGAGTTGGAAATAGATTCCCAACCCAACAAGGGAACTGCCGTTACCATTCGCATTCCAGATAAGACGAACAAAAAACTTGGAGAGCTTTATGAAACGCATCATACTAGCTGATGACCACCGCGTATTGGTAGATGGGATATCCAAGATCATCGAAGAGCAAGATGACCTAGTGGTAGTGGGTAAGGCTCACCATGGGGAAGAGCTTTTAGCCTTGCTGAAACGAATAGAAGCTGATTTAGTCGTATTAGATATTAATATGCCAGGTAAATCAGGAATGGATATTTGCCAAACCTTGCGGCAAACCTATCCCTCACTGCAAATTCTCATTCTCAGTATGCATCAAGATGCCTTTCACGTACAAACGATGCTTCAAAAAGGAGCAAATGGATATATTACCAAAAACTCAACCCATTCCGAGATGTTGCTGGCAATCCGAACAGTGGCTTCGGGAAACCCGTATTTAAATGCTGAGGCTAAATACGCACAAACACGTGAAATTGAGCCAGATTCTGGCTCAGATCAACCTACCTATTTACTCAAGCTAAGCAATCGAGAAAAGGAGGTACTACGGCTAATCGTTGAAGAATATACAACCCAGGAAATTGCAGACCAGCTCTTCATCAGCATTAAAACGGTTGAAACCCATCGAAGGAATTTACTCAGTAAACTCAATGCCCGAAATACTGCGGGACTCGTACGTATTGCGGTGGAAAATGGATTGGTATAATTTGGCTCATATTTAACCAAAATCCATGTTAGATCGTTTCAACTGTATGAAATCGGAAAAACTTCCCGTAGAAACCCTGATTGCCTTGAAAGAAAATTTGCACTCATTTGACCTAAAAAAAGGAGACGTAGGACGCATTACACAGGTAAACACAGAAGAAGATTCCTACATGGTTACCTTCAAAAATTTTCAAGGCCAATCCAAAGCGTGGATCAAGCTCCATAGGGGGCAATTTCGCCCCGTTTAGGTCCATTACCACACGCTTGAATCCTGTTTCCAGTTTGCCTTACTCAATCAAAACGGATCTGACCACTTGGAATCTGCATAAACCGCGCTACCTGTAAGGGTCTGTAGGAAGGCTACCAAGGCTTCCTTTTCCTCATCTGAAAGGCCTAAGTTTTGAGGAGCACCTCCTCCTCCCCCACCCCCACCTGGACCTCCACCTGCACGAAGTCGATTATCCAAATTGGGGACTTGTTCAATCTCATTGTAATGATCAATTACTGTAGCCAAATCCGACATTCCTCCGGTATGCATAAGGGGTCCATTTAAGGTACCGGATACATTTACCAGGTCTCTTAGGGAAGGAGAACGCGTTACGTCTGTATCAGTACCTTGACCAGAAAGTGTTTCAATGAGACCATTGTTACGAGAATTTGGTGCAATATCAAACTCAGGGGCCCTATGGCAGGCATTACACCCCGCTCCCCCTGCAGTTCTTACTCCCTGATTATTGAGCTGAGGCCGCTGCATGAATAGATTTTTTCCTTGATTCTCTTGTTGGGTAAAATTGGGAAAAGGCTGGTTGTCGTTTACCTGTGCCCGTCCCATGTCATATTTGCTGTCGAAAGATTGGATACTTCTTACAAATTGGGCCAAGGCCAGTTGTATACGCACTTCATTAACCATGGGATCTCCGTATACAAACATGAACAACTCCTGGTAGTAATCTATCTCCTGTAATTTATCAATCAAGTCATCCAAATCAGGATTTCCTGCCTGTCCACTAAAGCCCATTTCAACATGGTCTTGGATGGGCTGAGAGGTCTGGATTTCAAGCGTTTGCGCCCGTTCATCCCAAAAGAACTGATCTTCATCTGCAAATCGGGCATTAACCAGTCGCATAGAATGGCGACCTGTCTGGCCATTCACACCGACAGAGGCGATAGCGTCATCTCCAAATGCCAGCGCCTGCTGATGGCAACTTGCACAGGAAATGGTATTGTCAATAGATAGGTTTACATCATAGAAGAGAACCCTCCCTAGGGTAGCACCCGCATTCGTAATCGGGTTATTTCCGGAATTATCCTTATCGATATACCCAGGAATCAACTGATTGGCGTAGTTCTCAAGATTTTCTAGGTCTATTCTCCCGTCAAAGGTACGCTCTACCGCGGAACGCTCATCCTCAGGATCCTCATTTTCCGTAGGATCAGGTGTATCGGTTTCATTGGGAACCTGTCGGAAAACGGGTTCTAGAATTCCATCATTTCCGTTGGAGCAAGCCGAAGACAGAACTGCTACACTACACATAGCAGCTAATAAAGAAATTTTACATTTTTCCATACCCCTAATACTGATTTGATTGTTGTGTCCTCACCCAAAGGACATATTACTTGAACTTCTCCTTTGACGACCTAGAAAAGCCAATCCTGCGGGAGGGATAATTTTTTGCACCAAGAGCTTCTGGGTTTTAAAAAAGGGAAATGAGGAGTCTTCGGGTTATACAAACCCGAACAAATACTATTCCTTTAGCAAACTGAAATAGTCTAGATAGGTAGGGAAGTCTTTACAGCGTTTTGAGGTATTCTATAATCGCCTCTCTTTCATCTGAGGTGAGCTTATCTCCGTAATAGTGCCCGGAATTGCTGGATCCATTTTCCGTGGTATCATAGGTATATTTCCCTTTTCCTGAGCCTTTACGTTCATACTGCCAGCCTACTCGCTGGTAATCTAAATCCTTGCTCGAACCACTCCGTTGCCAAAAGGCAGGCCTTTTCTCACTATCGAGCAGGTCTTCGAGCGTGGGAATAGATCCATTGTGAAGATAGGGAGCAGTAGCCCAAATCCCATCCAAGGGAGGAGCAATGTATCCCTCAGAGGGTTTGATTTCAGAATATGGTGGAGAGTTAGCGTACCAACTTTGGTTATACCACCCAACGAAATCTGAACGTATCGTTGTTCGCGCATAGGCAGGGTCTGTCTGCACTTCATGTAGGGGAACCAATTTATTGGGATAGGTATCCCTCTCTCCGTATTTGCCATGGCATTTGCTACAATTGTCATTATAAACAAGTTTTCCCTGATCGGCTAAAGCGAGGTTGATCTCCTTAGGATATTTTGGAGGTTCTAACTCGTTAATCCAAGCAAGTACATCTACAAAGTTTTCTTGAACTTTTCGCGCATGGGTTGTGTCTTCAATCCCTGCAAGGGTAATCTGCATGAGAAGTTTGGTGAAGTCTCCATGTCCCAGCCCATTGTAATACAAGCTGTGCTTTTTCTTGACATGCCAAAGGGGGGGAACATCTGTAACAACATTAACCGGTGCAATCTCATAGGAGTCAATAGGTGTCTCCACCAAACTTAGGTCTGCGGGATTGCGGTACAAACCCGCAATTTCCGCAGTTCGAGAGGCAGGGTTCATTCCGTAATTTGGGGCTTTGGTATTGCTAGCCAGCGCTTTATACATAGGAATGGTAGGAGCATATGCCTGCCATTCAGGAGAGTCTTTGGGATAGCGAAACCGCATAAACGTATTCATCGCTGTTAATGGAAACTTGAAATTCCTCCGATAATCACTAAAACTGTTTCCCAATCCCAGCACTACCTTTCCCTCAATTCTTCCTGCATGGCAGGAAAAGCAATTGCCGTTGACTACCCAAGCACCTGTATTTGCTTTGAAAGCCGTATGCGTAAAGGGTACATTGGAGTTAATTCCCTCTCTGGAAAGTACCTTCCCTTCATCGTCTCCTACATATCGGCCCAACTGCTTCCGAACAAAACCATCAAAGGTCTTGAAGGGAAAACCTGTGCCCATGTAATCCCCATAAATGAGGTACTCCAGCCCTTTTTCTGGGTCTCCATCTGTTAGCTGTGGGCTAGGTAAGGGCCTATACAAAGGAGCGGATATTTCTTCCTCCACATATAACTCTTTTACGAATTTATTTTTACAGGAAAAAAGCAGTATGCCTACCAAGAAATACCCAAACTTTACTCTATACATAAAAGCTTTACTTTATGTAGATAACTTCATACCTCAGAGGGTTGTTTTATGCGGTTTCTAATTAAGGGGAATATTATGAGATCCAATCGAAGGGCCCTGAGAACTAATAGTAAAGGAACCTTATTAAAAAAACTTATGCCACGAAGTCTGGCATAAGTTTTTGTGATGTCTTTGAGTAGGTTAAGCTATTCCCAAACTGATTCTAATTTCTCGATTCAGTAGTGTTTTTAATGAAGGCTACTAAATCTTCTTCGAAAATGAAGAACTTTCCAAACTGGCGATACCCCTTTAGGGTTCCTTTACGGACATACTTGGCAATTCTCCATGTCCTGCAATTCAACAATCTGGCAATTTCTTCGATAGTATAGAGGCGACTATCATTAGAAAGTTTCATTCTGATATCAAATTTAAGGTTGGATAATAAGATAGCTTCACGGGTAAGACGAATAGTTAGGTATCTAATCTTTCGACAACCAATCTACCAAAGGCTACTCCTATGATTTTCACAGGAGTGCCTTTCAGCAAACTGCTTCTTCTCGTTTCCGCTTCAAAGACTTCATTATCTATTCTCACATAGCCTTGAAGTCGGAAATCCGAAAGGGTGACCCCTTCCTGGCCCATAAGGTATTCGTACTTCCATGACGGAGAATCCTTACTTTTTACCTTAAACCCATTCCTTCTTTGAGGGAACAGATTCAACAACCGTTCATTTTGCTTTAAAATAGTCATAATGGTTAAATTTCAATGACAATAAAACATTGATTTGGCAATTTCGAACGGGTAAAATTTGCCCTTGAACTGTCTAAAAAGAGTTTAGAGAATTCGGCAATTACTCCTAAATTTGACATTGGTGAATTTTAGAAGTTTACCCAAAACGAGCAGGCGTCGGACCGCCTGCTTATTTTTTTCCATTACCAACAAATCTTCCAGCTTTCCTAAAGCCAGCACTCCCAGTTGCATTAACAATCGAAATAATTTCGATACAGGGATAACTTTTCCTATTTCAAAGACCAAAGACACAATAATTGAAATATGGAAAAATATTGTCCTAATTCCAAGTCCATTTTTTCTCTAATTTGTAATTCCTTGTAAAAATTTTTATAAAATTTACCTTGTACTTTTAAATTGTTTATTTGTAAATTAAGCTTTTTAGCACGTAAGCCTTAGTTTGATTAATATACTTTTTTGACTTTATGTTAAGATTACTAAATTTTTAAAAATTTTTAAAAGTCATAGGCCCCTACTATTATTATTCTAAGGTGAAAAATTCATAGAAGCATGCCAATAGTACAAACAGACGATATTCGAGGGCTTGTCACAGACGCAGTAAGAAAGTTTGAACGGGAAAAGAATACGTCAATTAGTTCCAACTATCAGAAAAACTTTGGCATTATCGCTGAATCCATAAAAAATAAATACGGTATTGATCTTAAAGGAGAGACGCTTTACAAGAATGTCTATTTAAAGTCTAAGAGGCATAGTTCGCCAACAATTCGGTACCATAAACGGTATCTAAATGGCCTTTCCAGGTATGTGGCAGAGAAAGATTATGAGCATTTTTATCCTATAATTCCTCAATCTTCCTCTCAGAAAGTGCTTACTCCCCCAAAAGTTTATGTTTGTCTCAATATCCAAAAACCCGATCGCAAATTTTTCACATCCATTGATAAAAATTTGTCTGGTTTATTCACAGTAGTTCCTGTTTATCGAGATACTTTAGGAGAAGAGGGGTTTAAAAACCTATATGCAAGCTTAGAAGAAAAGGATTGGGTAATTAGTTTGGTGAATCGGACATTCCTACAATCAGAGATGTACCTACGGCAACTCATCCCCTTTCTTTCATCCCCTAGCAAGAGGAGCCTTTATTTGAAAAAGACTTTACATCTTATTTTGAATGATACCCCTCTAGACCGCCCTGCATCTTCAAATTGCCACCCGGACCTCAATATTTTTTACACCAGTATACGGACCGACTGGGTTACCTATTGGCATACATATGAAAAGGAGGTAAAAAGTAAGTTTTCAGCTATCCAGGCCAATCTTTCTGAAGACGGAATAAAAGCAATTGAAGAAGATTTACAGGTCATAGAAAGAATAAAGCAAGAGATCTACCTTCTACTTGAAAGGATAAGTAAAGACACCGGAACCATCCTTGTGACAGAAGAAGGAGATCTTAGAGAGCTCAAGCTCCTTATTCAAGCAAAAAGTGATAAAACTACTGCTTCTAAAGAAGATAAAAAAGAGTTAACAAACGTTCCCTCCGAGAGTCTTGTTAGCTCTTTAAAGCAAGATTCTATCAAGAAATCTAACCCTAAGATTGAAGATAAACATCCATCACCAACAGATGAGATTGAAATGAGTAAATTGAAAGGATATTTCGATGCCTACTATTTTGATGAGGAGGCTAAGCAATTTTACGAACTTCCTTCGTCATTTCAAGGAGTGGGAGATTTCAGGTTGAAAGGCAAAAGCAATACCTTTTATAGCGGAAAAACGACATGTATTTCTCCAGGTAAGTTTGAGTTAGAATTTACAGCAGAAGCCCCACCCTGCCATGCATATCGAACGATCTTTTGTTCGAGACTCTCTGATGAGTGTGAAATGGAAATATTTGAACTAGCAGGTAAATTTAATGCTATCCCTGAAGAAGTGGATTCAAAAGAAGGCAGGCTATATTTAATTCGCAGGAGCTATTCTTGCTTTGAAAGTAAAAAGCCAAGAGTAATAAATCCTTTCAATCATTTTGAATTAAGACAGAACGAGTTCTTCAAAAATCATTTTGAGAAAGAACTTGCTTCGTGTAGGGAAGGCCACTCAAGTGAGGAAAATTTGATTCCAGTTTTAGGATAAGGGAGATTATTATAACAGTTCTTCAGATACGCTATGCAGCTGTGCCTAAACTAGCGATCCTGCCGCATAGGAAGGAGAGGTACTCCTACTATATATTTCTGAGGCGCGTCTATAGGTTCTTTGCCTAGGATTAGCTGGATCTGACGCCTGAGTTTGGGAACCTTTCACCCCTGCGGGTATTTTCAA
>JBCCTX010000208.1:0-13723 GCA_039197765.1 Bacteroidota bacterium
CCCTCACTTCTTCAAGTAGTGTGTGGCTTCAACTCCACATGCTCTGCATTAGACTCTGCTAGGAAGATAGTTTTACAAATATCTTTGTGCTGGTTTAGCAGAGTGCGATAGGTATGGATATTGAGCTCAGCGCGAACAGAGACAATCCATTCGAGGATATGCTCAGGCTGCTGATCGTAGAGAAAGAAGATGTCTACTTTTTGTCTCAGTCTTTTGTCCGAAATACTCAAGCTAAGCATCTGAACGGGTACGTGAAATTGAGCTTCTAGAATCAGTGATTCCTCCCGAATGCTCATTACCCCTTCAGGATTCATGTCCTTCCCAGCTTCAAATTGATCCTCCACGGAAAGGTAATCCACCCAACCATCGCATTCCAGAATTAAGTTAAAATGTTTGAGATGCTTCAGTTGAGTTTCAGTGAGTTGTGATTTTTTCATATCTGGCGCAGAATTAAATGAGTAAAAGTTCCCTGCCCATTTCCATATAGGAACTAGACCTTAACTCCCAACCTGGGAGCCGAATACCAGAGGGGTTCATTTACTTTCCGAGGTACATGTTTTAAATCCTGTCGGATACAGAAGCAAGGAGGGTTTTGTTCTCTTGTCTTCAGTTTACAGATATACTAAAGTTATTTTTAGCATTTTATTGTATCGCAAGGTAAAAAAAGTGAAAAATGTTGCATACAACCGTAATACCTGAATTTTTAAAAGAACACTATTCTCAATTATTTCCGATCTTTTCAAATATTGAGAATTTCATTACTGCAAATGTATAGGTTTTAACGAGTTTTTCAAAAACAGGTCAAAAAAGATGCCAGATTATTCCTAGAAACTCATCAAATAAAGGAGAAAAGGCGTATAGTTGGAAGAGATGAAAAGAGGGAAAATAGGCCTGTTACAGGATCTTGAAAATAGCAGTGTGCCACCGGAAGGAATCGAACCTTCATCTAGAGTTTAGGAAACTCCTATTCTATCCATTGAACTACGGCGGCAAAAGAACAGCCGGAATTGGTTCTAACAGACAACTTCTGCATAACAAAGTAGGTCCTAGAAACCAACATCCAATCCTCAAATTTAACCAATATTACCATTATTTCCAGTAAAGGACTGGAACATTACTCAATTTCCTACCCAAATCTTTCCAGCATGAATCAACATCCCAGACGAATCCATTAGCTTAAACACGTGCAACCCCCCAGAAATCACATGCGTTTCTTTCCACTTTTGATTACTAGGCCCATAGGCTGCAAATACTTCTTGACCGAGCTGATTGTATACTTGGAGTGTTACAAGGCCTTTGCTTGAATATGTACCTTCCCAATGAAAGGTGAGTTTCGAACTTTCACTCTCGGAATGAAACCTGTATCCAGCAAGTTGGGAATGCGGTAACTCTTCCCCGCGCGATACGCTCAAACAAGTAGACCCTCCCAGGATTCCCTGTTGGCAGAACCAAAAATTAATCCGGTCAGTATGGGCCCCTTGATACAGGAGTTCATCTGCTTCAAGCACCAATTGAGCTGCTTCTGTAAACCCGCTCTCCTCTGTCAAGCCATACAAGGCCTGAAGCATGATTCTATCTGTCTCTATTCCCCCGATTTCATTCCGAAGGTTCATCATGGCAGAAGCCCAAATCTGGCCCCAATCGTTGATATCATTCTCTCCACTTTGCAAGGAACAATCCCCAAGGGGATACATGGTCGTTATAGCCACACTCCTGCCAGGAAAAAAGGGATTATTCCCATCCCAATTAAACAGGTTTTCCCAATCATATGGATTTATATCCCAGGAGTAGCCCGCAGCAAAATAATCTGCAATCCCTTCATCCAGGCCTAACCTTTCACAAGAATACCGCTCAGGACGATTGGCATCATAAGAAATTGCATGTGCATACTCATGGATAATTACATCGGCATCCTCTGCATCATCCACGCCCCCTTCTCCAAATTTCAAATAGGAGGCATCTCCCAATCGCACAAATTCAGACTGATCTCCAATGAAGCCATGCGTATCCGCCCGAATGGTCCGGTTTTGTAGATTGGTGAAACCCAATACCTGGATGTATCGTTGAAATCGATCGATGTGATAATATGCCATAACGTCTTCAAAGCCAGACTCATCTCGCGTAAAGAAGAAGTTGCCATCTGCGGAAGTTACAGGAGGTATTTCTCTGTCTGTGATGTCGAAAATTTCCACATAAGGGCCCTTGAGTCTAAAAACTCCCTCTTCAAAGGTTATATCCAACAACTCAACGGTATCCATCAGAGCATCAAATACAGGGGAATGACTATCCTCATTATCCTCAAAAAGTTCGCCATACCTAACCTGCCCTTTGGTACAAGGATCGGGAAGGAAGACCCTACCCCATCCCACGGTATCCTGAAGGATCGAACGGGCTTCTGCGTTGTTCAAGGTAGCAGAGGGAGACCTCAGGCTCCTTTCTTGATACCAGATAGGATACAAAGTACCTTCTTTGAGCTCAAAACGCTTTTGCCAGGTAGAAGTTGATTCGGGCTCCAAAAAGGGGTTCTCAACTTTGGGGGCAAGGGCAAAGTCTTTGGATTGGATATCGACCTGGGAAGGCAAATCAGAAACTACTGAATATACCCTTCCTTCTCGATCTACATTTACACGTACCATCCCCCCTAATAATCGGATACCCTCTTTGATGGGGAGAAAGGTATAGTGCTTGCCTCCAGGGCTAGTCCGCTCATATCTAAACTCCCATTCAAAGGATTGAAAAGAAGGGTTTTGAAGCAACCAAGACCTAACAGATGCTTCGTTGAGGTGTTGCCCGTGTTCTGCTAAAGCGGTATAGGTCGACTGCGCAAAGCCATTGAAAGAACTGAAAATACATACAATACAGACAAAGATTCCACAATACTTCATAAATCAACCGTTGAGATAGAATGAATCTTAATAGGAATGCGTAACAATATCTGATGGAGCTGAGAAAATTCCTTGGCCTCAATGGATAATACCTGACTACAGGAGGCATCATAAGTAGAATCCAGGATTTTCACAGGAAAGGGATGAAGGGCTTTCTGTACTTCCGAGGTTTGGGTGTAGGCGTAGTCAATAACAAATTCTACTGTAGGAATAATAGGCACACGTTCACTTTGGGCCAAGGCTCTGTCCGCTGCATCCCGATAGGCTTCTATGAGCCCTCGAATTCCCAATTTAGTTCCTCCAAAGTACCGGACAACTACCACAAGTGTATCTGTCAAGCCCTGGGAGCGAATCGCAGCTAATATAGGAGGACCAGCACTATTGCCAGGTTCCCGGTCATCTGCAGAAAAGGAGGTCTGGCCTTGAGCCCCCAGCCGGTATGCAAGACAATGGTGCCGAGCATCATAGAATTTCTTTTTCAACTGCCCTAAATGACTTTCCACTTCACTAACCTGGGTTACGGGATAGGCAAATGATAAAAACCGAGAGCCTTTCTCTTTGAGTACGCCTTCTCCTCGAGAGGTAATTCTTAGCAATACGTCCTCCATAGGGACGAAATTACAAATTTCCCGCAATAAGCAGGGGCAATAAAAAAGGCCAGCTCCCGGATAACTGCCCGAAGAGCTGACCTTTTACAAACCGCAAATCCACATTTACATAAAAGATCCTTTGAGAAACAGCATACTAGAATGCAAAGACGGCGGCGAGCAGGGCTTGGAAAGTTGAGCCCGTTGCATCCCCATCTCCGTCGCTGAATATATCTTCAGAGGCAGAATCCAACCTAATTTCAGGGATGAAAGTTAGGGGTCCGGCACCTAAATTAGCGGAGAAGGTAACAGCATTGACATTGTACTCTGTAAAAGGTTCTGTGATCTCATTCTCCTGCGTGCTGAAGTACTCATAGCGAAGTCCTAAAGCAGCAGCATCGGAAACGGAATAATTGAGGTACAAAGCCACTCCTGCAAAATCAGGTACGGCACCATACACAGGCAAGTTGTTGTCATCTGCAGTAAAGATGGCAGCGTTCAAACCAATGAGAAAATCATCTGAGGCCTGAAACGTAGTGGTTAAGTCTACCTCTGTTTCACCTGGACCTGTAATAAAGTTCAGGTAGGCATCCCATCCTTCAACTGGAGATACAGAGAGTTGTGCACCAAAGTCCGAAAGGCCAAAATCATCTGCATCGAAAGCATTCCAACGGTTAAACAAGCCCACCATAACACCTACCTTATCGGAAATGGCATACTCCAATTTCAAACCAGCATTCTGGAATGGACCATTGGTAAATAGATACGAAGTGGTATAGTTGAAATTCGCAGTGGGAGAAATAACCTCATACCCTACAAAGGTTCCCATGTATCCCATGGAAAAGGTAAGATCATCCGTAAATGCATAGGAAATGTACAAGTTCTGAATCCCCACTTCTTTTCCAATGGAGGCGGAACTTCTTGGTCCGACAGATACATCTCCAACGAAGGTGGCCTTTCCAAAGGTCTTCTCGAGAATCAGATTGACCATACCCAGAGATACAGAGTTGTGCTGATCTGCGAAACTCGTTCCATTGCTTGCAATTCCTCCATCACCATCCTGGTCGTTGAAGTCGTATTTGAAATAGGTGTCTACCGAACCTGATATCTTGAGCGAATTATCTTCTTCTTCTTGTGCTTGGGTATGTACTACCGCAAAACATATGAGTATCCCTAAAAGGTAACGTAACTTTTTCATAGTAATGAGTGTGTTTGAGGGAAGATGTGGCAAGGTATTGTCTTTAGAATTTATTCAACATTAAGGCTACACGTTCCCTAGTGAAGACTGAGAAAAATCTTCACAGAATAACATTTTATTGATAAAAAATAATTATATATTGGATTTTATACGCAGAAAATTGATAGGAAAGTAACGGATTACCTTCCTATCTATCTCAAATCTCTATGCATCGTATACAATGGTAAGCCCACGCACACCATGCTCGTGGCTGTCCATTCCGGACACTTCGTGCTCTTCTGTCACCCGGATACCGGAAGTGGCTTTGAGGCCTCCGAAGATAATGAACGCGCAAAGGGAAGCCATACCTCCACAGGTAAGAAGACCTACCAATTGGATGACAAATTGATCCCAGCTTGCCATACTTCCAAAGATTCCTACTGCGAGGGTTCCGAAAATACCACAGGTAAGGTGTACCGAAACGGCTCCTACACAATCGTCGAGTTTTAGTTTTTCCAGTAACTCAACAGAGAGAACTACCAATCCTCCAGATATAAGTCCTATGATAATGGACTCTCCCCATGACATAAGGTCTGCACCTGCAGTAATACCTACTAAACCGGCTAAGATACCGTTTAGCGCCATTCCTTGGTCTAATCTGTTATAAACTAGGCTAGCTACCAGTACAGCACCTACTGCACCTGCCGCAGCTGCTAAAGAGGTTGTTGTTAATACCAAAGAAGTAAGACCTGGATCAGCGCTCAATACAGAACCACCGTTGAATCCAAACCAGCCCAACCAAAGGAGAAATACGCCAATTGTTGCTAAGGGTATACTAAAGTTAGGGAATTCTCTTTTTTCACCATTTGAGGCATATTTACCAACTCTCGGGCCTAATAGGGCTATCCCTACCAAGGCTCCCCATCCTCCAACAGAATGAACGAGGGTTGAACCAGCGAAATCGTAGAATCCATATTCATCTAAAAATCCAGCACCCCACTTCCAGCTTCCAATAATAGGATATACCAAGCCGACAAAGAATAGGGTAAAGATCAGATAAGAGCTTATCTTAATTCGTTCTGCTACGGCCCCTGAAACAATCGTTGCACAGGTAGCAGCAAACATTGCCTGGAATAGAAAATCAGTCCAATACGTATAGCCAGCATCTGCATACCCTGAGCTCAATCCTCCATCAGGAAGTGTAAGCCCCCATCCCGCAAATCCTAGGATTCCCCCAGCTATCAGCTGAAACTCCCCTGGATACATCAGAGCAAATCCAAACAATGCATAAGTCAATAGGCCGATACATACAGTCATGGTATTCTTGAAGAGGATATTTACCGTATTTTTCGCTTGGGTAAATCCCGCCTCTACCCCCGCAAAACCTAAGTGCATAATGAATACCAAGGCCGTAGCCAACATCATCCAGATGTTGTTTGAGGTAAGAAGGTTTCCAGTAATACTCTCTTGCTGACCGGCAAGAACTTCTTTGACAGACGCAACGGAATCTGCCAAAGCACCCTGGTAAACCATCGATAACGAGTCTAAAATAGTCTCTTCCATAAGTAAAAAATTTCTGAGTGATACAAGGTTACAAGTGACAATGAAAAATAGATCAGGATCTTATTCAGATGAACCACGATGGCATCCATTTAAGAATGCATTAGAAAAGAAGCCCATTTAATAAAATGATTGAAAATAAAATCCATTATTATTTGCAAATATTCAACTAATAAGTAAATAATCCAAATAATTGCTAAAAACGCAATTTAAATCTTACTAATATTTAAAATTCAAAAGAAAACGCGCAAAAATCGGCACAAATACATATAGTATTTTTGATTTTTATAAAAAAAAATCTGCGTATCTAATTTATTTTAGCAGTAGATAAACATATTTATCTTATTAAATCAGAATTTTTATTAAAATACTCATCCATTTATCCTTCTTTATGAAAATTATTTATAGAAATTATCATTTAGCTAAGAATAGCTAATGTTTATTCCCAATTTAAAAATCTCACCAAAAGATTTTGTAAGGAGTAGAAAAATGGAGGAAAAATAAAGAGTGGGTTTATTCACCCAATTGTACAACATTTCCCCCTTTCCAGACGTAGAAAAAATGCTATGAGGAAAATTGGGGTTTTATCGAGTATTTGCTTGGCTGTGAGCTTGTGTAGCGCGCAGGGATGGGAAAAGATTGATACAATCTTGACGCCAGATGTATATAATCATTTATTTCTGCGTATTAATAATCCAACAGGTGCCTTAAAGATTGCCTCTTCTACCGTCTGTGGCAAAAGCTTTAATCAACTCAAAGCTTCAGCAAAATCCCTGAAGCCTCAAATTCACAATAGGGAAGTATCAGGTAACCTACAGAGAGATATTTCTTTTGTTCTACAAGAACCCCCTCGAAATAATTTAACTGCCAGAATAGCCCTTCCTGTTACTCCAAGTCTTCCTACTTATTCTGCTACTTATCTAGGGGACCCCAATATTCCTACCAATTTGTTAATCAACCTAGGGGAAGGTTCGACAAATCTGGATCTTTCGGGCATGTCTATCAGTAATCTTACTATCCATTCAGCTCTATCTGATCTTAACCTTGCCTACCAAAGCCCCAATAAATCTGAAATGGCCCAAATGCAGATCCATGTTGCTTCCGCAGATGTCATTTTAGATCACTTGGAGTTTGCTCGAGCAAAGATGGTCAATATCCGAAATGACATGGGGAATACTACCCTAATTTTGGGCGATAAACGCTTTCCTAAATCCCATGTAAGGGTGATGAGTGGAGCGGGGGAATGCCAACTGATCGTCCATGACAGACACCCTGTTAAGGTAATCTTAAGAAATGGGATGTTCAGCCAGGTTGAGATTGGCGGAAGTTTTGAAAAGGTAGCCTCTAAGGTCTACGTCAATAAAGCCTATCAGAAGCAGGAAAAGAAAGCTTGTACCATCATTTGTGAAACAGAATTGGGTACGATCAAGATTCTGGAAGAGTAGAGGCATGCATCTCTATTTCTGAAACAGATTCCTCCCTTAAATTCTCAACAGGTGGGAGTGCAATAGCTGCTAACTTTTCTTTCAATAGGGTGACTGACCGCTGAAAATCTTCCTTGAGTTCTTCACAAATTCCTTCAGAAGAGGGTTTGGATAAACGAAGGGGGTTGAGTGGGACTCCATTTTTCCAAAGTCGAAAGTCTAAATGAGGCCCTGTAGAAAGTCCCGTACTTCCTACATACCCAATGGTTTGACCCTGCGTAACCTTTGCTCCCTTTTTAATTCCTTTTGCATATCCCGATAGATGTAAATAGCCAGATTGAAACCCTTCACCGTGTTGAATTTTAATCATATTTCCAGCCCCTCCACTGTAATGAGCCTTCATAATGGTACCATCCCCAATAGCGTAAACGGAGGTCCCACGAGGAGCGGCAAAATCTACCCCATGATGCGGTCTTCTGCGTTTAAGGATAGGGTGAAACCTACTGTGTGTAAATCGAGAACTGATACGTGTGTATTGAAGGGGAACCCGCAGAAATTCTCCTTTTCGGCTATCCCCATCTGCGTCAAAATATTCCCATCCATTACCATCTTGTTGGTTATACCTATAGGCATAATGCGGTTCGCCCAAATGATGGATTAAAGCGGCTTTGATTTCTCCGAATCCTGCAAATTCTCCCTCAACCTCATAGGTAGTGTAAAATACTTTGTAATAATCTCCCTCATGGATGGCCCAAAAATCCAAATCCCAGGCGAATATCTCAAACAACTGGTTTACCAGGGCGGCATTCCCTCCTTGCTCCAAGACGGATTCATATAGAGAATACTGAATCACTCCACCAATTTCATGCGTAAGTGTATCCGTCTGGTTACGACCTTTAAATACAGAAAGGGAATCTGCAAGATTCAGCACGATGTATTCCATTGGATTGGGGTGATAGACAAATCCTAATGCGACGGAGGAATCGGGATTCTGAATGAGGCTGTATGGCTTATTGGCTCGCAACCTCCTGACGTCAAATAAATCTTTGGGCAGTTGCCCGATTCTGGCAATGATTGCATCAGAAACATTGTATCGAGAAAGGATAGCCCCGAGACTCTCATTTGCCTTAAGTATGTATCGCTTGAGATTGAGAGAGTCTAAGTTAAAGCCATAGCGAATATTGGGAGTTGCTGCAATCTCTGTAGCAAGCGATTCTTCCTGAGAAGAAATCGGGGGGGGCTGGTTTTGAGTTGGAAATGGAACGTAAAAAAAACAGGCAACCAAGAGGCAAACGCCTAGCAAAAGAGCAAGTGATTTTTTCATCTATTTCAACTAAAACTAAAACCAAATGGGTTTTAGGTTTTCCAAAAACTCGAATAAAATTAGCAATTCTTCTTAGGTTAGCAAATATTTTGGCCGAATAGTTATCAACTTCAAACACTAGTCCTGCGCTAAATAGTCCACGGTCCGCAGAAAGCCTTTGACAGGAATAAAAGTTTAATTTTTGCACCCATGTGGACCATTCTCCTCCTACTCTACCGAGTAACTCGTTCCTCCTCCTTTTTCATCCTTCAACACAATTCCTATGGCCTTTAGGTCATCTCGAATCTTATCGGACGTGGCAAAGTCTTTTTGCGCCCTTGCATTTTGCCGAATGTCTATGAGCAATTCTACCAATCCCTCAATTCGGTTCTCACCAGAAGTGTTCTCTGGTTCTAGTCCTAGAACGTCAATTACAAACCCACGATAGGTATTCCGTACCTTTTCGAATACTTCCTTAGAGATGGAACGAAGCGGGATCTGCCCATGATAAAAGGAGTTGACTTTTGAGGTAAGATCAAATAATACCGCAAGTACTTTAGCGGTATTAAAATCGTCTCCCATCTCCTGGTAGCAGGCCTCCACCAATTCTTCGATTTCCTTTTCAATGCTTGGCTCAGGCGCTGAAACAGGGGGATATTCTAGTGATTCCAATAAACTAAGTCCTTGCATAAGCCGCTTTAGTCCCTTTTCAGCTGCTTTTAGGGCTTTATTAGAAAAATCTACTGGGCTTCTGTAATGAGCCTGTAACATGAAAAAGCGAACCGTCATAGGAGAATATGCCTGCTCTAGCAGCTCACTGTCCCCTGAAAACATTTGCTCCAGGCTAATAAAATTACCCAGGCTCTTACTCATTTTCTGCCCATCAATGGTGAGCATATTGTTGTGCATCCAATAGTTGGCTGGGTCTTTATCTGTAGCTGCTACACATTGAGCAATTTCAGCTTCATGGTGGGGAAATTGGAGATCCAATCCTCCTCCATGCAAATCAAAAGGGATACCTAAATACTTAGTACTCATGGCTGTACACTCAATATGCCAACCTGGGAAGCCCCATCCCCAGGGGGAAGGCCATCGCATAATATGTTCTGGCTTCGCCTTTTTCCACAGCGCAAAATCATGAGGTCCACGTTTTTCGCTCTGGCCTTCCAAATTTCTACTGGCTACCTGTAGTTCCTCCAGAACTTTCCCAGATAATTCGCCATAGCTTTTTACTTTGGCAAAAGCATTCAGGTCAAAATACACAGACCCTTCTTGTTCATAGGCCCATCCTTTCTCCAGTATTTTTTCGATCATTTGGATCTGCTCTATAATATGGCCTGTGGCTGTGGACTCAATACTGGGTGGGAGCACTTTGAGCATCGCCATGAAATTGCGGTAGCGCGTCGTGTAATACTGGACCACTTCCATGGGCTCCAATTGCTCAATTCGGGCCTTCTTGGCTATTTTATCTTCTCCTTGCTCATTCACTTCGTCTTCCAGATGGCCTACATCGGTAATATTGCGTACGTATCGCACTTTATAGCCCAAAAATTTGAAGTACCGAAAAACAAGGTCAAACGTAACGGCTGAGCGTGCATGTCCTAGATGAGGGTCTCCATATACAGTCGGACCACACACATACATACCAAGAAAACCCGGATGAATAGGAATAAATTCCTCTTTTTGGTTGCGAAGGGAATTGTAAATATGAACAGGGTACTGCGCGTACTTAGGCGCTGTTGATTGCATAGAACTCAAAGTTTTAGGTCTCTTCAAAATTCTGCTGTATGAAAGTGTGGATAAATCTTGGCAAAAGTAGGTAAAGTACGGACACTAAGCTTCATGGTCCGCCAAATTCTACAAAATTCTTCGCCGTTTCATGAAGGGTGATATGAATTTGGTAAGCTTCGTCAATTTCTTTACGCAAAATCTCCCATATTTTAATTGCCATATTCTCTGTACTGGGGTTTAGACTGCGAAAGTCCTCAACGTCTTCATACAGATTTTTATGATCATATCGCGACTCGACATGTGCTTTTATAATCTTTGCAAGATCACGTAAGTCTAATACCAAACCTGTTTCAGGGTCTACCTCTCCCGTAACTCGCACAATAAGCTCATAATTGTGGCCATGGTAATTCTTGCTGTTACATACGCCAAATACCTGCTCATTTTTTTCATCACTCCAATGGGGATTATGAAGGCGGTGTGTGGCATTGAAGTGAGCTTTGCGGCAAACTGTTACCTTCATACATCTTTAAATTAAACGTCAAACAATCGAAGCATACGCCTCTTAAAAGGAAGGGTAAACCTACAGAAAAAAATAGGCTTTCACTAGCTTGAACGGGGTCTGAAAGGCTTAATTACGGATTCATTACACTCCAAGTATGGACCATTAATCAGATCAATACAGTAAGGTACTGCAGGAAATACTGCATCTAAGCATTCCCGTATGGCCTTGGGCTTACCAGGAAGGTTAATAATTAAGGTCTGTCCTCGGATACCTGCGGTTTGTCTTGATAGAATTGCCGTGGGAACATACTTGAGGCTTTCCTGGCGCATCAACTCTCCAAATCCTGGCATCATTTTCTCACATACAGCCTCGGTAGCCTCTGGTGTAACATCTCTAGGAGCAGGTCCTGTGCCTCCTGAAGTTACAATCAGGCAGCACCCTTGCTGATCGGCCATATCACAAAAAGCGGCCTCGATCTGATCCTGTTCATCGGGAATTACCCGATAAACCGGCTCCCACTCGCTTATTAAATACTCCTGAAGTGTACTCACAATGGCCTTACCAGGTATATCTTCATAGATTCCCGCACTTGCCCGGTCCGACACATTGATGATTCCTATTTTTATCGACATAGCGTTAAGTTGAAACATAACTAGCTCTCAGTACACAATAACAAACTAACCCCAATCAAGGTCTCCCCATACCTAATCCCACATTCCCCCTTCTCAAATCTTCTCTCTCACTTCTCTCCCCTCTACTTAAAAGGCAACTTTCCCAAATCTACATTGCCCCCCGTTAAGATGATCCCAATTCTCTGACCAGCAAACTGTTCTTTTTGTTGCAAAACTGCCGCAAAAGGAACAGCGCAGGAGGGTTCTATAATGATCTTCATCCGCTCCCATATCATGCGCATTGCTGCAACGATCTCTTCATCTGATACAGTAAAGATATTTTTTACGTGATGTTGGATGACTGCAAAGGTTTTCTCACTGATGGAAGTCAATAATCCATCTGCAAGCGTTTGAGGTTGTGTACTTGGAATGATCCTACCCGCTTGGAAACTTCTAGCCGCATCGTCGGCTCCAGTGGGTTCTCCTGCATATACATGGGCTTCTGGGAGTAAATAGTGGGTGCTAAGCGCTGTACCACTCAACAAACCACCACCACCTACAGGGGCGATAAGCGCATCCAAGGTCTCTACCTCTTCGATTAACTCCTTTGCTGCTGTTGCTTGTCCTGTAATGACTCGCCAATCATCAAAGGGATGGATAAACTGTGCACCCGTATCTGCAACAACACTTTTTAGAGTGGATTCCCTAGCTTCGAGCGTAGGTTCACACGTGATTACCTCTGCCCCATAGCCTAGCACTGCGGCCTTCTTTACTTCAGGCGCAGTGCTAGGCATGACAATCCATGCTTTTGTTCCCCTGGTTTTAGCTCCCAGAGCGACAGCCTGAGCGTGATTCCCAGAAGAATGGGTAGCAACCCCTTTAGAAATTTCGTCTTGCCCCATGGAAAAGATGGCATTCATGGCTCCCCGAATCTTGAAAGCCCCTACTTTCTGAAAGTTCTCACACTTGAAATAGAGTGAAGCACCTGCTAGGGTATTAATTGCCTGCGAAGTCAAAACAGGTGTGCGGTGAATATAAGGGTTGATCCTTGCAGCTGCCTGCTCAATATCTGCCCAAGTTGGAAAATGTGAAGCTTGATTCATCAAATTTTATTCAAATGTATGAGCAAAGATAGGGAAACAGAAGAAAGAACGGCAAGACCATGAGGTCTTGCCGCTTCTGAGAACTTGGAACTTTCGATAACTTAAGACACGATCATTAAAGGACAAAAGTAAAAGAGGGTGTTGGGGGTTTCATGATTTCATGGGCTGAGTGGGTCATTATTAGCTGGTTGTTAAGTGCCTTTCAATAAGCTATACGACAAATCTAGGGATATCCTTCCAGGGGCTAAAATGGATTTTTAGGGCAGATAACTAGGAAGTAGGCGAAATTTCCCAAAGCACCCTTTCAGCTAAAAAAGTGGATCATTTCAGTTGCATTTTTTGCAAAAACCTACTTGTTTCTAGCATTATTTCCCAAAATAGTGAGATACCCCATCGCAAAATTTGTGCGAATTGCTATTTTTAAAGAGCCGGAATAACCGGCATGCTAGATATGATAGACATCAAAAGCTTACAAAAGCGAATTTTCAAACAGATTCGGGAACAGCTCCCTGAACACTTGGCTTTGGTCGACGAGGTTTCAGATCTACTGGGGATCAGTTCAGACAGTGCTTACAGAAGAATTAGGGGAGAAAAACAACTCCTACTAGAAGAATTGTATAAGCTCTGTGTGAACTTTAAACTGTCTGTAGACTCTTTTATAAAAAATCCCATAGAAACGCTGCCTTTTACCCATGTATCTGTAGACGAAGATATATTTACCCTAGAGGACTATTTAAGCTCCTTACTAGACCAGGCAAAAGTGATTAACGAGAACCCGGATGCAGAGTTAGTTCTTATTGCCAATGACTTAACCATGTTTCAGCTGCTACAGATTCCTGA
>JBCCTX010000209.1:0-13445 GCA_039197765.1 Bacteroidota bacterium
AAGTAGCGGCTTAACTTTTTTACGTTCTATTCTCAATCGTCGAAAAGCCCTATTGCAGCTTAACAACCTTAATCTTGTGCTGATCCACTCCGTTTTGCAACTGAACAAAATACATGCCCTGTGGCAAATTCCGACCTTCGATTTGATGGGTATTACCCGTTATTGCCTGTCTATCTACAACTTGTCCCAAGGAATTGATAAGCTCTAGTTGGGCACCTGCTTGTAATTCTCCTCCAATCTCTAGGGTTAAGTTCTCCCGAAAGGGATTCGGATAGGCAAGGGTAGTCAATCCAGTGGTGAGGGCGGCATCCAGATCTTCACCTGCTTCTGCAAATCGATTACTAGGAGAAGAAGCGGTTTGTCCTTCACATCCTATCACTTCGACTTCGGACATGTGAAGTATACCGATTTTTGAAAGCTTCACCATTACATACTGCCCTACCTCATTGGAAAAGGTCAAAGTCTCTTTTGGTCCAGCATTTCCTTTGACAAACTCAAACGCTATATCAGGATTAGCAACCAATTCCTCGACAGGTAGATCACCATCTATAGGTCTAGGGCTAACGAACACGTAGAAATCCTGGAGACGCTGTACACAGCATTCTGTCCGATTAAAAATAGAAACCTCTTTTACGGTTGAGGGTTTCCCCAAATCCACTTGCCACCAAGGTTGTTCTTCCCGATCTGTATGCTGGATAGAGGGATCAGACCAGGGACCTCGCGTTCCATCGATGTCCCCATCAACCGCAATAGAAGCGTCCCCAAATCCATAGGTAGTAGATTGTCTTGCTTCTTTTTTAAGCGCTATGTTGGGGGGGTTGATACAAGAAGACTTTTTACACCCATAGACTTCTAGTTCTGCAAAATTCAAGATCCTCGTACCTGGCAGCTGAATTCGCACATACCGTCCAAATACCTGCGGAATTTCAATACAACTGGGAAATGCAGCTCGCTCCTCCACAAAAGTATGATAGATGGTACGGTCTGCCAGAAGGTCTTCTAGACTCGCATTTTCGTCAAAGGGCTGAGGGGATACAAAAATGTAATATTCTGAAAGGCGATCCAGAATGGCTTCTATTTGAGAATTACGATTATACAAGCAAACTTCTGTAACAAAAATTTCTCTCTGCAAATCTACATGCCACCAGGGATCAGTTGTTGGTGGAACACAGGTATGCACAATATCGGGAGTTCCCCAAGGGTTATCTCCTTTTATGATTCCATCGACTCCCAGGTCTGAATAAGCAAATCCATAGTCACAGGAATTCGAGGTAGGGTTACCTAGGGCATAATTTACCCGCTCGCAGTCTTCACAGGTCTTAATCTCTACCTCATCCTCTGCAAAGCAGGAAATAGAGCCGGGTGCTAAACTGTAGGTTGTTACATAACCTAATATGAGTCCATCGAGGTTTCCCAAACCATCCGATCCTCCTACAACGCGTGTCCCATTTGCAGCAAGTACAATCTTTCCTCCCAAACCATCGTCATCGAAAGTCTCGTCCTCAATTTCAGGATTATCTCCCAAGATATTCCCCCCTACCTGCACCCACTTTCCTCCGATCAAATCAAAAACTTGTATGAGGCCAGCCCCTTTTCCATTAAGATCGTTCTCACGAGAACCTACAGCTAGGCGTTTACCATTTGAGTTGATGGAAATAGAGCTTCCAAAGTCATCTCCGTCAGTCAACCCTGAGATGGGAGAGCCAACGGGTTGCCAAACCATTCCGTCCCATTGAAAAACAAAAACCTTCCCAGGCTTCGTACCATCCGTTTCTGGGGATAGAGAACCTACAGCTAAACGAGTACCATTTACAGAAAGGGAAACGCTTTTTCCAAATCGCTCCCCAATGGCATTTCCTTCTAAAAAATCTCCTTGAGCTACCCAGTCGCTTCCATCCCACACATAGGTTCTAACTTCTCCTGTCGTTCCTGTGTTTATGGTATTACCTGGAACTCCTGCGGCGATTGTGTTTCCGTCTCCTGACAGCGTAGCGATGCTTCCAATAGATTCGTTAGCTTGAAGGCCTTCGATTGTAGAACCTGCCTGAATCCATTCACCTCCCTCCCAATCATACACCTTGATTTCTCCAGCTGAACTCGCTGTAGATCCGATCATTAATCGAGCGCCATCTGAAGAAAGCTCGATTGTAGCAGAGGGAGAAAGGATATCCTGCCCAAGAGGAATCCATCGAGCTCCATTCCACGCATATACCCTCACGAACTTCTGTGCGGAATTTGCAGGAGAACTGATAGCCACTCGGTTCCCATCAGCTGATATAGAGACTGAGGTACCAAACCGAGAAAAACTACTCTCACCTACCAAGTCAGGACCTCTGCGAATCCAAGCGTTTCCATTCCAATCATACACCTCCACGACCCCCTCAAAGTCATCGACGCTCCTAAACCTAGCCCCCAGAGCGATCGTATTTCCATCTGACGTTACGTCTATAGCGGCCCCTAATCCATCTGGAATAGGCTCTTCCCCATTTTCGGTAAATGCAGCTTCCCCTTCAATTTTCTGCCCAGTCTGCATCCATTGAAGCATATTCTCTACCGTATATGTCAAGGTGTGCGTTCCTATACCGGGAACTGAAGGGTCAAAACTATAGGTCTCACCGTTTCCGTCATCGATTACGCCCGGACCGGAATAAACTCCTCCAAGCGGAAATCCCCCTGATAAACCCGTCAGTAATTCAGCGTCGGAGCAAAACTCAGGAGAAGCTGAAAAGCTAACATCGAGCCCCAAATCTTCATTACATTGGGCAAATAGACCTGAATAAGAAAAAACTAGTACACATAAAAGCGAGCAAGAAGGTAGCAGATACTTTCTCATATACTTAGACTATACATAGATCCGTAGTAAAACTATATATAAAATTATTTTTACATTAATATTGTTTGATTAAAATTTAACATATGTAAAATAAATAAAAGATTTGAATAAAAAGGCAATGAAATTAGCTGATAACCACCCCTTTTCATTTAACACGGCCTTTAATCTCTGTTTAGGTCCAAGTAAGGATATTCAAAAGAATTCTTGAACATTTATGCATCTACCCAAAATCATGCCTACATACATAAAAATAGGGTCAGCTATATGCCAAAAACCTGGCATGACCTCCTTAAATATCCCTGATATATAGCAGATGGGAATATAGATTAGGCCCTTGCACATCCAAAATGTCATTTGATGGTGGGGAATTCCTAGTTTACGGGACTATCACAAAAGATTAGGTTAAAAAAGGTCTTTGGGATTAATACTAAGAAACTCCTGCCAGGGTAGACTAGTATCACTGATAAGGATAACCTTCTGGGGATCGAACACCCTTTGAAAGGCTTTCATACCCCTCTTTTTCTTTGCAACCTTACTTTTTACCTCTATTCCAATTACCTGAGAACGATTGCTAAGAACGAAATCCACCTCATCCATTCGATCGCGCCAATAGTAAAGCTCCAGTCCCTCAATAAGGGAATAGTGGAGTAAATGAGCGCCAATCGAAGACTCAACCCATCTCCCCCAAAGCTCAGGACGAGCTCTTACTTGCTCAAACGTAAGCCCCTGTTGTGCAGAAATGAGGGCCGTATTAGAAACCTGGAACTTGGGACTAGAAGCACGTTGGCGCAAGATATTTGGGCTGTACTTCTCTAGTCCTGTCAGTAATCCAGCGGATCCCAACAAATCCAAATAATGTGCTAAAGTAGTTGTGTTGCCAGCATCCTGTAATTGGCCAAGAATTTTGGAGTAAGACAAAATTTGACCAGAATAAGCACAACCCAATTCAAATAACCTGCGCATAAGCGCAGGCTTATTTACCTGAGTCATCATAAAAATATCTCTTGAAATACTAGCCTCTATCAAAGACTGGGTAATATATAATTTCCATCTTGACTCATCCCCTATAAGTGGAATAGAACCAGGATATCCCCCAAACCAAACATACTCTTCTGCCGTAATTCCAAAGGCTTTTTGAATTTCTGAGTATGGCCAATGGCCCATATAAATGGCCTCAAATCTCCCCGCAAGAGACTCGGTAAGTCCTTGCTGTAGCAGAAGCCGCGAAGAGCCCAGTAGGATTACCTTCAAAGGTAATTGGTTCTGACTATCGTTATCCCACTCTTTTTTGACTTGTTCGCTCCAATTTTCAACCTTTTGTATTTCGTCAAGTATAAGGATTAACTCATCAACATTTGACTGCTTTAGTTTAAATCTTGCAGCTTCCCATTGCTGAGAAATCCACGAATAGTCGGATGCTGGTACGGCATCAGCAGAGACCTGATGAACTAGGAGTTTTGTATTTTGAGCAAACTGGGTAATCAGGGTAGTCTTACCAACCTGTCTAGGGCCATATAGCACCTGTATAAACCGTCTTGGTTCATTTTCCAGGCGAGCGCATAAGACTTCATATTGAGGACGTGTGTATTTGAACATTTTACTCAATGCATTGAGTAAATTTACTCAAAATACTGAGTAAAACGTAATTTCCTTAACACTTATTCACTCATCCCACATTGGAGTTCTCTATTAAGTAAACGCAAGAGATGAATCAACTTACAAGACAACGCTACTCTCCTTATCCCCTATTCCAATATTTTTATCTTTTTTAAGATTGGCGCTATTTCTATCTTTAGCTTTGAAAAATTACGAAATATTAATCAAATAAGCTGAATTGTTTTAATTCCCACACACTTGTTCACCTAAACTACACGGGTAATTCTTTATACCTGGGTATAAGAAAAGATATTTGTAGGTTTAATGTATTCGCTGTGTTAATCAACTAGCCAAATAATCATGAAACACACCAATTGGAAGGTGTCTGTGTTTCCCACACAGATCCTACTACTCTCCTTTTTTTTCATTTCCGAGCTTCAGGCGCAAAAATTTACGATCAGTGGCTACCTCACAGATGCTGCAAATGGAGAAAAACTGCTGAATGCAGCCGTTTTTGATGCGAAGACCGAACAAGGAACGCTGACAAACCTTTATGGCTTCTACAGCTTAACCCTCCCGGCAGATTCAGTAGACCTGGTCTTTTCTTATGGGGGTTTCTCCACACAAAATATCCGCTTTGTGCTGGACCGCGACACAACGCTGTCTGTAAGTCTTGACTACCTCGCACTAGATGAGGTAGAGATTATTGCTGAGGAAGTGGAACGCAAGGTAGACCAGACCCAGATGAGCACAGTAGAAATCCCGATCGAACAGATCAAGCGACTCCCTGCCCTTTTAGGGGAGGTCGATGTGATTAAAGCTCTACAATACATGCCAGGGGTCCAATCGGGAAATGAAGGATCATCTGGCCTGTATGTAAGAGGCGGAGGACCTGACCAAAACCTCATTCTTCTAGATGGTGTACCGCTGTATTACGTAAGTCACCTGGGAGGCTTTTTCTCCGTTTTCAACGCCGATGCCTTAAGTAGTGTGCAACTCTACAAAGGCGGCTTTCCTGCACGTTATGGAGAAAGACTTTCTTCTATTTTGGACATTCGCATGAAAGAGGGGAACCTCAACAAATTCGAAGGAGAGGGAAGCATTGGGCTCATCTCTGCCAAGCTCTCTATCCAGGGTCCTATTCAAAAAGGAAAGACGGCATTTATTCTTTCAGGTCGAAGGACTTATATAGATTTACTGTCTCGACCTCTATCCAGGGCCGCAACAGATGGAGAGGGTTCTGTTGGGTATTTTTTCTATGACTTAAATGGCAAGATTAACCACATTATTTCCGATAAAGATCGACTGTATTTTAGCTTTTACATGGGCGATGATAAGTTTGGCGGGAAATCTACCTACGAAGATGATCTTGGAGGAGAGTCCTACGATGAAGAATTTAACATTGGATTGGGGTGGGGAAATCGACTAGCTGCCCTGCGGTGGAATCACCTCTGGAGTGACCAACTTTTTTCCAACCTGACAGCTACCTTCACCCGCTACCAATTGCGAACGGATGCCGATGGCAAATCGGTTACCCGCACGTCAGACTCTACCTTTACGGATGAGTTTGCACTCGATTACCGTTCGCAAATTCGCGACTTTGGCCTTAAGCTAGACTTTGACTTCTACCCGAGCCCCAACCATGAGATCAAATTTGGAGCCTTTTCCACCAATCACCGTTTTGAACCTAGTACCGTAGGCATTAGCTCCAGAACCCAGGAAACCCGACAGGATACCACCCTGACTTCCAAGATCGACTACACCTGGGAATCGGGAGTGTACCTAGAGGACAACCTAAAGATTGGTCGACGCTTTAGCGCCAATCTAGGGATTCGCGCTACACATTACCAGATCAATGATCAAAGTTCCTGGGCCATACAGGCTCGGACAGCTGCAAGGTATCAGCTTACAGATGATGTGTCTTTGAAGGGCTCTTACTCCCAGATGACGCAATTCATCCACCTCCTCACAAACAATGGAGTAGGCTTACCCATCGATTTATGGGTCCCTGCTACGGAGCGGGTACCTTCACAAGATTCTTGGCAAGTTGCAGGGGGCGTATCCGCTTCCCTGTGGAAGGATCGATATGAGTTTAGCCTGGAAGGCTATTACAAGGAAATGAATGGCCTGATCACGTTTAAGGAGGGGAACAACTTCTTCTTTGGTGGAGCTACTGAAGGAACCTGGGAAGAAACAGTAGAGACAGGGGGTACCGGAGAGTCCTATGGGCTGGAATTATTACTTCAAAAGAAGCAAGGAAAAACAACTGGGTGGTTGGGATATACCTTGTCCTGGAACTGGCGGCAGTTTGACAACATCGAATTAGGTCGGAGGTTTCCCTACAAATACGACCGAAGACACGACATCAGCCTCGTAGTCAGTCATCGCCTCAACGACCGAATTTCCCTCGCAGGAACCTGGGTATTTGGGACGGGAAATGCCATTACCCTTCCTACTGCGGGATATGGAGCCCTGGAAGATCCCTTGATTCCAGATAGCTTCAATTTCTTTGGTGGAAGGGAGGGGCAATCTTTTGCCTCAAGGGGAAATTCCTTCGCCTATCAACTCCTTACAGATATTTCTTACGGAGGTGGAGGGGTGGAGCTCTTTGAAAATGGAAGAAACGGTTTCAGAATGCAGGCTTATCACCGAATGGATCTGGGAATCGAGTTTACTAAAGCCAAGAAATGGGGACAGCGGACCTGGGCCCTGGGCGTATACAATGCCTACAGTCGCCTCAATCCCTATGTGTATTACTTCGAAAACAATATTGAGAGCTTTGATGCCTCAGGAAACCCCGTCTTCAAGAAAAACCTGACCAAGCTCGCCTTATTTCCCATTATCCCTTCCATATCCTACCGATTTAAATTTTAACTCCATGAATAGCTACAAAATAATTTTCTGTTTTCTCTGGATAAGTTTGAGCCTATCCTGTACTCGAGACCTGGATATTCCTTTTCCAGAGCATCAGCCACTTCTTACGTTAAACACCTTCCTCGTCGAAGGAGGAACCCCTTTTTTACAAGTAAGCCGTTCCTTTGGCGCACTAGAAACCATTACAGATAGCAGTATCATCGTCAAAGATGCAGTAGTAGAGTTGTGGAAAGACGGGGTAAAGCTGTCAAATTTTCAGTACAAAGATACCCTTCAATCAGATACTGTGTATATAGAAGAGATTACCCCAGGACAGTTTGAATACTACGTAGAAGAAACAAGGACAGGAGTCTATCTGCCTACTAGCGACATAGAGCCGCTTGCAGCTTTCGATTTAGTCGAGTTCCAAGCTTCGCATCCAGCGTATGGAAATGCCTCAGCTGAGGTTACGATCACTCCTGAACCAGAAATTTTAGGGGTAGAGTTGGTGAAAGATTCTATAATTACCCGAGACTTTGATGATGGGTACCAAGACAAATGGACTGCCCTAAAAGTTCAGGTAAATGATCCTGGAGAGATCGCAAATTATTACAATTTTTCCGCGGTAATCAACTATTGGCAAGACTTCGGCCAGCAGCAGGGTACAGATACATTGAGATGGCCACAAATTGTAGCGACTGAAATCGTCCGTGAGGCAGATGGAGTAGTGTATGGCGAGAATGGACCCATTAGCGACCAGGAATTCGATGGACAAGCCCACACAATCGTTGTATACCTACGGCTTCCAGGCTGTTGCGGCTACGCTGAAGACCTTGCACAGGAAGATGAATTTACTTACTACTCTGTAGATGTAAACACTTTTATGCTGGATGCAAGCTACGGTATATTCCAACAAAAGCGAGAGCTACAGCGGTATAACCGAACCGAAGGCATTGAGGGCGCCTTAATTCCAACAGAGCCTGTCAGTGTAGTGGGAAATGTAGAAGGTGGATATGGATTGATAGGAAGTTTTAATGGAAATACGCGCAGGGTCTGGGTGCCCTAAATACGCAATTCGATTTTTCGTATAGTCTGATTGATCGTCATTATTGACAGATGTGACCCAATTATAAATTTTTAATTTAATTTTGGTTATATTTGTTATATGAAAATTATAATAAAAATAGCGAGGCACTTGAGATCCTTTAAGTGGCTTTATACCCTAGCTGTTTTCACCGTTATTTTCCTAGTATTTTCCTCCCAATTCCTCGTACAACACAGTATTAAGGATCAAGAGAAAGATGCAGCTATTATCAATATCGCTGGAAAACAGCGTATGTTGAGTCAAAATATTGCCAAGACTGCCCTTATCCTAAACCAACCTCAAAGTGAAACCTTTGGAGACTCCATCAGAAAGATTAACCTCGAGGAACTACTTAAAGAGTGGGAAACTGCTCACCTAGGGCTTCAACATGGAGAGGTATCCCTTTCCCTACCGGGAAACAATAGCCCAGAAGTCAGTAGACTCTTCCAGCATATAGAAGATCACTTTTTAGCCATTCATAAGGCAGGAGTCGAATTACTTCGTACCCAGGAGAATCGACGAAAGCACGCACTCATTCAAACCATTTTGTTTCATGAGCCGAACTTCCTTTTCGGTATGAATGCCATTGTCAAGCAATATGAAATAGAAGCGAATCAGAAATTGGCTAGGCTGCGCTTTATCGAGGCTATGTTGGGAATTCTCACTATCGTAATTCTCCTATGTGAAGTCATTTGGATATTTCGCCCAGCCTTCCTCCGCATACGCTCACAGCGCGATCAACTACGCACGATGAATGCCGATCTCGAGCAAGCACAGGAAGAGGCTCGTAAAGCTGCCAAAGCAAAGGAAAACTTCTTTTCCGTGGTAACGCATGAATTGCGAACCCCCCTGAACGCAATTGTAGGGGTAAGTGGCTTTATGGGAGAGAGTTCACTCCCTAAAGAGCATCAAGAAAATATTGAGGTTCTTCAAAGTTCCTCTAAACATTTATTAGCCTTAGTTAATGACATTCTGGATTTGAGTAAAATCGAGGCTGGGGGGCTACAATTGGAATCCATTCCCTTTGACCTACACAAGGAAGTAAATGAACTCAAGCAAGTCTTCAGCCTGAAGGCAAGACAAAAAAATATCTACCTCCGCTTTTACATTGCCAAAGATGTACCCAAATACGTAAAGGGGGACCCCATTCGATTGAAACAAATATTGACCAACTTGATCAATAATGGAATCAAGTTTACCAAAGAAGGAGGAATTACCCTTACGATAAATACCCAAGAGCAAACGGAGGAGTCTGTGGCATTAGAATTTACGGTAGCAGATACAGGCATAGGAATTCCAGAAGACAAACAAGATGCCATATTCAAGGCCTTTTCTCAAGCCGACTCTTCTACTACGAGAAAGTTTGGGGGTACGGGCTTAGGCTTGGCCATTACCCGTGAATTAATTGCTAAGCAAGGGGGGGAAATTCGAGTAGAAAGCAAAGAAGGCGAAGGGGCTAGGTTTCTATTTTCCCTTGCTTATCCCATCGTTTCTCCCGAGGCCTTTACGGAAAAGTTGGGTATTACATCCATGAAGGATATCAACCCAGACAGCCTCCAGGGACTACGGATTCTCATTGCAGAGGATGACACAATGAACCAGTTTGTGATTCGAAAACTGATGAAACGCTGGGGAATCAATTTCCAAATCGCTAATAACGGCAGAGAAGCCATTGAGTACCTAATGAACGAAGAGCCCTATGACCTCTTATTGATGGACTTTGACATGCCGGAGATGAATGGCAGCGAGGCGGCCATCAAAATACGGTCTATACAAGATCCCTACTTCCAGCAACTCCCCATTATTGCCATCACAGCCAGTGCGATGGAAGTTGTTCGCAAGACCTTAGCGGAAACAGGTATGGATGATTTTATCCCCAAGCCTTTTTATTCTAAGGATCTGGCAGGAATTATCTTGAAATATACCGATGCAAAAGTGTAAGGGAATACAAAATCCACGGGTTACTAGTCGATCATTCACCGTTTCATTAGTTAATACATACTAAAACCTCTTGGCTAACTGAAAAATGCTTTGTCATACTGAACCCTACCCCTAAGCCCATTAAGCCCCTCCTCGGCCAAGGCCTTCACCATTGCATTTTGGGGAGGCACTTTAAATGGGAACTCTATACCGTACTTTCCTGCTGGTTCATACCCAAACCTTGGGTAGTAGGATTCATGTCCGATCAATACAATGAATGGGTACCCGAGGGTTGTAGCACGCCTATGCGCTTCCTCAATGAGTTTACTTCCTATCCCCTTGCCTTGATACTCAGGATGAACCGAAACCGGTGCTAAGGCTAGACCTGGAAATATTTGGGAATCATTCTGGACAATAATTTCCGTTAATAGGATATGACCGATGATCCTACCCTCATGCTCAGCAATTAAGGAAAGTTCAGGAACAAAGGAAGGTGAATTCCGCAGGCGATGGACAAGTAGAGACTCAGACTGATCACTAAGGGGTTCGTTTGCGAAGGCCGCTTGTACAAGGTCTTCAACGGATTCATAGTCATGTGAAGATTCTGGTCTAATGCTGATTTCCATAGAGCATTCTTCAGATTTTGGGAAAGGTAATACCAGGGATATAAGGAAGCTTCTCTTTAGCTTCCTTGTAATTGCTAAATAGACTTATTACAGGTAAGCCCCAACTTCCTACCAAGTTGAATGTGCGTAATCCTCTGTGTCTTCGTGCCTCCGTGTTCCCTTCATCCTATTCGAATAGGTCTGCAAAGCCCGCTAGAATTTCCTCTAGTCACACCATCTTCGTTTGAAAAATATACCGATTCATAAAGCTATTGCGAAACTTCCCATTGGGATCGTAATGGCTCAACAATTGCCGAAATTCGGGCATTTTCTCGTATTTCTCTGCAAGCTCTTCCCCTGTAAAACCAAAGATCTTTCCCCAATGGGGTCTAGGATCAAACGGCTCTAAGGCTTTTTCCAAAACGGGCAGCAAAGCTTGAACCCCCTCCACGTCTTGCTCCCAGGTAAAGTGAATCGCGACCGAATCCCGATGGTAAGCTGTACTCATCCACAGCTCGTCCTGAGCGATGGTCCTGATCTCCGAAATCATGAGATAGGGCCGAATGCGATCTGCTAATCCATATACTGCTTCAATAGCGTCAAATGCCCGATCTCTAGGGACAAAATATTCGGTTTGTAGTTCCTTGCCGCTGCTGGGCGTAAAATCCATCTTGAAATGGGGTAGCCGATTAAACCAGGGGCCCGGGATACCCATTTGCTGGGTACAGCTTTCCGCTGAAATTTCTATAATAGGGTGTACGTCTTTGGTAGCTCGCTTGGCTCCATAGAGTGTTGGACGAATTAGATTACTTTCACCCGGCGTTCGCTTTCGCTTCACCCAAACCTGATTGATGGTATCCGATTGGTAGTCTACAAACAAACTCACACTGTAGCCCGCTGATAGGATTTCTTCAAAATGGACTTCTAACTGATTTCGGGGAAGCTCCAAATAAACGGCCTGATCAACTTCGTAGGTGGGCTCTATATTCAGGGTAACTTCCGTCACCATTCCAATTCCCCCCAAATGAACTACTGCCCCCGGGAAAGTGTCTGGATCATTCTTTGCATCCATTCTATGTACTTCCCCCTGTGCATCGACAAATTGCATCGCCTTGACCGCAGTCGCTAAGTTCCCATTTCCTACCCCCGATCCATGGGTAGCCGTAGCACAGGCTCCCGCCACAGATATATGGGGTAAGGAAGCTAAGTTATGCAAGGCAAAGCCCCTTTCGTGCAGGATGGGTGCAAGTTCTCCATATCGCATACCCGCCTGTACCGTTACCGTCCGCCCAGCCTCATCCAGGGATAGCAACTGGTTCAGACGATCGAAAGACAACTGATTTTCCTTGCTATCGGCCACATCATTGAAGCAGTGCCGGCTGCCCAAGGCGCGTATCTTCTCACATTTACGTACCCATTCCTGAACCCCTTCGACGGACTCAGGACGATATACATTATCGGTACTATAGGATAAGTTTCCTGCCCAGTTTGTATGGGCACTTGGCGAGGCGTTTGCCGCCGGGTTCTTACAGGAGATCATCGGTAGGAGGGTACTGCCCGCTAGGAGCGCAGAAGATCGCTTTAAAAAGGTTCGCTTTTTCATTTCCTGGATATTGCTTCCTAAAAAATAGAAAAAGATGCGGAAATAGGGAAATTTTGCCCACTTTGTTCTCCTAATTTGCACTAATCAAAAAAATTTGTTAGAACCATTTGCTTCTATTAACTTTGCAGAACTCTAAAAAAGGGAGATTAGCTCAGTTGGTTCAGAGCACCTGCCTTACAAGCAGGGGGCCACAGGTTCGAGTCCTGTATCTCCCACCCTGAAAATCAAGCACTTACAAGCAAATCGCGGTAAGTGCTTTTTTGATTTGCACTTAATTTGCACTTTTTCGAAAAGTTTTTCAGATTTTTTCTTTTTTATGAAAATCCACTCCTACTCTTCCTAATAGCTTCTTTTTCTCTTTTCTGGAAAATAGGCCTCCCAATACAGAAGCAATTTCCATAGACCCTTTTTTCTCAAACTTCCGTATATTTCAATTATGGAAATCGAAGTGATTTGCCTTGAGACCCAGGCCTTTCATCAACTCCTTGATGAAGTGGTCAATCGTATGTTAGCCGAAAGAAAGGAAAAACCCAAGTGGCTTACAACGGATGAGGCTATGGCCCTGCTTCAAATAAGCTCAAAGACCACTTTGCAAAAACTTAAGAACGAAGGACACATCCACTATTCTCAGCCTATGAAAAAGCATGTCCTCTATGACCGTGAATCTATTTTAGAATACTTGGATCGGCATTCCCGTGAACCCTTTAGAAAATAACCATGACTGAAAAGGAATGTGCGAAACTATTTAACCAGGGGTATATCCTCCAACGGGAGAGCACTTCCCTGTTAGCATCTATTATGAAGGGGCTAAAAAAGGATCATAAAGAGTTCAAGCTTTTGAAAGCTGGTAAGGAGCAGTATGAAGTGGAGCAGCGGTTGGAGAGGATTAAGAAACAGAATAGAAAGCAATCCAGAGGAAGAAAGTTGTAAGATAATACTTGGAGTATCAGC
>JBCCTX010000210.1:0-13382 GCA_039197765.1 Bacteroidota bacterium
AGAAGATTTTTACTGGGATAAATTTAATTTCCAGGTGGTGTTAAAACCCTATCGCCTAGGGTTTTACGATATACTGTATTTGTGAAATACGAGTTGACAGTGATCATATACTCGGGTTTCCATTCCATGAATGGGTATCACCGCGATCCATCGCGGCGCTACATGTTTGAAATAAATTTTTATTGTAACCCCCTACATCGGATCAAACTCCCCATCCTCATCCATCTCTGCGAGACGGAGTTCGGACACGCGGTAATTGACAAAGGATTCGATCCTGCGGGCTTCTTCTTTGTATTTGCGTTTGATTTTAAGCTTTACTTCACCTTGCTCGCTTTTGGGGAAGTCGCGAATGAGGTTGAGCTTGGTAACCCGGAAGATAATGCGTGAGGTAAAGAGGTTACGCTTGTATTTAAAGGCAGAAAGCTCTAGAAGAGGGATTTCAAGGACGCGGGGTTTGCTCTTCATTACACCAAATACAGCATCCTGGGTTTGAAATTCAAGAGCCAGGTGGTCTTTACTTATGGTTAATATGCCATCCAGCTTGGCCAGGCCACTGTATACGTCGTCATTGGAAAAAGGGATCTGCTGGGTACCCGTTAGCATGGAATTTTTTCGGGAATTTAGGAATTTGCCAGCGAGAATGGAAATTATTCCGCAGGGGCTTCTAATAATTGGTGCGAATTCAACTCCCGGATGCGACATTTGAGGAATACATTGACCTCATTGACCATTCGCTGGAAGCGCTTTTTGACATTTACCTTGATTTCTCCATTCTGGCTATTGGGAAAATGTTCGATGAATTCTGGACTTTTTACCCCAATTCTGATTTGCATGTGCTTTCCCCTAGGAGAAATGGTAAAGTGGGTAACTTCATCCATGGGGATGACAATCTTTTCCCTTTCCTCTTCATTTCCTCCAAATATGAAGTTCATATTGGTATACTCCAATTCAATGCGGCTTTTATTAATTCCCACAAGGCCCTGCGTCTTCGAAAAATTGGTGAATACGCGATTGAAGTAGAAGGGGATTCGCATTAAAGCATATGGCATTACGGTAGATTATTTAGCAGAGTTAAAATTAATGTTCTTGTAATTTATCAATTTTTTCGTTCTTTCCACGCAGTTGTTCGAAATGATCTATAGTTTTTCTAAGAATCTTAGGATCACTCATGTCATATACCCAGTGGTGATCAAAAATAGGCATCGATGCAGTCCGAGAGTCTGGGCGGTTTCTGATATGCAAACTATGAAAATGTGTGCCTTTGTCCTGACGGTGAGCAAGAACCCGGTCGGAGATGTTGCGATTCATACTAGGAATCACAAAGTCTGAAATTACTAAAACATCTGCTTGAGAAAAAGACTTTTTTTCTAAAGTTTGGAGTGCCTCTTCCAAGGCAGGTTGTAGGTTGGTGCTCCCATGAAAGCTCATTTGTAGGAAGGAGAGCATTTTATCGAGATCCTTATCTATGTCTGAAGCTTCCAGGGTAGCAATTCCCGCCGAAAAGGAAATCAAGTAGGCCTTTCGCTTCTCGCGCAAAGCAATTTCAATAATACCAAAAGCCAGGGCCTTGGCAATTCGTTCCGGATCTCCATACATGGATCCAGAAGTATCGATACACAAAATAATAGGGCCCTGCTCTTCGCTATCTACTTGCACATATTCTACTTGTTTTTGTGAGGGTTGAGCGAGTTTATCCCAAGACCGATACTGGAAAGTGAGGAGTTTTTTCTCTACATACTTTTTGGAGAAAATGATTTCTGTTTCAGGAGTACTAAGTAGCGCAACCTCAGAAGGTAGTAAGGCACTGATAAGGTCGCTGTGATGTACTCCGACTATCTCAGATTTACCAGAACTATTGGGTTTGTAAATAGGGATGTCCACCGTTTTTTCCATTTTTTCCCAAACCTTTTCCATCTGGGAAGTATGTAACCTTCCCAATAATTCTGCCAGTTGCTGTAAGTTGGGATCTTTCTGCAAACTTTTTGCTGTTTCGGTTAATTTATCCCAATTGATACTTTCCCAATTGTCCAGAGAATTCGTCCATACCTGTCCTAAAAAGTTAAAAAAGGGCGCGACGATATCGCCTACCTGATTGAGGCTATGAATCTTTTGTTTAAGGCCCTGGAAGTAAGAACCAAACTCTCCATGAAGGAAATTCTGTTCATTTTGTGTACGTTTTTCCTGGAGTTGGCGCTTCCAGTCTGCCACGATCCGCTGGTATAGTACCTTTAAGCGATCTTGGGCATCCATGGAATACGATAGATCCTCCGAATTACCCACTTGTTCTTGGAAAGACTGAATTTGCCGGGCATAAAAATCCCAGCTTTGCTGATGTTCGGGATATTGATCCTTGAGGCTGTCCAAGGCGAGTACCCAATCCTCTGATGAGGCGTCCGTTAGGTGCTGTTGAAATTTCCCAATCTCCTTTTCCTCATTCCGGTAACTGTAATCCTGCAAAAATTTGTCATAAGTAGTCCGAATCCACGATACAGCTTCCTTTGTAACACTTAGAGAAAAATCGTCGTTGTGAAAACTCAATTCTTTGAGTTCCTCTTCTTCCATGATTTTAGAAACCAACTGGGACCAGTTGGGGTACGAGCGAAGTAAATCGGAATTTGCTAGGGCTGAAGGTCCATTGAAGCCTGGGTCGTAAAAATGCTTGTACAAGAGATGAACCAATTCCTTTCGATGGGCTTTGGTCATAACGCCCCCTAACTCAATAAAGGAACTGAGCTCCTGTTCAATTCGCTCGAAGGGAAACATAGCTATCCTGGGTTTTTTCAATTTCGAGGCGCAGATTTAGCACCTCATCTATCGTTTGTTTGATACTTTGGTGGATAATTGGACCCATGGAAGCAGGCACAAAAAGATTTTGGGCAACGTGTTGCATTTCCTCGCTTCGCTGGGCCTCCAGCTTCTTGAGGTCTTTATCTAGGGATTCTAATAAGACCTGTATCCTGCGGTTCCAACGGGACTGCTGGTCTTCATTGGGTTGCTTAAGTTCAATTCTTTCCTCTTCTACAGCTTCTGTCTCAAGAGGGATAGGTTTGCCATTTGAGAAAAGGGTAAAGCGGTTTTTCTTGCGGAAGCCATAGCGCTGAAACGCGCGGAAGGTTTTTGCCGAGCGCTCATATACCCCAATGAATGCATCTTGATCCTCGCCCATGTTCTCGATATCTTGAAGCTTTACATAGGCATTATTTTCAGACCAGAAATCCAAGATATGCACATAAGAAAGTCCTTTTTGGTCCTCATAAATTTTCACGCGCTGGACCGTTATTTTTTTTGCTATTCTTGTACTAAGTTCAATCTCTTTGCGCAATTCCTCCATATCCTGTTGTATAGATCGCAGACGTGCTAGGCCCATAAAGCCATAGCTGGAAATGCTTCCTTTCACCAATTCCCTCATCTCCTCGATTTGTTCAGGCGTCTGCCAAATACAATCTGCAATGAGAAAACAGTCCATGACGTGAACTTCCCAACGACCATTAAGCAGGGCCGCAGCCCGCATCAAAGCGGCTATCTTTCGCCATCGCCGGTCTGAAATATATATCTGTTCTTCAAGGCGGAAGGTAGCATTCCGTTCCTGTATACTACGCTTGATGTGTTGGATCAAACCCAAAATATGGCGAGAAATCTGGACATCTTTTTGTAAATCTAGAAGCTCTTGATACTCTTCCTGGCTAATTTTTAGCTTGTCCTCCACATGATTTTGGGTAATTTTCTCGGAAGGCGTGAGGAGCATTTGATTGAAAGTCTCTGGATCTTGAATGTTGTGAATACTAAGACGAACTAAAAAGCGATCCCACAAGGCATCTAGGCCTTCTCCAGCAGGAGGAAGTTCATTGGAGGCAGCGATAAGTCCCCGGAGATCTACCTTCATTTCCTGGTCGCCATTGCGAAATACCTTTTCGTTTAGTACCGTGAGGAGAGAATTTTGAATAGCAGGACTTGCCTTCCAGATTTCATCCAGAAAAACAATCTGAGCACCCGGAAGGTAATTGTCAACCAAGCGTTCATATTTGTCTTCATTCTTAAGCCTGCTAATGGACACTGGGCCAAATACCTCATCGGGTGTACTAAACTTCCCCATAAGGTATTCAAAAGACTTTGCACCTTGAAAGGCAAACTTGATCCGGCGAGCCACCATTGACTTGGCCACTCCAGGAGGTCCAAGTAAGAAAATACTTTCTCCAGCTAAGGCAGATAATAAGGTAATGCGAATTACCTGCTCTTTCTCAAACAAGTGATTACTCAATTGCTCGATCAATAAGCGCATGCGCAGTGGTAAGGTACTGAGGTCTATTGCCATGTCGTTTGCAGTCGATCCAGCTGCTCAACACAATGGGTAAGCAAGTCTATACTGTGTTGAATGTCTTCTTTGTGGCACATTTCCACCACGGAATGGATATGGCGCGAGGGAATAGAAATACATCCTACGATGGCTCCTTCTCCCGAACGTTGTAAAGCACCTGTATCAGTTCCTCCCCCCGTAAGTACTTCCTTTTGGTAGGGAATTTCGAAGGATTTGGCGATCTCTTCCATAAAGGATACCATCCTTGGATCACAAATGACCGAGCCATCCATAATCTTTATAGCTGTACCTTTTCCCAACAGCGTGATGTATTCATGTTCCTGTGCGCCAGGAAGGTCATTAGCAATGGTGACATCTAGCCCAAAGCCTGCATCGGGATTAATCTTTCGGGTAGAAGTAGTTGCCCCACGAAGCCCTACCTCTTCTTGGACAGTGAACACTGCGTAGAAGTCCCATGCGGGATCTTTGAGCTTTCTTAGGGTTTCAATGAGGATGTAAACGGAAACCCGGTTGTCCAAAGACTTCGTCGAAACGCAGTCCCCCAATTCTACCAAATCCCGTTCTCGTGTAACAACATCCCCGATAGAAACCCATTTCTTGACTTCCTCTCCCGGCATTCCAAAATCAATAAAGTAGTCTTTGAGTTTGGGGGCCTTCTGCCGTTCCTCTGGCGTCATAATGTGAATGGGTTTGGAACCCATTACACCTATTACATCCTTTTTTCCATGGACGATAACCCGCTGAGCAGTTAGCGTTTTAGGATCAAAGCCCCCTAGGGTATGAAAATACCCGAAACCCTTAGCATCTAAATGGGTAATAATGAAAGAGATCTCGTCAAGATGGGCTGCAGCCATGACCTTTTTTCGGCTCTTCCCTTTCTTGATAGCAATTACATTGCCCATAGGATCGACCTCCCAAGAATCAACCAAGGGTTCTATTTCTCGTAAAACAACCTTTCTAATTTCAGCTTCGTGTCCAGGAGCACCTGGAGTCAAGCAGAGTTCACGTAATAAGTCAATATTTATTGCCATAAGAAAAAATTCCCTGTTAATTTGATGAAAACTATATCGTGGTAGATTGGGTTAGCTTTGAGTGTTAATGTTACAAATATTATGAGATCTGTCAAAGGAGGAGGTTTGCTTATGTACCTTGTATGCATTGGCCTTACATTTAGCTGTGTGCCGCGTAGTGATTATGAGGAATTAGCTGAAGTGAACCATCAGTTAGAAGCAGAATTGAATAAGCAACGCAAATCAAATGCGCTATTGACGCAGTATGTAGATTCAATTGTACCGCTTCTCACCCTCAACCAGCCTGCTCGCTTGCGTGATGCAGTCTTCCCCACTGTCGTCCGATTTACCCAATCGATGGATCGATCACTAGATCGGGAACAGGAATACATTCCTTCTGTAACAGAGGAAGATCAGGAACTGATTGGATTGCTCCGTGGAGATATGGCAACCTTGACAGAGGCAGGAGAGATTCAGGAAATATCTGTGGAAAATACCTCTACGCTTCAGAACGTACAACGAGAATTGACTCGCTCGCAGGACTTTTTGTGGAGAATTTCAGGAGATCGATATACGATGATTCTTCCTCAGGATAAGTTCTTTCAACGAGGAAAGTCCGGCTTACAGACTTCTGGGCAAAGATTGTTGCTTCGTTTAGCACAAAGGTTTAAGTATTTATCGGGATACGATATTTTGATTGAAACGCATACGGATGACCAGGAGGCCAGTAGGACTAGTGGAGGTCAAGGAAGTTGGGAATTGACGGCAAGGCGTGCAGCCAATATTGCAGCCTTCCTAGAGCAACAGGGAGTCTCCTCAGAGCATTTGCTTGCTGCAGGTAGAGGGCACTTCGACCCCTATTTTCTCCCTAGCAGCGAAAGCAACCGAACGCACAATCGACGAATTGAAATTATCCTAATGCCCAAAACCAAAAATTAAGGTTATTTTACTACTTTTGCATCCTTATGAATCCCGTTTGGCAGGCAATAGCTATTTTTCTTATTCGTCATAGGATTGTTATCCTTCTCATATTGGCGTTGTTGACTTCGCTGATGTGGTGGAATCGCGGAACAGAAATTTCCCACAAGCTCAACGAGGTGATTCCCATGGCCGACGAAGAAATGCAGAGCTACTTGCGTTTCAAGGAAGAATTTGGGGAAGACGGAAATATCATGGTTGTAGGGGTTGAAGGAGACTTTACCCGCCTAGATCTTTTCAATGGAATCTACGACTTAGTAGAAAAGCTCAAAACGGTGAAGGGAGTAGATGATGTACTAGGGCTTACCCATATTTTGAACTTAGAATTAGACCAAGAAAATGAGTCCTTTTCCCTTTCCCCATTAGTAAAGCAGAAACCCACCCAACAAAAAGAATTAGATAGCCTTATGCAGATCATGCAAGATCTGCCCTTCTACAGCGGTCTGCTAACAGATGATGATGGAAAAACAACCTTGTTGGCTATTTCTATCACCGACAGTATGCTCAATTCAGACCAAAAAACGGTGGTCTATGATCGCATTACGGTCCACACCGATCGATTTGAGAAGGAATTTAAGGTTCCTCTTCGCTATGCGGGCATGCCTGTAATCCGTGTCAATGTACATAAGACAATTAGTGTAGAACTCGTTTTGTTCTTGGGCATTGCACTAGCGGTTTTGGCACTTACCTTACTGTTTTTCTTTCGATCTCTATACACGGTTATCTTCCCTATTCTGGTGGTATTGGTGGTTATTATTTGGACCCTAGGTTTCCTAGGACTCTTTGGTTTTAAGATCAGCCTCGTGACAGGGGTTATTCCGCCACTAGTTACCGTAATTAGTATTCCTAATTGCGTTTACCTCATTACCAAATACCATATAGAATATAGGCTCAGCCGCAAGAAAATAAAGGCTTTGAGCATGGTAATCGAGAAAATTGGGGTGGTAACTATCATGACCAATGCGACTACAGCGGTGGGACTAGGAGTCTTGGCATTTACCAACGTCCAGCCCCTCAAGGAATTCGGAATCATTGCAGGACTGAGTGTTATTTCGGCATTTTTTATTTCCCTTATTCTGATTCCTGTGATGTTCAGCTTTCTTCCCCCTCCTACCAACCGTCAAACTCGACATCTGGATAGAAGAACCCTTTCCTTTGGAATCAACCTTATCGACAAATTAGTTAGAGAGAATCGCCCTGCAATTTACGTAGTTTCTATCTTGCTGGCTGCCACTTCGATTTATGGGATGCTGAAAATTCTTCCCATTGCCTACGTGGTAGATGATATACCCAAAAATAGTCAGTTGATCAAGGACATGCGCTACATGGAAGAGCGTTATAATGGGGTCTTACCTTTTGAGATTGTGATTGATACTAAGCGAAAGAATGGCGTCCAACGTCTCAGCAACCTGCGAAAGATTGATGAGTTACAGGACTCATTGGATACCTATCCTGAATTGTCTCGATCAGTAAGTGCCACAGACTTTACCAAATTCCTGCGTCAGGCCTTTATGGGAGGTGATTCTGCTCAATACAAACTCCCTACAAGAGGCGAGTTTAATATCATAAGGAGCTACCTAGTTAATACCCCTATTACCGAAGAACGCGTTGCCAAGAATCTTACAGATTCTCTTTTCCAAAAGACCCGCGTAACAGCGACTGTCCGCGATATTGGGTCTATGAAAATGGATATTCTACTGGATTCCCTTCGAACGACCGTTGCAAAAATCTTTGATAGCGAGCGCTACCAGGTTACCATTACCGGTACTACCCCCATATTTATTCGGGGAAATAAATACCTGATTAATAATCTTCTTACGAGTCTTGCCATAGCCTTTGTGGTTATTGCCTTCATCATGGGCTTGTTGTTCCGCTCCTTCCGAATGGTTGTCATCAGTCTGGTTCCAAACATTCTTCCCCTCATCATGGTCGCTGGACTGATGGGCTTTTTCCAGATTCCCTTAAAACCCTCAACTGCATTGATATTTGGAGTGGCTTTTGGGATTGCAGTAGATGACTCCATCCACTTTTTGGCGCGTTATCGACTCGCCCGGAAAGCAGGAGATGACGTGAGACAGGCTGTTTCGAATTCTTACAGAGATACAGGGATCAGTATGATCTATACCTCAATCATTCTATTCCTAGGGTTTATCACCTTTACCTTTTCTTCTTTTGGAGGGACCCAAGCGCTAGGCCTACTTACCTCCCTTACGCTTGGAATTGCGATGTTTAGCAACCTCATTCTTCTACCTGCATTACTCATTAGCTTTGATAGAAATTAGATAGAATACTTTCACTAAGGATGATTTAGGCTTGCAACTTCCTTCTACAATGGCTTAAGGTCTTCGAGAACTAGGAGAAAGTCATCTTTTACGGAATGAGAAAGACCATACGCCTTTCCAATCCCTTTTTAACCAGGATGATTCCTGAACAGCCGAGTACGTGAGGACTACTGCGATTAGAGAAAAGATCAATACAGGAATTAGGGCTCCAGCCCAAGGCTTAATAATCCCTGTTTTGGTAAGTTTCTCTCCTTGGGATACGGCCAGAAAGTACAGAATAAAAGCAATGGTACAGATTAAGGCGGGTATGCCTATACCCCCTTTGTTCACCAAAGACCCCAGTGAAACCCCTATCAACATGAAAAAGACTACGTTGATAGGAAAGGCTAGACGGCTGTAATATTCGTATTCGTATTTACGGATTTGTTTTTTCCAGTATTCATATTCAAGTTTTACAGCTCGTATGTATTCCCAATTAGATGTAATAGACCGCTGAAAGTGTTGAGTAAAAAGGGTTTCTTTTTCCAATGTTTGACTTTTTGCCATCACCTCAGTTCGTAGTCTTCTGAACCTGGCCTGGATATGGGGATAAGAGAATGAGTCTGGGAGTAGAAGGAGGGAACTATCTACCCCATTTTGCTGACACAATAATTTGGTATAGGTATGAGGCCTTTGAGCTTGTTGAGCCGCTAAGGTATCTATCGTATTTGCAAGCTGTTGGATTCTTAGGGTATTCCGATGCTGCATGCGCTCATCTTTTTCTTGGCTTATTCCTTTTAAGTCGAGGTGAAAATACAGCGAGTCAAAATACGTCCTACCATAGGGAAGGATGCGCTGGGTACTATCTGCGTTTTCATATGCCTCGTGTCTCGAACCGTGATAAAGTACCATTTTCAAAGAAGAATGATCTGTAGTGAGTTCTGCTTGGGCAGAGTCTGCCATCATTACCTGTGTATTCAGGTCATTTTGAGAATGGTCATACACCAAAATATTATACAGCGTACCAGACTGGGGGTTTTTCTCAGATATCCAAATGACATAGTTTTCAATCTCGTTGTGGAAATAGCCAGGTTGAAATACCATTTCCGGACGCTTTTGAGAAAGATCATATACAATCTGTTGGAAGCGAAGATTGGCATCTGGGATGAGGATGCAGCTTGCATAATACATGAGAGCCATTAAAGCTAGGGACAGAATAACTAAAGGACGCATGATAGCCCACAAGCCGATACCTGAAGATTTAGCTGCTGTAAGTTCATGGTATTCAGCTAGGTTTCCAAAAGACATTACCCCTGCTGCAAGAACAGCAATGGGCACCGCTGTAATGAGGATTCTTCCCAGGGTAAAGATCCAAAGCAATAGGAAGTCTCCCGGACTTATTCCCGTTCCTGTGATCTTGTGAAGGTACATGACCATAAACTGGGAAACCAAAATAAAACTCAGAGTTGCCAAAGCAAACAGAAAAGGTCCCAGGAATGAAGTCAATACATGGCGATGTAATCGCATGAAAATGCATCAAAATTGTTGAGTGCCAAATGAGAAGAAAATTTAAGGAAATACTTGATGAGAAGCCAAAAATGGTTTACTGGATCAGGGCCTATTCAACATCCTACCAACAACTCCCCCGTGAAGTCTAACTCTCTCACCCCTATAGTTAACTTTCTATATCCTTATCGCTGATAATATCTATTTGAAAATCGTCTTGATAAATGGGCTTTTGCCCTGTATTCCACAAAAATAGGAGTAAGGTGCTTTCTGAGGGTATATCAGTAGGTAAGGACATTTTCCCTTTGACTTTTTTCCAGCCATTGGCCAATTCTTCTACCTGGGTGGGGGCAATTCCCTCCCAGTGCAGGCTATTTCCCAGCTTATCCTGCACAGTGCACACCCACTTAGTTTGATCTAGGGTTTCACCTAAAACCTGAGATTGCAATTCAAAGGCATGGTTTCCTTTTACTTCAGAGAGAAAAACACGTAAGGTATATCCATAGCCATTTCCCTGGCTTAGTTTCCAGCTATAGGCTCCGGTAAAGGCTTGGCTACTGTCTATTTGAGGATAGGAATAGCAATCGATTTCTCCAGAAGGTTCAAAATCCATGAAGTATCGAATCTTGTATCCACAGGATGTATTCTCAGGACAAGTGCTTTTCTTCCAAGTTTGGCAAGGAAGGCCTTTTACGCGCTTGAAGAATACATAGCCATTTTTCCTTCCAATCTCCCGGAGGGTTTCGATGTTTTGTAATTGAATAGCTCGATTCAGTCTTGCCACAGAGTAAACCTCTTTATCCACTTTTTTGTAGTAAAGCCACTCCTCATTAGAACTCAATTGTAAATTAAAAGAGGGATTATCCCCCAGAATTGGGGTATAGGTAGGGTCGAAGTCTAGGGGAGGCTTTTTGGCTGGGTAATACAAGTGTGCATAACTTCTGTACCCAGAGGCAAACACATAGGCATCCTTTCCCTTGAGACTCTTGTAAAAGTCAATTGCTGCCCCTTGAGAGTACCGTTCGATTCTTCCCACAAAAAAGGCTAAGCATAAAAAGGTATATATAGCTGTCCCCCCCAATAATACAGTAAGGCTATATTCTGGTAATTTCTTTTCATAGAGGAAAACGATTCCTAAGACTACGGCAAGGAACCAAAAGCCAGGGATTATCTCCCATCCTGTCCAATTAACCTCTGCTTTAAGATTGGCTTCTGCAAAGGGATTATTAGCAAAGAAAGATTTTAGAAGGTCTGGGTGGAATCCCAGATAAGTAACAATCCAAGGGGTCAAGACCATTATCCCTGCAAGTATCCAGAACCCTATTTGTATGGGAAAGGCAAGCTGTGTTTCTTTCACCAGTATTCGATGAAAGGTAAGAGCACCCAGGTAGGTAATAGGAAAATAGGCTAAGGAGGAATAGTGAACTATTTTGGATTGAACGATAGAAAACAGGCTTACTACCACTGCCAGGAGGATGATCATCCACAGGCGAAAATTAGATTGATACGTATAAGGTTGCTTAAACTTTCCCATACTTTGGATCGCAAATATGGAAGCGGGGAAGCAACCCAATAATAAAACAACTACGTGATAGCCAGGAAAGCCCTTGTGGCCAGCACCGGGTTCCATGAGTAGATCGATCTGATATTGGGTAAATTTAAGGGCAAACCAAGGGCCATATCTATAGGTCTCAATTCCCAGCCAAATGGCTGTGATGGCCAAAGCTGAAAGTGTAAATAGGAGAAGTTCTGGGATTTTCAGAAAGAGTTGGAATCGTTTAAAAATCCAGTAGACAAAGAAACACAAAAATAGGATGAGGTAGGCTACAGGGCCTTTAGTTAAAATTGCTAGGCCAAGAACCAGACCGGAAAAAACAAGTAGGGTAAGGCTATTTCCTGGAAAATTGACAAACTGATACCCCATATCCTTCCAATAGGACATGATGAACAAATACATGCCAAAGAAGATAAATAGGTTGAACCAGGGATCGATTATGCCTGATTTAAAATATAAATGGGGTAATAAGGATCCTAAATAGGCCCCTGCCCAAATGAGTCCAAAACGATTATCATACAGGCGCTTACCCATAAAAAACAGCATAACCAAAGTTATGATTCCACAAATGGCATTTGGAAACCGGGCTGCATATTCGTTTATACCCCAAAATTTCATGGACAACACCTGCAGCCAGAAGAATAGGGGAGGTTTTTGCCAGAAAGGTTCATAATTGATAAATATCCGCAGGTAATGGTCCAGTTCGATCATCTCCCTACTGATCTCTGCAAAGTTGATTTCATCCCAATCAAATAGGTGAACCTTCCCTAAAAAGGGTAAAAAAAACAAGGCCGCCAGAGATGCCACGAAAAGGGCAATGAGATATGTCTTTTTCACTAGGTTGGGTTAAGGAAATATCCACTGATCCACGAATTTACACATTTCCACCATACGGAATTTCAATTCCTTATCTTTTTCTAGGGATATCTTTATACAAAGAAAAATTAATCAGACCAATTCGCTGGAAAAAATGACAAAATGAGGTGTAAAGCACTCCTAAACCGTAAGTAATGCTTCGCGAAAAGTTTATGGAGGATGCTTCTGCAAAGTATTGCGTTGGGCAAGTAATCTCTCCAATGGGATATCCGGCATAGATTATCTGAGAAAGCATCTGGTTATCAAAGACAAAGTCATCTGAATTGCGCTGATAAGGAATGGTCCTCAGTACCTCCTTTGAGAAAGCACGATACCCTGTGTGGTATTCCGAAAGCTTCTCTTTCACGAGAATGTTTTGGGCAAGGGTAAGAAATCGGTTGGCTACGTACTTGTAAAGGGGCATACCTCCCTTTAGCGCTCCTCTACCCAAAATACGAGACCCTAAAACCACAGGGTAGATTCCGTTTGCAATTAGGAAGGCCATTGAGGGTATGAGTAAAGGGGTATATTGATAATCAGGATGAACCATGATTACGACCTCTGCCCCAATTTCCAATGCTTTATCGTAGCAGGTCTTTTGATTTCCTCCGTATCCCAGGTTTTCCTTGTGTTGAATCACATGGCTGATTCCCAGGCTTTGTGCCAGCTCCACGGTATTATCTTGACTACAATCATCTACTAGGATTACCTCATCTACAATATCCAAAGGAATTTCAGCATAGGTCCGGCTCAATGTTTTAGCTGCATTGTAAGCAGGCATTATAACCACCACCTTTTTTTCGAGGATCATTGCACTGACAATAAATCTATCCGATTATCACAATTTGAAAGAATTTTTGCAATACTGTGATAATTACCATGATTCCCAGCACGATGGGACA
>JBCCTX010000211.1:0-13352 GCA_039197765.1 Bacteroidota bacterium
ATGAGTCAGTATTTGACCTCAAGGAGTACCGACCCATTTTGAGAAAGCACGACAATTTCGTCTTTCAATATATAGCACTCGATAGCTCCCCCGCGTTGTACAAACTTGTCAAAATATAATCACAGTAGATATCGAAACACTTGAAACTCAGACGGACTACTACGTGTATATCCACTTTGATGCCTTTAGAGACCGAAGCCTCAGTACCTTTGAGGGTTTGCTTACGGATAAGAAATGGCGCTTTTCCACTGGAAAATTATTGACCTCTCAGACTCCCAAGTTGTCCGGATCCCCCCAAATGGTGTTTCCAAACCCTAGCACTGGAAGGATCTATTTGGGAGATTCCTACCAAAATTTCAGGGAAACCAACGTTTACAATTTGGTGGGTGAGCTCATCCAAGTTTATGGTAGCAGGGAGGGCAAGACCATTGATCTGTCAAACCTTTCCCCGGGGCTTTATATCCTAGAGTGGGTAGGACTAACGGGTATACGACATATTCAAGGCATTAACATTCAATGATCATGGTGAAAATGCACAAAATTCCCTCTAATAGGCTTCTATTTGTGGTAGGGATTTTCCTTCTGACAGTAGGAACTGCTTGTGAAGAAGGAGATCCTTTTAGTTCTAGTCCCTCACCGTTGAATACCCAGCGATCCGCTACAAACGTTTCCTTGGACGAGTTGGAAATGCAGGATTGGCTGGATCGGGTGTGTGCCTTTCCGCACAGGAGGGCAGGGTCTGAGAATTGGGAAAAAGGAATGGAGGAGATAGCGGAAATTTTTACTGAGTTGGGCTATTCAGCGTTTCAGAAGGATCTATTTCCAATCAACTATTGGGAGGCTACGGATTGGTCCTTGCAGGTGGGCCAGGGAACAGAGGCCATCCATGTTCCCAGCTTTTTTGAATATGGAACCGGCTTTACCCCAGAAGAAGGTATCAGGGGTGAATTGGTATATGTTGGTGAATGGGTAGAGCCGGAAGAAAACGTTCCTGGGAAAATTGCTGTAGTGGATATGAAATTTAGCGATAATTGAATTAGAACACCTAGGAGCCAAAGGGCAAAAAGTAGTTCAGGATGAATTCGTAGATGCCGGGACCTTAACAACGCTGGCGATCTGGCACTCAGAGGGTGGCTTTCTGGAAACAGAATTAAAAAATACCTCAGCCCTTATGCCTCCTACACCCGGTAACTGGGAATTCATACCAGAAAATACCTTACCCCTCACTGAGGCAGCAGGTTGGGTCTTAACCCAGAGAGGCTTACCCTATGTGAGTTACATCAGCAATCCCGTTTATTTATTGACAGTTGATGATGACTTTGACAAAATCGATTTGTCCGCCGTCCTCCAAGCCAGCCGACATGTATTTCAATTAAGTAAGTCCTACGCCGAAAACCTGTAATTTCCCCAAGATTTTAGTACTTTTTGCTCAGGAACTTAAATACTTTATTAGTCCATAGTTTGGGCTGGATTAGAGTTCTGGATTAAAAATGGTTAGATAGTCGGTAGTCCGTGGTCCGTGGTATAAAACAAGGTACTAGCCAGGAGGCCAACACTTACTTCCTTAGTACTTAGACGCACATCGTGATACAAAAAAGAGTTCTGGGTTGGAGGGGTAGGATAGTTGAATAGTCAACAGTCCACAGTTTTTCAGTGTCTGTCATGAATAAGTCATAAAAAGTCAGTGTCAAAGTGGTTAAATAGTTGAATAGTCCATGTTCCATAGTTATTCAGCGTCTCTTAGCACATGCTAAGTCCCTCAATTTCCGTGTTTTCTGCGTCGAAAAGAGTTCTGGGGGGGAGGGTTGTAGGTTCAGGGGTTTTCAGTGTAAGTCCAAAAAATTCAGCGTCCTTCCGTGTCTTAACCCCAAAAGAAAACTCCCGGCCGGGGAGGCCAGGAGCTTAACCTTAGTAATTAGCTGCACATCGTGATACAAATATGGGGCTTTTACCGCACCCAGATGTGTAATTTTAAATCAGAAATGTTCAAAAATTGAAATAAATGACTGATCAGAAACAAAAGAATAGAGAATTAGATCGCTCAGATTGGATAGCGCTGGTCGCAATGGCGTTGAGTTTCCTTGCTGTTGGGGTCTCGGTCTACGAGGTGCGGATACTTAAGGAACAACAACTTATCATGGCTTCCCAACAAAAAGCAGTTGTATGGCCGTACCTGAAATTAAACTACCAGATCAAATCTGAAATGGAGGAGATGTTCATCATCTTGTCTGTTGAAAACAAGGGCGTAGGCCCAGCCTTGATAGAAAATGCCCAGCTTTCATTAGGTGACTATGTAATAGGGTCTTATACGGATTTAACCGATACCTTGCTAGCTATTTTTCCCGACAGTGTAGATGTAGGGCCTTCCCTAAGTGATTTAAACCAGAGTTTACTTTCGCCTGGAGAGAAGGCCGAAGTAATACGAATCCAGTACCGTAGCTTTCCTGATAAGTGGAAGGTCTCTAGGGCACTTAAATTTAATTACAGCCTATGCTTCTGCTCCATTTACAAAGAGTGTTGGAAAATGAGTTTAAGGGAAAACATCCCATCCGAGGGATGCAGTTCGTAGGATGAACGCTAGGTCTATGGTATGTCTATTTTATACGTAACTAAGCGCAGAGTTCCAAAGGACCTTCTAATATAGGTCTTTCTATTCCCCATCCCGCTATGCGTTGGGAAAAGGTATTCCCTGTATGATCTGAATAAATGATGGAGAAATGGAAGGTCGCATTCTCATAAGGTCCTTTGAGTAGGAAGCGAAGGGGCTGACCGGAAGGAATGTATTGCATATTGGGACTCTCAAACTCGGGGAAATACTCGACCCGAAGTTCATTGTGCTCCTGGATAGAAACTCCTTGATAGATTAAATCCCCTCCAATATTTTCAAGGGTCAAAGAAAGACCCTTTTCATCGAACTCTTCAAAAGGTATCACAGAGGGAGCGATTAACTTTGGAGAATTCAGGGTGATAGTCTTAGGAACCGTATCTTCTACGGATTCTGGAAGGTCAATAACCTTGTTGAGGCGTTTTACAGCGGCGATACCAATAAGGGCCGATGAACTTGCGGTGGCCATTACTAACAGGTCGAGGAAAGTAGACATAATGAATCCTGATTACAAGTTATGATGTGATATGCTTGTAAAAGGGCAGAAAAAATGCCAAGAATCCAGACGTGTAAGGTTTCTGTTTTTATGTGCAGCTGTGAAGAATCTAGGCTGTAAGACTAAATGGGAACCCCATTAAATTTTAGGAAGATAATACGGAAATCCTATTGTAGAGTCATATGAAATTCCTTCTTTTCTTCACGGATTGTGAGGGGATTCAGCTTAAATACAGGAGAATAAGTGATTAGGCAGGAATTTTACTAGGCATGCCCATCGGATCATCATCTGATGAAATGTTTTTGTCCATTGATGCGGCATTTTTAACAACTCGCGTGTTAGAATTCTCAGGGATTGAGAAAGAAACGCTGTTATCTGAAGGAGAAGTTTGAGCTTCCTGTGAAGCAAAAGGAGTGGGAACAATATGAGTCATCCGAGAAAGTTTGTGATCCTTTCTTCTAATAAAAAAGGTTGCCAAAATCATTAGTAGGATTACAACTGGAAGATAGACCATTTCAAAATATGTGAAAGAGTCGCCTACCCAAAGAAATCCTAGGGTGTTGAAATTGACAAGGCCCAATGTAAAAAGAGTAAATTTCACGCCGATAATAAAAGTTGTGTTATTCTATCAAATATTCCCGTTTCTCCACATATCCTATGTATCAAAAATGGGGCCGCTTTTCGAGTTAGATGGAAAAACTAAAAAAAGAGCTCAGGAAAAATTATAAAATTTCATTTATTCCAAAAATAATAATTTCCTGTAATAAGTGCAATCCTTTTTAGCTTTCACGGTTTGGATGAATAAATCTCTGAAAGTCACTTGTTTGCCACAGAGCCTTCAATCTTTCCAGAGCGTAGGGGATACCAGGTAAAATAAACGCCGCCTAACGAAGTAAGCGCTGTCAGGACATAGAAAATCAGGCTAATGGTGACAGCAGTGTCCTGATTGAGAGACAGCCATTCGGCACCTAAGAGGAAGACGACTTCTCTGGAGCCGATTCCCCCAATTGTAAGTGGAAGGACAGACACCACTGAGGATAGGAGAAAAATAAATACATAGGAAAGCCAGGATTCCTCTACCCCTAAGGCTGTATAAATGGCATATACAGATCCTACCTGTAGGATTTGCACCAGTAGAGACCATCCGTGTGAGGGAAGTAAGGTGGAGACAAAGCGGGGAAAAAAGCGTTTGAGTATAAGCCCATGGAGGAGATAGGCTCCAAGGATTCCGAGAAAGAAGATCCATTTTTGCGATTGTAAGAACGGAAGCGACACAAGGGCCCCAAAAAGCAGTGCTAGGGCAACCAGGGCGACCAATCCATTGATCCTATCTAGTAAGAGGGAAGTGATAAGCCTTTTAAGCGGGGTCTGGTAGTGCTTGTTCAGCCAATAGGCTTTGTATCCATCCCCTCCGATTCCGCCAGGGAGAAATAAATTGTAGTACATACCCAGGGCGTACAGCTTAAGGTTGAGTATCCAGGGGAGTTTGAGGCCAATCGCCGTAAAATGGTCGAGGAGTCGCATGGCAGAAGCCATCTTAGAACCGATGAATAGTATCCAAGCGAGAATTAGCCATTGAAGATTTGCTTCCTTTAGACTCACCCAAGCCTTTGCCAGATCTATGCGCGTATAAATAAAGTAAAGGGCCAATAAGGTTATGGCCCCTTTAAGCACATTCTTGAACAACTTATTTTGCAAGGCTTTCCTCACCCACGACATCACGGACTTGGTAAGCTTTCTTGTCTTGAGACTCATAATAGGTTCGCATAAGGACTTCCGTTACAATCCCTATGGTAATAAATTGGATTCCCCCCAAGGTAAGCAGGATTCCCAACATGAGTAAAGGTTTTCCCCAAATGTCCTGCCCCATTAATTTTAAGGCGACCATGTATAAGTTGATCCCAATCCCCGCCGTAAATACGATAAAGCCGATAAGCCCAAATATGTGCATGGGTTTCTGAAGGTACTTTTGGAAGAATAGCATCAATATCAAATCGCTCACCACGCGGAAGGTGCGTCCAATACCATATTTGGAAGAACCAAATTTCCTGGGGTGGTGCTTGACATCCACCTGAGTGATACGTGCCCCTTGTAGGGCAGCTAATACGGGTATGAAGCGATGCAATTCCCCATACAATCCCAAATTTTTTGCGATTTGGCTTCGGAAGATTTTGAGCGTACAGCCATAGTCTTTTATATGCACCCCGGTAGAGGAACGGATAATGCGATTGGCAATTCTGCTGGGAACTTTGCGCAGCACAAACCCATCCTGACGATTCGCGCGATTACCCGCAATCATATCCCAAGGTTCAGCCTCTATTTTCTCCAGCAGCATAGGAATATCCGAAGGGTCATTTTGTAGGTCTCCATCCAAAGTGACTACATATTCCCCTTTTGCATGGTCTATACCGGCGGACATAGCCGTACTTTGGCCATAATTTTTCATTAATTCGACCAGAATAACCCTGCCATCTATATACTTGCGGATTTCCTCGGGTGTCCCATCGGAACTCCCGTCGTCTACTAAGATAACTTCATAGCTTATGCCCAACAGGGCTGCATGAATCTGCTCGAGCAGAGGTTGGATATTCTCTCGCTCATTCATGACAGGTATTACTAAGGAAAGTTTCAACACTTACTTTGATTGATTAAAGGTTACCAAATACAAATCTTCGCCCTGACGGTTGTACAGCGTGTCATGAACGTGATAGGTTCTATTTTCTAAATGTCTATCTGCACCAATATAATAGGTATTGGGATATATACTGTCGGTTCGGCTTACAATAGCTTTGCGTCCTCGTTCCAGGTAATAGTTGGTAGAATGATCCCACTTCAAATCAGAAAATATATATAGAGGACTTCCCTGGGTTTGGTTGGCAATGGAAATCCCAAAGTCCTTCATAGGCCGCCATCCATCTTCTTTATATCTATGAGGAAGAACAAACCAGTCGAAGCCTAGCCGGAAGAACATCATGAGCAGGGCGAAGAGGACGAAGCGCTGTTGAGGTAGCTTGAGAAATAAATACAGCGAAACTGCAATACCTAGGAATAGGCTGATCGTTTTAAGTACTCGAAAGGGGACATCTGCAACCGTATCGATGAATAAGGCTGACCATACCCCAATAGCTAGCAAACATCCAGCTCCAAAAAATACATTCTCAAGAACTCGATGATAAGTAGGAAAATCCTTTCGATGGTGTTCATAGCCGTATGCTAGAAATATAAACACAAAGGGATATAACATGAACAGATATCTGGGGTAGGTCTGAGGAGAGAGCCAATAGGGAATACTGTTAAAGGCTAAGATGAATAAACAGAACTTGAGGAAGGGATGGGCACGAAACTCTTTAAAAATTCCCTTTCTAAATAAGAAAACTACAAAAAGGGACCAGGGAAGTAAGTGCATAACTTGCTCGAAGGGAAAGGTGAAAGGATGGATGAGGCTTTCATACCATACTTTGTCCAGAACCGTCCGTTTGCTGGATTCATTCCACAAATTGTAAAAATACCCTTCTATATCAGGATTAGAAGAGAAATAGGCTGAATAATAGGCACCTATAATTCCAAGAGCAACGAGTCCTCCAAGTATATGTTGCCATGAGAATAAGCGTTTCCAATCCCCCTGATAGATGAAAAAGGTGAGCAAAGTAATCCCTTGGAATACCAAGGAAGGCAGTCCTTTGGATAAAAATCCTAAGGCTGTAATGATGTAGGAAAGGAGAAAAAGCCATAAATAAGATTCTTTCTCATAGAAATAGTAAATCAATACAAACCCACAAAAGGTCATCCAACTGAAGAAAATGTCAATATGCCCCAAGAGTCCCGAATAGACTAGCATACGCCCACAGGTGACATACATAATTCCAGCCATAACCCCTACAGTATAACTCAGATATCGCTTGCCAACCCAAAAGATCGTATACCCAAAAATCATCAAAGAAATGATAGATGGTAGCCGTATGGCCCATTCGCTGTAGGAACCTGAGAGGTTGAAAATGGCTGCGAGGATCCAATTGTAGAAAGGAGGCTTATTATAATATAATTCCCCATTGATCGTAGGGACTATGTAGTCTCCCGAGAAGATCATCTCCATGGCGACAAGGGCGCGTGTAGGTTCATCTGCCATAATGGGATAATATCCCAGGTTGGTGAAGTATGCGATGAGAATCATCACCAAGCATATCGCAAGGACTATATGCGGGCGAGATTCTAAATAGATGATAACCTGTTTCATCGGGCGTAAAATTATAACAAAAACTAAGATTGGGAAAGAATTTCCAGCCTTGTTGTACCATGCAATATTCTAATTTTCAACAAATTGGGAATCGTATATTTTCTCGACCGGCGCTATCTTTTCTCTGCTTGTAGCTAGGTGCTCATTAAAAAGGACTATTTTTTAGGAAAAAAATCAAAAACTGGTAAGAGAGTTCTTATCTTTCCTGGACATATTGCAACTATAAACCCTAGATGTTTTTATTTCTCTTCCGACCCTATGTCAAAAAATGCCATTTATCCTGCTACGCTTATGACGCTCATTGCAGCGTATATTGCTCTATTGGCTTACAAGGCTTCCAACCAGGGGCAGCCTACCCCTGATTATGACTTTTACGATACCACTTATATTCACGTCAATATCCTCCCCCAAACAGAATTATACGATGTATATGGGGTATACAACAATATTTTGGAAGGGCAGCGAGAATTGGTAAAAGCCCAGATTACTTCTGATAGTCTGTACAAATTGGCCTTCCAAGTCAATTCTCCCCGACCAGGTATCGTGTATATCAACAATGAGGCCATCAATGTATTCCTGGCACCCGATAGCTCCCTACAAATTGATGTGCGCTTTAATGCTACCGTACAAGAAATAGATTCTATTGGGTTCTCGGGATATACAGCCGATATCAGCCGCTACTACAAGCGCAAATCCCTGGCCTTTAACCATAGCCGAATGCGGGCAAAGCGACATACCATCCCTGCGGATGATTTTTGCGAATATGCAGCAACCTTAGACTCTATGGCCCAAAAAGAGAGAACCTTCCTCGCCCTGTTCAATTTAGACTATCCCTTACCTGCTTGGTTTGTAGGCTTTGAGCGGAGTGAGATCGCCTACCACAAGGCATATTTAAAACTCTCTGGATTTCCGGATTCAATCCAGACTTCAGAATGTCTAGATAAAATTCCTTTGAGTGATGAAAATGCAAAGTTCTCCTATTACTATTACCTGTATGTCAAATCCTATATCAAGCGCTACCTGGAAAACTCAGAGCGAGATAAGGATCCCAATGAAATAGAAATGCAATTGGCGGTAGCGGATACCCTGCTAGAGGGAGAGGTCCATGACTTATTCCTCACGCGATCCATTTTTGAATTGCTTCGCAGAAGCCAGAACCAGCTCGCCAAGGAGTTAATGAGTCAATATGAGAATTCCTTTAACAGCAAAAAGTATTTCCGATTCCTGGACTATCAGCTCAAAGCATTAGAGGGAAAGCATAGCTCCTGAAATTCGGATTTCTTACGCTTGATAAATTTTATTTGGACGATTTGCATAACTTAGCAGAGTTACTGTATATTAGGGTTCTGTCTGGCAATTTGCTCAGCATATATTTTCGTCAGACACTTATATTTTAACTGTAGAAACATATGGGATGCGGTTCTTGTGGTAGTGGGGGCTGTGATTCTACGGGATGTGGTCGGAAGGGTGGATGTGCAACAGGTGGTTGCAACAAATTAAACACCTTCGACTGGCTTGGAAACATGCTGTCTCCTGATTTAACAGAGGCAGATAATGTATACGAAGTTCGTTTTAAGAACACCCGAAAGGGGTTTTATAGAAATGTCCACGGTTTACGGCTTTATCTAGGAGATAGGGTAGTAGTAGAATCTGATCGTGGATACGATATTGGGACCTTATCGCTAGGCGGCGTTGTGGCTCGCCTACAGATGAGGAAAAAAAACTTCGGCAAGTCTCCCGCAGATCTTCCCCGCATTTTTAGAAAAGCAAATGAGCGCGACCTCGAGCAATTCGAGGAAGTGCGCAAAAGAGATAACGAAACGCGCATTCGCTCGCGCGTAATCATTGAAGATCTCGGCCTCAACATGAAGTTGAGCGATGTGGAATTCCAAGGCGACAACTCTAAAGCGATCTTTTATTACATCGCAGATCACCGGGTAGATTTCCGGGAATTGATCAAAGTGCTGGCGCGGGAATTCCGTATACGAGTGGAAATGAAGCAAATTGGGCTTCGCCATGAAGCAGGTTTGGTAGGGGGTATAGGCTCCTGTGGAAGAGAGTTGTGTTGCTCAACTTGGCTCACGGATTTCAAGACTGTGAGCACCAACGCAGCGCGCTATCAAAATCTTTCCCTAAACCCGATGAAAATCTCGGGTTTGTGTGGACGACTCAAATGCTGTCTGAACTTTGAGTTGGATGCCTACATGGATGCCCTGGATGATTTTCCAAACATCGACATGATCCCTACTCAACGAGGAAAAGCCCGACTCCAAAAGACGGATATCTTCAAGCGCAAAATGTGGTTCAGTTACGATAATGAATCCACCTGGTATCCCCTTATGGTCGAAGATGTGAAGAAGCTACTGGAAACAGTAGAAAGTGGAACCATTCCAGAATCTTTGGGAAGGTCCGTTATGTTGGATTCACCCGTAGCTGCGAAAGAAGCCAGTTTGGACTTTGTAGATGTAGTCGGGAAGACCTTTCCCAAGGAGAGCGAAAGGAGAAACCAAGGGCGGCGCAAAGGTAACAAACGCAAGAAGAATTCCGGGAAACCACGCAACCCTTCCAATTCGAATCGGAATAACCCCCAAAATTCTTCCAACAAGAAGCGAAACGCCCCTTCTCAAAAAGGGAAACCCAAAGGGAAGCGAGGGGGAAAACCCAGAGGGAATTCCAACGGGCAGAACCCTTCACAGAAGAATAGGAAGTAACATTCATGCATAGAGGATTTCTAGGAATCGTGCTCTTAGGGTTTGTCAGTTGTACTTCTCCTAACGCTATAGAAGAAGTCCAATTCCCGAATGCTTGTTGGACCCTTACAGATACCCTTTCCTGGAAGCCTCAGGCTGAATCTGAATTGAATCCAGCGCTTTTCGTAGAATTCACTGATGACTACGCGTACCGAAACCTCTTTGTAAAAGTTTGGGTAGAAAAACCAGATGGCGTCTTACAAGATACCCTATGGCAAGCTATGGTCGTAGATTCTATGGGCTATTGGATACCCCCTGTGGGAAGAAATGAACGCGTCCGCTACATTTTTCCCCAATCGCTTTGGCATGGAGGAGAAAAGCCCAATCGGATAACAGTCGTTCAATATATGCGGGACAGTGTGTTGTGTGGGGTAGAGCGGGTGGGAATAGTATTAGGAGAGGGTTTACCTTAGCAAATTTTATAGGCCAACACCTAATTTCATCCCCTGAATAGTAAACCGATATTCCTGATATTGAGACTTTTCCAGCATATAGCTTATCCTTATAAAGCTACGTTTACCAAAAGAGTATTCGTATCCTCCACTTATTTGAAGTCCTTGTCGTGTAGTATTTTGCTCTGTTTGGGTGAGAAAGATATCTTCCTCTTCAAAAAATGAATCTCGCCAAGTAGGAGAACCATTTTGTGATCTATTGGATTTTTCTAAAGCAGTGCCTACCAAAAACCCTCCCTGTAAGAAGAGACTATTTTTGCCAAAAACAACTCCTTTCCATTTCAAAGAGAAGGGTATGTCTAAAAATGAAAACTCGTATATGTTTCGTTGTCCTCTTGTTGTAGATAGGCTAGAGGTTATACGACTAATCACTTCAGTTTCAGCTTGCTTATACTGAAGCTGAATTAAACCAGAAATTCTTTTGCTGATGGGTAACTCCATAAAGGCTCCTACAACAATCCTAGAGCCCCAATTTTCTTCTGTGATATTATAAAGTTCATCCTCTTCAAGCCAGGTAACCAGAGTCCTTGTTAGTCCCCCTTCTATTCCAGCTAGAATTATGTATCTTTTCTTGACAAAAAAGTTTTTTTGCATTCCCTGGGGATCCATACACTTGTTATATCGGCTGATCAATTCAGCAAACTCTTTTTGTGAATATTTGAGTCTATCAAATGCATTCCAAGAGATCGCCTCACAGTTTGAGAGGTTATATTTGAGGATACCTTGAAATTTTTTGTCGTTAACCGAGCCAGCTGTTTGAGCTCCATTGGGTCTTTTAAGTTCAATCATTTTGCCCTCTTTTTCCAGGAAATAACCAGAAGAAGCTTGCCATAAATTAGTATACCCCTGTACAACTAGCTTCATAAACTCTGGAAGACTGTTATTCTCCGAAGTTTTTGGGAAATAAGGCACACCCTCTTCAGAAAAGCTTAATATATTTTCTGCTCCGTAATTTTTCACTTTTCCAGAAGTAGCATGGATAAACTTTACAAAGTGAGGATGGGTAAGATTGAAGCGCACTTCCCCCCAAAGCGTATCCTGATTAGAAACAACAATGAAATCAGGAAGAGGCTGACCCTGAAGGGTTTGCGGGAAAAGGTATAGCAGGCAGAGCGAGGCGAAACTGGAAAAAAATTTCATAATTCAGCCTGAGCGAGATTTCCCCAGTCTATGGCCGTTAAGAGGATAAATTCGTAATATTGAGTTGGCTTAAACTCGATGAGAAGAGAAACTGTATATGTCCAAAACGAATATTCTTTCAAAAATATTTCAACCGAAGAGAATAGCCTAATAGATCTAAGAAAAAATGTTAAAAGTGAAGGAGTTTAGCCTACAAACTATCTTTCTCTTGGGATTTTTTCTTTAACCCTACTTCGGCCCAGGCCCAAACTCTTCCTCAGGGGTCATCGGCAGCATTGCCCGAATCCGCCATTTTTTTCCCAGTTTGTGTTTGTTCTTCGCAGTAGCCAACAAGATAACCCCTGCCCCCGCAAAGCCCCCAGCGATATAAAGCCCCACCTCGTCCACATTTCGCTCATCTTCTGGGGTGGTAATGACATTTACTAAGGTCACCCCCACTAAATATGCACCAGCTAACAGGGAACTCACCCCGAATACCTTTTTAAAGCTATTGAACTTGGAGCCACCGTTGTATTTCACATGGGTGATCTCCCGAAAAGGAATTTGGTTCTTTACGAGGTCTTTCCGTTGATTCTCTCCATCTGTATAGACGAGTTGCTTGACAACCACTACAGAGGAGTCATACACCGTTTCAATCATGCCTTCAAACCAGCGTTTATTTCCCTTGCTTTTAAATTTGAGGATATCTCCGGGGCGATAAAGTTCCCGCTTCAATGCATAGGGATTTTCCACCGCCAGCAGTTTCTGAGCAGAGAGTTCTTTCCCCAAGGGGAAGGCAAATACACACACAAGTAAGAACCTAAACATAGTGTTCGTTCGAAAATCAATTATATGAACGCAATGCATCGATATGAGTTGCTTGGAACGAATATACGAAAAGGTGGAAAATGGATACGTGTAAAGGGTCCATAGTTTAATAGTCCACAGTTTTCTTTATCTCTCAGCCCCAGCCAAGGTTATAGGGGGTATTATTTTAAATCTTAGAGATATGTGGAAAGCCCATAAAATAGATCATAAAGCCTTGAAAGGTACGATCCTCTGTGGCGAAATGGGTTCAGGGTGGGAGGGTTAGGTAGTCGGTGGTCCGTAGTCGGTGGTAAAAAATGCCAGAAAGAGTTCCTGGCTCGAAGGTTGAATAGTTAAATAGTCGATAGTCCACAGTTTAGGTTGCGAATTCGAGTTTTCTCAGTGTCCGTCATAATCCGTCCTATAAAGTCAGCGTCGAAAAGGGTTCAGGGTGGGAGGGTTAGGTAGTCGGTGGTCCGTAGTCGGTGGTAAAAAATGCCAGAAAGAGTTCCTGGCTGGAAGGTTGAATAGTTAAATAGTCGATAGTCCACAGCTTAGGTTACAAGTTCAAGTTTTCTCAGTGTCCGTCATATTCCGTCCTAAAAAGTCAGTGTCGAAATGGGTTCTAGGTTGAAGAGGATAAGCGTTCAGGGTTAAAAATAGGTAGATAGTCGGTGGTCGGTAGTCGGTAGTCTGAGTTAGAGAGTCGAATAATTCACACTTTAAGTTGTGAGTTCAGGGTTCCTCAGCGTCTACCATAAATAAGTCATCCATAGTCAGTGTCGAAAAGAGTTCTGGGTAGGAGGGGTAGGTAGTCGGTGGTCCGTAGTCGGTGGTAAAAAATGCCAGAAAGAGTTCCTGGCTTGAAGGTTGAATAGTTAAATAGTCG
>JBCCTX010000212.1:0-13344 GCA_039197765.1 Bacteroidota bacterium
CAATTCACTGACACTGTCAGCTAGACGGCTCAACCTCAGTCGCTCAATCACGTTCTTTGAATTGTATCATGTAACCTAAACGAATATGAAATCTCAAAAAATTGTTTCCTGGATTACCCGAGTGGTAGCAGCAGTAATTTTGCTTCAAACCCTCTTTTTTAAATTTACCGCAGCTCCAGAAAGTGTAGCATTATTCACACAGCTAGGCGTAGAACCTTGGGGGAGAATTGGGCTAGGGGTAGCTGAATTAATTGTTGCCATATTATTGTTAGTACCAAGTACCGCATGGCTAGGAGCAATTGGAGGGATTGGGCTTATGGTAGGAGCGATTGGAGCACATGTGACTACTATCGGAATTGTGTTCAATAATGATGGGGGTGCGTTATTTACACTGGCGGTTATTACCCTACTGAGTAGTGTAATTGCACTTTATATACATAGAAAAGAAATCCCCTTGGGGAAATACAAAGTAGGTTTGGCCTAGGCCAGTAAGAGGCAAATAGAGATGGAACGGTGCAGGTGATATTGTGGGAGGGATGGTGAATGCCATCCCTTTTTTATTTCAAGATTTAGGTAAAAAAATATGATTTTTTTGGAATCATTCATTAGATTGAAACGTACAATGTAAGATACATTTTAAAAAAGCCCATATACCTAATTCAAATGAAAACGCCTATTACCTATTCACTTAGTGATCTCCCCTTTGACGAAATTTCCTCTGGATTTGAAAGCAGCGTCAAGACTAAAAAAATAAAACTCCCCATTTATCCCGAAGAAGAAGGATTTGAAAGTACGGAGAAGGAAAATGTTGCAGAGTTGTATGTTGAGGGACATGTAGAGCTAGCTGGAAGCATTACCATAGAGCATCGGCACGTAGATTGGGAGCAAGACGAGGGCAATACCTTATTTCCCAATTCGATTGAGTCTATTCAACTTTGTTTTGATGAAGAGGCTGTGGAAAGCCTTTCAAGACAAAAAGAAGTTCCTCTTTATGTTTCTCCTCCTAAGAAGTTCTCGCCTGAAGTTCAGAAAAATCTTGACGCAAAAGGCGTATCCGTTCTTCCCGAAGAGACAGAAATTCTGCTTTCAGAGATCTTTGTTATACAAGATGAGGATGAAGAGGAGGAATTCGAGTATATGTTTATGCCAGATATCCCACTTGAAGATTCAGAAGATGACGGGTTTGAAAGCGGAATGAGCCATTTACAAGGGAAACTGTTTTCCAACATTTTAGAAGTAGCTGAAAAGCAGGAAGAGGGGTTTGAAAGCTCTAAGAAAAAGCCCAAACTTTATCGAATTAGTCTCATCCCATCCGAACGAAACAAGGCGATACGAAAAGCTAGAAAGTTTGCAAAACGCAAAAGGAGAGAAGAAAATTTGGATGAGGAAGCCTATGTAAGGGTTTTTTTAGACCATTTAACCTCCTCAGAACCCGTGCAAAAGCATTTTTCTAGTAGCTATCAGATAACTGTTTATGACCCTGATCCCAGTCGTAAAAACCCATTCCGGCCTATTGAAGCAAAACAGATTGACTACAACAAGAAAACCCTAATCCTAGTTCCAGGCAATTTTGTTCGAACCTTGAAAAAGCGAAACAAGCCAAAGCGTAAGGGTAAAAGAGGAGAAAAAAAGCTTGTAGAGTGGGATGGGTCCTTCAAATATTTCATGATGCAAATCCAAGGTTTACCCAATTGGTTTGACCTTGCTATGATGAAAGGAGAAAAATTTGAGCAGATAATTGCCCTTGAGCACGACTCAATTTTTCATAGTGCCGAGGAGAATATTGTCTACTTACACAAGGCGTTAGGACTAGGTTCCCATGCATTTACCCATCCTACTTCTGTAATAGCCTGTAGTAGAGGAGGAATGCTAGCGAAATTCATGGCCTTAGTGGGGAGTGGGAAGTACACTATTGCCAGTGAAAAAACAGGTGGAGCCCCTATTGGGAAGGATGAATTTAACTTAAATATCGAGAAGATAGTTACGGTGGCTTCTGGGCATTGTGGTTATGTAGACCCTATACATGGAAAGAAGCTTAAAAAGGGAATCGAATTTCTACTTTCCCTGCTAAATTTATTTAGTCCGGGATTTAAGGCATCCTATGGATGGATAACTTCTCTACCAGTAGCAGTAGTGCATAGACTCCCAAGTCTAAAAATGCAAGTCAGGGGATCAGTAGAAAATGAACTCATTAAGAGCCATACCATACAAGGTCTCTACTCTTTTCCTTTCGCAAATAATTATTCTGCTAGCGAGGACCATACACTCAACTTAAAAAAGGGGGCCTGGAAAATAATTGAGAAAACATTAGTAGATAAATTCCTGGGGGATGAGAATGACTTCGTGATTATGTATGATTCTCAAAGGCATTGTGCTCCAGGGAATCTTATGGAAGGTTTCGAGCCTTCAGAAGGTTTCTTCCGGCATGGCGATGGAATGCTCGACGAAAAATTGAGAACTCAAGTATTCGATTTCCTTATGGCCAAGGTAGTTGAACCTTTGGCATAATCAAACGAGGCAAGAAGGATTATTTACTCAAGTATTAAGAATTTTTCTCAAATTCAACGAGATTCCGTGCAGTACTTCTATATCCTCAGCCCAGTCTGCAATAACCCATCGCTTACCCGAATCGGCAATAATAACTTTTTCTGTAAGCGATAGGACCCAAAGGACCTTCTGTACCCCAATATCCATCAAGTCTTGGGTTTGGGAAATATAGTATTCCAGCGGATTCGAAATATCCGATAGTTCCTCGGAAGTATCTACCTGTATAACGAGATCTGGTATGTTGATGAGAACATTGCCCTTAAAAGAAGGCTCAGGTACTCGCTCCTCTCTCAGCATGGAAAGCATGGCAACTCGAGAGGTATTGTGCTCAAAAGTAAGGGTTACTGGGGTTCTCATAACGTGGTAAGAATCGTCAAAATGCGCCTCTAACCATAGTAAAAGTGCATCTATAAATGTATTTTGGGTATTGGTATTTCCCATGGAATCAGCAAGTTTGAGTAAAGGTATTGTTTTTTGTGTAAACCCATAAAAGAAAAAGCCTAGATTATTATTGGACCGCGAAATTATCTGTTTATCCCCCCCAACTCTCCCGGTCCAGGCTTCGATACTGAATTGCCTCTGCGATGTGTTCAGGGGCAATCATGTCCTCATCCGCTAAATCGGCAATTGTCCTAGCTACCTTCAAAATGCGGTCAAATGCCCTAGCAGACAGGTCCAACTTCTTCATAGCTACTTTGAGTAAATTTTCGCTCATCTTATCAATGGGGCAGAGCCTTCGAGTCAGGGTAGGCGACATCATCGCATTGGAATATACACCGGGATTGTCTTGGAAGCGTTCAACCTGGCGCGCCCGAGCGGTCGTCACGCGCGCTCGTATATCCGTACTGGGTTCTCCCGTTTCCCGAGAGGAGAGTTCTTCAAAAGGAACGGGGACTACTTCTATGTGTAGATCAATCCGGTCAAGGAGCGGACCAGAAATTTTCCCCAGGTAACGCTGAATTTGGTTAGGGCTGCATACGCAGTCTCGCTCGGGGTGGGTGTAGTAACCGCAGGGACACGGATTCATACTGGAAACCAAAACAAAGTTGGCGGGATAGTCTACCGTCACTTTCGCACGAGAAACGGTTATCCTACGGTCTTCCAGGGGTTGTCTTAGGACTTCCAAGACTGTTCGTTTGAACTCAGGAAGCTCATCCAGAAAGAGGATGCCATTGTGAGCCAAGCTGATTTCTCCAGGTTGAGGGACTCCCCCCCCACCCACAAGAGCAACATCACTGATCGTGTGATGGGGAGATCGGAATGGGCGGTGCGCAACTAGCGAAGCACCTGATTCCAAAAGCCCAACCACAGAATGTATTTTGGTAGTTTCCAATGCTTCGTGTAAGGAGAGGGGAGGTAAGATACTGGGCATTCGCTTAGCAAGCATCGTCTTTCCCGCTCCAGGTGGGCCTATCAGAATGACATTGTGCCCACCAGCTGCTGCAACCTCCATGGCTCGTTTGACATTTTCCTGCCCTTTTACATCACTGAAGTCAAAAGGAAATTCCTGTTGTGCATGGAAAAAGATTTCTCGCGTGTCCCTTTTTATAGGGGGTATTTCTTTTTCCCCAGAAACAAAGGCAGCCGCATCCCCTAGGTTTTCTACGCCGATGATATCTAATTGATTGACAATGGCGGCTTCACTTGCATTGTGTTTAGGAAGGATTAAGCCCTTGTATCCCTGCTGGCGTGCTTCAATGGCCACGGGTAGTACACCTTTAACGGGTTGAAGGGAGCCATCCAGGGAAAGCTCTCCCAGTATAACATATCGATGTAATTCTGGTGCTTGTATTTGCTCATCTGCAGCCAGAATACCCAAAGCAATAGAAAGGTCGTAGCCAGATCCTACCTTCCTCAAATCTGCAGGGGCCATGTTTACCGTAACCTTTTTGCGGGGAGGATCCCATCCCGTATTGCGAAAAGCGGTAAAAATGCGAGCCCAGCTCTCTTTTACGGCATTGTCTGGGAGGCCAACGATGATAATACCAAAATCTCCTGGGGCGACATTCACCTCAACTGTGATGAGTTGGGCATGAATGCCTTCTACAGCGCTTCCATAGGTTTTTACAAGCATAAGTAAAGCATTTATGCCAGTAAAGTTACAGATAATGTAAAAAAGGAGGTCTCCAAATGATAGAGACCTCCTCAAAATATTCGATTTTTTCTAAAAAAATTTATGGAATAGAATCCAGTTTGGGGTCTTTTTGCCCAAAGTTAAGGTTTTTACCTTTCCCCACTTTCTGAGCGGAGGCTAGCACTTCCTTGACAGGTCGAGGGGAAACTTCTTTGTCCTCTCCAATTCCTCGAATTTCTAAATCTATTTCTTTGAACTTCGCTTTGGTTTTAAAGTCTTCGAGAATGTCTAATACATCTTGATCAATATGGACGGAATCACTTGCATCGATCAAAACACTTGATTTGGGGGGGATTTCTTTAAGGGTTTTGAGAATGCTTCCTTTGTTCAGGAAGGAAACATCTTCGGAAAGTACCAGGCGAATCCTTGAACCGTCTTGGGTAGGTTCATCATGCAGCCAGTAGGAATTGCGGTAGTTATTTTGAAGGATAAAGAAAACCGAAGCCACTAGACCGATACCAATACCAATTAATAGATCCGTTAATAAAATGGCGACGATGGTTATTACGAATGGGGCAAACTGCGTCCATCCAAGCTTATACATTTCCTTGAACTTAGAGGGTTTGGCTAGTTTGTAGCCCACCATTAGAAGTATGGCCGCCAGACTTGCCAAGGGGATTAAGTTGAGAAAGCGAGGGATCGTAGCAACACATACAAGTAATAAGATTCCGTGGAAAAAAGAGGCAGCACGGGTTTTTCCTCCTGATTGAATATTGGTTGAACTACGGATGATAACCTGTGTTACAGGAAGTCCCCCAATAAGACCAGATAGCAAGTTGCCAACACCCTGAGCTTTAAGCTCACGGTTAAGGTTTGTGGTGCGCTTATATGGATCGAGTTTATCGGTAGCTTCTGCACATAGTAAGGATTCTATGCTTGCTACAATAGCTAGGGTAACCCCAGCAGTGAATACACCTGGATTTGTTATGGCACTGAAGTCTGGTAGCGTAAATTGGTTGACAAACCCTGAGAAATCAGAAGCCACTGGTAGGGCGACAATGTGTTCAGGTTCTAAAGTTAAATTGGGAATTCCTTTGAACACTAGGTTTAAAACGATTCCTACTAACACCGCAACCAGAGGTCCTTGAATAATGCTGAAAGCCTTAACTTTCTTCATGAAGGGCCTCTCCCATAGTATCAATATGGCTAAGCAAATAAGGCTAATGATGATAGCCGCAGGAGTGAATAGCTCCATAGCATGCCCAATTTCCGTAAAGGTATTAAACCCATCTTTCTGCCAGAAGGCTAGATCTCCCTCATAGTCCTGATCATATCCTAGGGCATGAGGGATCTGCTTAAGGATAATAATCAACCCAATAGCAGCAAGCATTCCCTTAATTACAGAAGATGGGAAGTAGTATCCGATGATTCCCGCCCGCAAAAAACCTAGGACAAGCTGGATTAACCCTGCTACACTTACAGCCAATAGAAAAGCCTCAAAGCCTAAATCTTGGATGGCAACAAGTACAATGGCTACCAATCCAGCTGCTGGGCCACTTACTCCGAGCGGAGAGTCGCTCACAAGTGTGACGACAATACCTCCTATGATTCCCGCGATAATACCGGAAAAAAGAGGTGCACCAGAGGCCAGCGCAATTCCAAGGCAGAGAGGAATAGCTACCAGAAATACGATCAGTCCCGAAGGAAAATCTTGTTTCCACTCTTTGAAAAAATTTTGAAACATGAGATATGACTTAAGGGTTTATGGGTTTTAGAGTTACCCCTAAAACTCGATAACTTCAATTAAAGAAAATACAATATAGCAATTTACAGCGGTTTTGTGGAAAAGGGTAATGGAGTGGATTGCTAAGTTAAGCAAAGTAAAACGGAGGTTTATAGGACATTTTTTATCAGACTTTGAAAATTTAGGGTTTTCTGTAACTTGGCAGGGAGGGCATCACCCCTAGACTTAATGCTTGGAAATTTCATGAATTACACAGATCTGATCAAGGATAAATTCCCAACGGATGACAGAAATAATATGTTTAAAGCACCTAATCTACCCGCTGTTAGATTAGGTAAGTTATTGCTGAAAGACCGGAGGATTAATAGTCCTTCAGATGTATTGGCTATGCATGAATATGGAGGCTTGTTTAGCTCAGGGTATGTATTGATCACGCGGGAATCTTGTTATTATCCAGAAGGATCTTTTCTCTTGGAGGATGTGAAAGAATTTCAAAATGATGGGAGCAGAATTACCATTTTTGTCAATCAAAACGCTCAGTTAGTCCCACACAAGTTTTCTGTTAAGAACGAGCAAGTTGCCAAATCCTTAAAAAGACTCTTCGAGTCAGTTAGAACCTTTGATCCTAAGTCTGATATCCAAATGAAAAAGGTGAGAGACTACTCAGGCTATAGTACAACTGAATTGGACTGGCTCAATATGAGAGATGAAATCATGCGCACCATAGATATGCTATATGATCGCTACAATGATGGAAAGCTCACGTTTATAGAATATGAGAATAAGAAGGAGGAGCTATTGGCGAGATTGTAAGAGTATTATTATTCAAATAATTCTTCAAGTCCTTAAACAGGCACCTGACTGTGCTTGAAATCTTGTTCACTTTTTATACTTTTCGTATTCTACTTCTTCCTAAAGTATACCTGAATTGGAATCCCTGTGAAGTCAAAGTTCTTTCGTAGTTGATTCTCCAAATATCGCTGGTAAGAGGTAGGAATTAATTTAGGCTGATTGGCAAAAAATAGAAAAGTGGGTACACTCGCAGGAATCTGGGTCGCATACTTGATGCGGATTAAGTGGCCACGGACTGCTGGAGGATGATGGCGCTCAATAGCTCCTAACATAACCTCGTTCAACTTAGAAGTAGATACTTTTCGGGATTTATTTTCGAAGACCTTCATCGCGATTTCCAAGGATTTCAGAAGTCTTTGGCGTTCATGGGCAGATACGAATAGGATGGGAACGTCTGTAAAAGGAGCGATCTTATCTCGAATCACCTTTTCCTGATCTCTTGCTGTGTAAGTTTCTTTTTCAACTAGATCCCATTTATTTACCAAAATAACCAGCCCCTTTTTATGCTTAATGATCTGTGTTAATATACTTAGGTCCTGCTGTTCTAAGCCCTGGAGTGCATCAATCATCAGTAGTGCTACATCACAGGTTTCTATGGCTCGTATCGTTCTCAGTGTGGAGTAAAATTCAATATTTTCCTTCACCTTCGCCCGCTTTCTAAGGCCGGCTGTATCTACCAAGATGACATCCTGATTGAAAGCAGTATAGCGCGTGTCTACACTATCCCGGGTAGTACCTGCTATGGGGGTGACAATATTGGCATCTCTTCCAAGTAAGGCATTTACCAAGCTCGATTTTCCAACATTAGGTCTGCCTACGACAGCAATTCTCGGTACACCCGGTAATTCGTTCACCGGTTCCTCATATTCCGGTAGTAATTTTACAACTGCGTCTAAGAGCTCTCCCGTTCCAGAGCCATTTGCAGCAGAGATTGGCATAATATCTCCTAGTCCCAGCTCGTAGAAGGCATAGGTTTCGTCAATTCTACTGAAATTATCTACTTTATTGGCAGCAAGAATTACCTTTTTAGGGCTTCTTCTTACAATGTGTGCAAAAGACTTATCAAGCGGAGTAGGGCCAGCGATCGTATCTACCATGAAAATTAGTACGTCGGCTTCATCCATGGCTATATGTACCTGTTCCCTTATTGCTGCTTCAAACACATCTTCAGAATCAGGTACGTAGCCCCCTGTGTCAATAACGGTAAAGGTTTTTCCTCCCCATTCTGCTTCACCGTAATTACGGTCTCGGGTAACTCCACTCAGATCATCTACTATGGCCTTCCTTTCTTCAATCAATCGATTGAATAAGGTTGATTTTCCCACATTGGGTCTTCCTATGATGGCTACTACGTGTCCCATTTTACAAAACTAGGGAAATTTGAGATATTCCTCCCCTCCTTTTATCTTTAATGAAAAACCCAGCAAACAATGAGATACCATCACCAATGGAAAAGTGCAGTATGTGCGCTTGCGTTAATAGGGTGCTTAGTTTCCCTACAAGCACAAAAGAAACGAAAAGCTCAAATTGACCTGAGCCCTTCTGAGGTAAGTTTTGACGACTCCTTGTACAATGCCCTTGAGTGGAGACTTGTGGGACCTTTTCGTGGAGGGCGATCCGCAGCTGTCACAGGTGTGCCTGGAAAACCCACTTTATTTTACATGGGTGCTACAGGAGGAGGGGTCTGGCGTACCCAGGATGGAGGATCAACTTGGGAGAATATTTCTGATGGATACTTTGGCGGCTCTGTCGGAGCAGTAGCTGTAAGCCAGTCGGATAACAATGTGCTTTATGTAGGAGGAGGAGAAGTAACTGTAAGGGGGAATGTTTCTTATGGTTATGGGATGTACAAAAGTGTTGACGCGGGTAAAACCTGGAAACACATTGGACTTGAAAATTCTCGGCACATTCCCAAGATTCAGATTCACCCAGATGATCCCAATTTGGTATATGCAGCCGTTATGGGAGACCTCTACCAATCCAGTGAAGAGCGAGGCGTATACCGATCAAAGGATGGAGGAAAAAATTGGGAGAAAATTCTCTTTGCCAATGCAGACGCGGGAGCCGTTGACCTATGCATCGATCCTTCCAATCCACGGGTTTTATTTGCTAGTACCTGGCGAATTCGTCGTACGCCTTACGACTTATCTAGTGGAGGCGAAGGGTCCGACTTATGGAAAAGTGTAGATGGTGGAGATACGTGGGCGAAAATTTCTGGTAACCAAGGGTTGCCCAAAGGGCCCTTGGGGATTATTGGAGTTTCCGTATCCCCCGTAAATCCCAATAGAGTGTTTACCATAATTGAAGCGAAAGAAGGGGGCGTTTTTCGCTCAGATGATGGAGGGGCTACTTGGCAGAAAACCAATCAAAGTCGAGCGTTAAGACAGCGTGCTTGGTACTACTCCCGCATTTTTGCAGACACGCAAGATGAAAATATTGTGTATGTCGTAAACGTAGCATATCACAAGTCTACAGACGGTGGCAAGACATTCAAAGCCTCAAATGCACCCCATGGAGACCACCACGATATGTGGATTGCACCAGAAGACAATCAACGGATGATCATGGCAGACGATGGGGGCGCTCAAGTGAGCTATGATGCAGGAGAGAACTGGTCTACTTATTACAACCAACCTACAGCCCAATTTTACAGGGTAGTTACAGATGATGATTTTCCTTACCGCATATATGTAGCGCAACAAGACAATTCTACTCTACGGATACGCCATCGGACAGATGGAGGAAATATTGGGGAAAGAGACTGGGAGCCTAGTGCTGGTGGGGAGTCCGCCCATTTAGCCCCAGACCCCAATGATAACGACATTGTTTATGGAGGTAGCTATGGTGGATTTTTGACCCGAGTAAATCACCGGACGAAAGAAACTCGTGCAGTTAACGTCTGGCCAGATAACCCCATGGGCTATGGAGCAGAAGGGATGAAATTCAGGTTCCAATGGAATTTCCCCATTTTCTTCTCCCCCCATGACAAAAATAAGCTATACACGGCATCCAATCATATGCATGTTTCAACAAATGGAGGTCAATCCTGGAAATTGATCAGTCCGGACTTGACGCGAAATGATTCAGCTAAATTGGTCAGCTCAGGGGGACCCATAACTCAAGATAATACAGGAGTAGAATACTATTGTACCATATTTGCAGCCTGCGAATCCCCCTATGAGGAAAACCTACTTTGGGCAGCTTCTGATGACGGATTGCTGCATGTGAGTAAGGACGGAGGAGACAATTGGGAGAATGTTACATCAAGTCAGGTTCCTGAATGGATGATGTTCAATAGCGTTGAGCCAGATCCGTTTAATAAAGGGGCAATCTATGTTGCAGGTACGAGATATAAGCTGGGCGACTATCAGCCTTATTTATATCATGTAACAGACTATGGTAAGTCTTGGCGGAAGATGATCGCTGGAATAGATCCAACACATTTTACTCGTGTGGTCCGTGCTGATCCTGATCGAAAAGGGCTTTTGTACGCTGGTACAGAAACGGGAATGTATATTTCCTTTGACGACGGCTACAGTTGGAAACCCTTTCAACTCAATTTGCCCATTGTACCCATCACAGACTTAGCCATAAAAAATGATAATCTTATTGCAGCTACCCAAGGTAGAAGTATCTGGATGATTGATGATCTTACACCCCTTCATCAACTAACTGAAGAGGTGGCCAGTTCTTCTTACCACTTATTTCAGCCGATGGCTAGCTATCGCATGGGAGGAGGAGGAAGGTTTCGAGGAGGCGCATCCAAAACAGAGGGGGAGAATCATCCGGGGGGGGTTCTGACTTATTTTTATTTGGCAGATACTCCAGAGGATGAGCAAGAAATTTCTCTCGAGTTCTTGGAGCTGAATGGTAAGCTTATTAAAAGATTTAGTACAAAGGCAGAGGATAAAAGGGATAAACTATCTGTAAAGACAGGGATGAACGTGTTCAACTGGAATATGCGTTATGCAGATGCCAAGAGTTTTGATGGATTAATCATGTGGGCTGGAAGGACTACAGGTCCCCAGGCGGTCCCTGGAACCTACAAAGTACGTTTGACGGTTGGTTCAGATTCTATGGAGCAAAGCTTTGAAATCTTGAAAGACCCTAGGTCTTCCTCCTCATTAGCAGAGCTCCAGCAGCAGTTTGACTTTTTGATACAGGTTCGGGATAAGCTCTCTGAAACCCATCAAACCATTACGGATATCCGTGAAGCACGTACCCAACTGAAGATGTTAACCGATAAAATTAAGACAGACAGTACATACAAAGAAATCGTAAAAGCCTGTGAGGCTTTCGATAAGGAAATGACTGAGATTGAAAAAACATTGTACCAAACAAAAAACCAAAGTCGACAGGACCCATTGAATTTTCCGATCAAGCTAAACAATAAACTAGCTCATGTAGGGTCCTTAAGTGGATATGGAAATTTCCCTCCCACAGCTCAGGCACAAGCCTTCTTTGAAGAAGTAAAAGGTAAAATTGATGCGGAGCTTTCTAATTGGGATAAATTGAAAACTACTAAATTACCTGAAATCAATGAAATGGTTCGAGAGAAACAGGTTGATGCTATCATACTGAAAGAACCTACTCCTACAGGAGATTGATATAATAGGAGTTTGCTAATTCTTTCTTTTTATGCACGAAATACTCGCAAATAATCCAATTTTTTCAAGTCTCAGTAAAGAGGAGCTCGATTTTCTCATGAGAATTATGGAGCGACAACAGTACGAGCCTAATCAATTGGTATTTGCGATGAATCAAGAGGCCCGGCATTTCTACCTAGTAGAATCCGGGTCTTTTATTTTGTATTTGCGCAACAATCAGGTTAAGACTTTCAAGCGAGGAGACCTCTTTGGGGAGATAGCCGTAATCAATGAGAATGTGCGCACCGGGAGTATCCGAGCCCTACAGGAATCCAGTCTATTAGCCTTTAATGGGAATGCATTATTTAATGACCAGGTAGTTCCCCCTAGTGTTTCCTTAAAAATTATTCGGTCTCTAGCTAAGAAGGTAACGAATTACCTTCGTTCAAGAGAGCAGATATCTACTCAGGAGTTGATTCAAGGAGGAGAAAATGACTATGTGGAATTTAAGTCAAACATCCGATGGGATGTTGAGAAGCAGCGAAATGATAAACTCACTGAGCGCGCTATCCTTAAAACCATTACGGCTTTTCTCAACTCTCGTGGAGGTACTTTATTGGTGGGTGTTCAAGATGATGGAGAGGTGTTGGGAATTGGAGAAGAGCGCTTCCTTAGCCACGACAAAATGCTTCTTCACCTCACCAACCAGATTAAAGACCATATAGGCGCCATACATTTGAAATTTATCCGATTTGAGATTGAAGAAATCGATGCAAAGTATATCCTGCGTGTAGACTGTGAGGCAGCTACCCTTCCAGCCTATTACCGCGATCACAAAGAAGATGCATTGTATATACGTACAGGCCCTTCCACAACCAATCTTCGGGTAAGTAAGGTATATGATTATATCCAGATGCGCTTTTCCACACCGAATGGCTTGTAGAACTAGGTGGGTTAGGGTTCTATCTTAGAGGTTTTTGAAGGAATGTTCTACGTCCTCAAATATCTTTTTTGCAGATCCTTCTTTCTCTTTCCACCGACCGGGATTACTCCATATATATTCTTGGGCTTTTTTCATTTCTTTTGCGTTTCTGATAACCCGATCAAAATATTTTCCCTGCCATTTGAAAGGTAGTGAAGCCTTATTGGTAGTTCGTTTTACGGTTCCTTTGTATTGGCGAATTACATCTCCGAGGTTACCTTTTTGCGGACCAAAGGTATTGGGCTTCCATTCTTTATTTGGCGGTTTGTCAAAAATGAGTATGCCATGTAGGTGATTAGGCATTATTACAAATGCATCTAAGACTACAAAAGGATAATGTTGGGGGATCTCCCTCCAATACTTCCAAGCCATTCGGCCAATTTGTGTTGTATTGAGATAGGCATCAACATTTGGGTACGGTAGGGACGGATGATCATCCGTCCCTACGCCTGTAAGTAATACAGGCTCGTCTTTGATGTATCCAAAGAAACATCGCATTTGATCTGTACAGATAGTAACAAAATAAGCGCCTGCGGCGCTGTAGTCCCATTTTCTGAAA